>CAZZDR010000086.1:0-12523 GCA_964652535.1 uncultured Hymenobacter sp. | reverse complement strand
GAGCACCTGCGCGAGATTGCGCACCTGCGGCCGCGCACCAACACGTTTGGGGCGGTGCTGCGCATCCGGCACGCGCTGGCGTTCGCTATCCACCAGTATTTCAACGACCACGGGTTTTACTACGTGCACACGCCCATCATCACGGGCTCCGATGCCGAGGGTGCGGGCCAGATGTTTCGGGTGACTACCCTGCCTCCCGAGCACCCGCCCCGCACCGAAGACGGCGCCGTGGACTACAGCCAGGATTTTTTTGGCAAACAAACCAACCTTACCGTAAGCGGGCAGCTCGAAGGCGAGCTGGCGGCCATGGCGCTGGGCAGCGTCTACACGTTTGGGCCCACCTTCCGGGCCGAAAACTCAAACACTGCCCGCCACCTGGCCGAGTTCTGGATGATTGAGCCCGAAGTGGCGTTCAACGACTTGCAGGACAACATGGACCTGGCCGAGGACTTCCTGCAAAGCCTGGTGAAGTATGCGCTGGCGCACTGTGCCGCCGACCTGCAGTTCCTCAACGATACCTACGACAAGGAATTGCTGGCGCGCCTCAGCTTCGTGACGACCAATGAGTTTCAGCGCCTCACCTACACCGAGGCGGTCGAAATCCTGAAATCGGCGAAGCAGAAGTTTGAGTTTCCGGTAGATTGGGGCACCGACCTACAGAGCGAGCACGAGCGTTATCTGGTCGAGAAGCACTTTAAGAAGCCGGTGATTCTGACAAATTATCCCAAGGAAATCAAGGCGTTTTACATGAAGCTGGACGAGGATGGCCGCACCGTGCGGGCCATGGACGTGCTGTTTCCGGGCATCGGCGAAATCATTGGCGGCTCGCAGCGCGAGGAGGACCTGGCCAAACTCGAAGCCCGTATGGCCGAGATGCACGTGCCCACCGACGAACTGTGGTGGTACCTCGACACGCGCCGCTTTGGCACGGCGCCGCACGCGGGCTTCGGCTTGGGCTTCGAGCGCCTGGTGCTGTTCGTGACGGGCATGACTAACATCCGCGACGTCATCCCCTTCCCGCGCTTCCCGAAGAACGCGGAGTTTTAGGCCCGCGTGGCGGTGCTGGGTTAGCCAATGTTTAGAATGCACTCATGCTGCTAGTCGGGCTGTTTTGGGTTTGGATAGCAGTAGTGTCGGTGGGGCTAGGGCTGGTCGTGGCCCGGCTGCTACGGGCGCTGGGCGGCGCCCTACCCCCCCTCGTGGCCGAAAGCCCCGAGTTGCTGAGCCTGACGGGCCTGGCCGGCCTGGCTTGGCTGGTGGCGGTGCTGAGCTTTGCCTGGCCGGTGGCGCTACCTATGCAGCTAGGAGTGAGCGCGCTGGCAGCTGCGTTGCTGCTGTGGCAGCGCGCTGCGGCTGGCCAGCTGTTGCGCACTGCTGGCCAGCACTGGCGGGCGGGTGCCGGCGCGCTAGGGCTGGCTGCGGTGCTGGCAGTGGGGATACTTATGCACGCTGTGCAGCCGCCCAGTTTCATTGATACCAGCCTCTACCACGCGCAGATTATTCAGTGGATACACCGGTTTGCAGTGGTGCCGGGGCTGGGTAATTTGCATAGTCGGCTGGCTTTCAACTCGCATGCTGATTTGCTCACGGCTTTTTTTAGTCCAGCTAGCCAGCTAGATTTTTGGCCTGCATTTCAGCAAACGATTAATAGTTATGGGTTTCTGGTGCTAACGCTTTGGCAAGTGCGGCGGGCCGCTCAACACCTGCGGCCCGGTGGCCGGCCCTGGTTGGCGGGATACTACTTGGGCAGCCTACTGCTGCTGCTGCTCTGCACGCGCTTTTGGATTTCTTCACCCATGCCCGATATGTCGGCGGCGGTGCTGGGCCTGTTGCTGCTGGGGGTGCTGCTCGAAACGCCCCGGCTGGCTCCGGCCGGACTGGGCTGGCTGGTGCTGCTAGCTGCCACGGCCGTCACCTTCAAAGCATCGGCAGTAGCTGTGTTGCTGTGGCCCACCGCCTGGGCGCTGCGAGCAAATGCCCGGGACTGGGGGCAGCGATTCAAAGTGCTGATGGGGGTAGGACTAGTAGTGGCGTTGCCCTGGTTAGGGCGCAACGTTGTGTTGTCGGGATATGCAGTTTACCCGCTGGCAGCGAGCGCGGGCACCGTGGTAGCCGACTGGGCTATCCCTACCCCCCGCCCAGCGGCCGACCTGGCCGAGATTCGCCTATTTGCCCGGCGGGCGGCAAACGACTGGCGGCGCGCACAGGGCCAGGCTATACCCCAGTGGTTACCCTTCTGGTGGCAGCAGCACGAGCTGGCTGATCAACGCCTGTTGGCGCTCTGGCTGCTTAGCCCGGTGCTGGTGGCCGGCACTTTGGTTTGGCAGCGCCGGGCGCGCTGGTGGCGACGAGTTGAATATCAGCTATATGGCTTGTTGCTTCTAAACTGTGGCTGGTGGTTTGGGGTAGCACCCGCGCTGCGCTTCGGCTATACGTATGTAATTGGTATGGCCGTGTTGGGGATAGTGCTGGTAGGACAGACTTGGCCATTGCATTGGCTACGAGCAGGAGGCTGGCTACTCGCGCTACTTTGTCTGGCTTATGGATTAAAAGACATAGGAAGTGAAATGCGCAATCCCGGTATGCTGGCGACCCGTGCCTTGTGGCCAGCCGATTACCGCATTAGGCAAACCGCGGTAGTTCAGCAACTGGGGCCGTACCGCGTGTATGTCGGCGTGCAGGGTGGGCACTGCGGCAACAGCGCTTTGCCCTGTACCGATACCTTGTACACTGGGCTGCAGCTGCGCGGCGCCACATTGCAGCAGGGATTTCGGATGCACCTGCCTAGTGCCCAAACGCATGACTAGTTGATTATAAGGTGGTAGGAGCACTAACGACGCCTGCGCACTAGCGCCTCGGTGCATTGGCTACCCAACCTACGGCGTTGACCCTGCATTGCCAGCAATAGCCTTATTATTAGTGCTTATGCTCTCTGATATTGACCTGCTTGATGCTGCCAGCCTGCCTGAAGGCGCGCTAAAAACGTGTCCAATCCTTCACGATGGTCCGCCGGTGTTGCTGACCCGGTAGCAGGGGCAGGGCATGCTTTCGCGGCGCACTGCCCGCACTAGGGAACCCCGCTCGAAAAGGAGAAATTGTGCATGGCAGCTCATTTGCCCTTGGCACCACGCCTGCTTTCGGGTGGCCAAGGGTCAGCTGCGCGCCGCCGGGGAATGCGTGCCCGTGCTAGGCTCCGAAATCGGGGCCATGTTCCAATCTTTGCACGAAGAGAAGGGGGTAGGATTTGAAACCCAGGCCTAGGTAGTGGCGCTGCTGGGTGAGGGCAGTCGCGTGGCGAGCGTACAGCTAAAGTCAGGTAACAATCTGCCCACAACTGTTGTGATGTTGAGGGTAGGCGTGCACCCCGCTACCGATTTTTTGCGAGGGGCTTTGCCCCTCCAAAAAGATGCAGCGTGCTGGTAGATGCCTACTCACAGGCCACTCCCGACTGGGTCAGATTCTAGCCTGCTGCTACCCCCCTCTTAAAAAACAACAGCTGCCCTAGTTGGGGCAGCTGTTGAACAGAATATACAAAGTTGGGCGCTGGCCTCTAGCGGCGGCCACGGTCGCCACCGCGGCCTGGGCCGCCTCCTTGCCCGCGGTCGCCGCCGGGCTGGCCCTGGCCACCGCGCCCTGGCCCACCCGGCTGGCCTTGGTTCTGGCCGCCGGGCTGCGGCCCCTGCCCTTGCCCAAAATTAGGCTGGCTCGGCCGTCCGAAGTTGGGCTGGCCGCCTCGGTTGCCTGGCTGGCCACCGCCCTGGGGTAGGGTATAGCCCCGCTGGTCGCGGCCGCCGTAGTTGCCGCCGCGGTTATCTGGGTAGCCGCCGCGGCGGTCGTTATCGTCGCGGCGGTCATTACCGCCGCGGTTGCCGCCATAGTTACCACCACGATTACCGTAGCCGGGGCGGTTGTTGTAATAGCTCCCACGGTCGTAGCCATATACCCGGCCGGCACCGTAGTCATGCCCATTGTAGCGGCCGGCGTTGCCGTAGCCCCCACCCCGGTATACAGTCACGTACTGGGGGTAGCGGCGGCGGTAAGAGCCGATATTAAGCCAAGGCTGGGCACCGACATAGGCCACAGGCACCGGGTGAAAGTAGTAAGGGTCGTAGCCGTCGAGATAAGGCACCGAAATCCACTGCTGCCCATCAAACACGATGTAGCTCCCGTTGTAGATGTCGTAGTAGCCATCAATTTCTGGAATGTAGTAGTACTGCGTGCCCTGCTGCACAGGTGGTCCCCATGGCGGCAGGCCGCCTATGTTAATCCCTACGCTCACTTGCGCTTGCGCAGCAATAGGGGCAGCAAACGCTAGGCCGGTGCCAAGCGCGAAAGCAAGAAAACGAAGGGAGGATTTCATGGGGTAGCAAAAAAGAAAAGTGAATTTCTACCTAGGATAAGTGCAAGTAAGGTGCCGATTTTCAGTTGCCTTGGCTATCGAATTGAGTTTTACGGCCAAGCAGGCTAACTATGCCGACTAACACCCCGCAACTGCCACTAAAAAAGCCCCGCCCGGTAGGCGGGGCCCCTTGGCCAGATGAGCTAGCCTAGCGTACCTGGCGCGTAACTATGCGACCCCGGCGATTAACGCGCTGCACGATAACTGGGCGCCGGTTGGGCTGCTGCACAATGATTGGGCGCCGGCCCGGCTGCTGCACGATGACTGGGCGGCTCGGCTGCACCACCACTGGGCGGCCGTAGTAGCGGGTGTGGTGATCGCGGTACTGCGACCAGGGCTGGCGGCCACGGTAGTCCACTACTACTGGGTGAAAACTAGCCGGGTTGTAGCCCTGCACGTTGGCCACCGGAAGCCAGCGGCCGTTGCGCTGCACAAGGTAGTTTTGGGTCTGTAGGTCGTAGTAGCCATCGATTTCGGGCACGTAGTAGTACTGGGCTCCAGCAGGCGTAGCAGGCCCCCAGGCCGGGTGGCCAAATTGAGCATTGACATTAACCTGAGCATGGGCAGCCGGCGAAGCTAGCGTAGCAAAAGCACCAAAAACAAACACGAGCAACTGGGAGCGGAATTTCATGGCGAAAGAGAAAAGGAAGAATGAGAAGAAGTGTAAAGTAGGATACTCTCCCTAGTGCAAAAGGGGTGCCCCAACGCAGGTCCAGTCGGTGTATCGGGCAGTTGTCCAGCCCAAAGCCCCGAATTTATCGACCAACCCAACTGCCGCCGCAAGCCACAAAAAAAGCGCCTCATTGAGGCGCTTTTTGATTTTTGTAACTCGCTTTTAGTAAGGGTATTAATGGTGGCCTTTACCGTGGCCTTTGTCTTTGTGCCCCTTGCCGTGGTCGTCGTCACGGTACATTTTTTTAGCTTGGCCGGGGGGCATGCCGTGCGGGTGGCCCTTACCCTTCCAAAGCCAAGGCTCGTTGCCACGATAGTCGATGTACTGTGGGTGCAGGTTGCGGGCGTCGTAGCCTTCTAGGCGCTCGTAGCGCGCCCACTGGCCATTGCGCTGCACCAAGTAGCGGCGGGCCGGCACATCGTAATAAGCATTGGCCTCCGGAATGTAGTAGTACTGCGCATTGGAGGGCGCGCCCACCACTACTGGCGGGGCCGTGTTGATGTTAATATTAACCTGGGCCTGGGCGGGGGCAGCAGCCAGCGCCAGCGCGCTCAGCAGGCCGAGCGCGGCGGTTTTTTGAAGGCAGTTCATAAGGAGCAAAGAGTGGGTGACTGCTCGCCCTTGGCAAGGACAGTGCCAGCAACTGAGGGGGGTAGGCCACCACGAATCGGCTCAGTTTTTGGCCTTGCGCAGCAGGTAGCGCGTGACGACGGGGGCGGGGGGAGCACCCTCCAGAGCGGCGTGGGTTTCGACCAGTTCCCAACCGGCTACCGACAAGTCGCTTAGCGTCTGATTGAGTAGCAGGGTGTTGTGGTGCAGATTTTCGCGGTAGCGGTTGTTGGTTATAGTATACTCTTCTTCCAGCTTTATCTCCGTCTTGCCTTGGAAGGCCGGCGTCAGCAACATGCGGCAATCGGCTTTGTAGGGCGATTTTACAATCGTGATGGTCAGAAAATCGTAGCCGTGGGCCCCCACCGCGCTGGTTTGGGCAAAGGTCGCGTGGGTGCCGAGCAGCAGCCCGGCGCTAAGGGCCAACTGGTGCAGAAACGAGCGAAAAAGCAAGTGCATGGGTAGGAGGGTTTAGGGAGAAGGCCGCCAGTGCGGGCGGCGTAGCAAAGAAAGAGAAATTGCGCCTCCACGCACCATTCGGGGGCTAAGCTTGTTAGCCTCAGTCGGCTCGCCACCAGGGGTAGGGCGGTGAATTTTAGCTTTTTCGCCACCCCCAGCCAGCCGTTCCCGTACCTTTGCTCGTTCCTCCTCTTTGCCCGCATGGCTAAAAAAACGGCTACCGCTCCCGTGGCTCCCGCTCCGAAACAACCCAAAGCTGCTCCCAAAAAAGCAACTAAACCCGCTGCTCCCGCGGCCGAAATCCTGACTGCTACCACTGAGGCCGAGTTAGTTGAAGCTACTGAGGACCAAGGGCCTGACTTGCGCCACAACTTGCCTGTGGGCAGCCAGCCTGCGCCCGCCGGCCTGGCCGTAGCCGAGGCGCACAATACGCCCGCCGCCCTACCCCCCGCGGGGGACGCAAGTTTAGAGGGCCCGCTGCTGGGTGCCGCCGCCGAAGCACCGTTCATCGAGGTGTATGGCGCGCGTGAGCACAACCTCAAAAACGTGAGCGTGCGCATTCCGCGCGGCAAGCTGGTGGTTTTCACGGGTATATCGGGCTCAGGCAAGTCGAGTCTGGCCTTTGATACCATTTATGCCGAGGGGCAGCGGCGCTACATGGAGACGTTTTCGGCCTACGCGCGCTCCTTCATGGGCGGGCTTGAGCGGCCCAACGTCGATAAAATCGAAGGGCTGTCGCCGGTCATCTCGATTGAGCAAAAAACTACTTCGCGCAACCCGCGTTCCACGGTGGGCACCATCACGGAGATTTACGACTTCCTGCGTTTGCTGTATGCGCGTACTGCTGAAGCCTTCAGCTACGCTACGGGCAAAAAGATGATTCGGCAGAGCGACGACCAGATTATCAACTACATCCTGAAGCAGTACGATGGCAAAAAGCTTATTGTGCTGGCACCCGTGGTGAAGGGTAGGAAAGGCCACTACCGCGAAGATTTTCAGAAGATTGCCAAGCTGGGTTTCACCAAAGTGCGCGTCGATGGCGAGCTGCTCGACATCACGCCCAAGATGCAGGTGGACCGCTACAAGATTCACGACATCGAAATCGTGATCGACCGGCTCGTGGTGAAGGAGGAAGACCGTTTCCGCCTTTCGGGCTCGGTGCAGAACGCCATGACCCACGGCAAGGGCACCATGCTGGTGCTGGACCCAGATGCCAAAAAGGCCGCGCCGCAGTTCTTCTCGCGCTTCCTGATGGACCCCGAAACGGGCATCGCCTACGACGACCCGGCGCCTAACACGTTCAGCTTCAACTCGCCCTACGGCGCGTGCCCGCATTGCGCCGGCATGGGCGAGGTGCAGCAAATCACGGAGGAAACCGTGATACCTGACCCCAAGCTGAGCATCAGCCGCGGGGCCATTGCGCCGCTCGGCGAGTACCGCGATATCTGGATTTTCCAGCAGCTTCAGCTCATTCTCAAGAAGCACAAGGCCAGCCTGAACACGCCCATCGAGAAGATGGACGTAGAGCTACTTAAGCGCCTGCTGCACGGCATCACGCAGGACGATGCCGACGATGCGAAAGCTGTTTACACCGAGCCTTTTGAGGGCATTATCCCGTTTCTGCGCCGCCAGATGGAGTCGGAATCCGACAGTATTCGCGAGTGGATTCAGCAGTACACCCAGGCCCAGACCTGCCCGGTGTGCGATGGCTACCGCTTGAAGAAGGAAAGCCTGCATTTCAAGTTGGCTGACCGCCACATTGGCGAGCTGTCGGTGATGGATATCAACGAGTTGTCGGGCTGGTTTGTGGATGTGGAAGGCCGCCTGAGCGACCGCCAAAACCTCATTGCCCGCGAGCTGCTGAAAGAAATCCGCAAGCGCATCGGCTTCCTGCTCGAAGTGGGCTTAGACTACCTCAGCCTGCACCGCTCGGTGCGCACGCTGAGCGGCGGCGAAAGCCAGCGCATCCGCCTCGCCACCCAGATTGGCACCCAGCTCGTGGGCGTGCTCTACATCATGGACGAGCCGAGTATCGGCCTGCATCAGCGCGATAACGAGCGTCTAATTAAAGCCTTGCAGCACTTGCGCGACATCGGCAACTCGGTGATTGTGGTGGAGCACGACAAGGACATGATTATGCACGCCGACCACGTGCTCGACATTGGCCCCGGCGCGGGCATCCACGGCGGCCATATCGTGGCCGAGGGTACGCCCGAGGCTATTTTCAACTCGGGCTCGCTTACTTCCGACTACCTCAGCGGCAAGCGCAACATCGAGCTGCGCAAAAAGAAGCGGGTAGGCGAAGGCACCGAGCTAGTGCTGAAAGGCGCCAAAGGCCACAATCTTAAGAACGTAACGGCCAAGTTTCCGTTGGGCAAGCTCATTGCCGTGACGGGCGTGTCGGGCTCGGGCAAGTCGTCGCTCATCCACGACACGCTCTACCCCATTCTCAACCAGCACTTTTTCAACGCCCACCGCGAGCCGCTGGCCTATGGCGGCATCGAAGGCCTAGAGCTGATTGACAAAGTGATTGAGGTGGACCAGTCGCCGATTGGCCGCACGCCGCGCTCTAACCCAGCGACGTACACGGGCGTGTTTACCGAAATCCGCCAGCTGTTTGCCGAGATGGCGGAGGCTAAAATCCGCGGTTATGGCCCCGGCCGGTTCTCGTTCAATGTGAAGGGCGGGCGTTGCGAAACTTGCGAGGGCGCGGGCATTCGCACCATCGAGATGAACTTCCTGCCCGACGTGCACGTGCCCTGCGAAACCTGCAAAGGCCGCCGCTACAACCGCGAAACGCTCGAAGTACGCTTCAAAGGCAAGTCCATCACTGATATCTTGGATATGACGGTGGAGAAAGCGGTGGAGTTCTTCGAGTTTCAGCCGCGCATCTTGCGAAAAATCAAGACGTTGGCCGATGTAGGCTTGGGCTACTTGACCCTAGGACAGCAGGCTACTACGCTCTCGGGAGGCGAAGCCCAGCGCGTGAAGCTCGCGACCGAGCTGAGCAAAAAGGACACCGGCAAAACGTTCTATATCCTCGACGAGCCGACCACCGGTTTGCACTTTGAGGACATTCGCCACCTGGCCGATGTGCTCCACAAGCTCGCCGACAAGGGCAACACCGTGCTCATCATCGAGCACAACCTGGACCTCATCAAAGTGGCTGATCACGTTATTGATATTGGTCCTGAGGGTGGCGCGGGCGGCGGCACCATTGTGGCCCAAGGCACGCCCGAGCAAGTAGCTAAGAGTGGCAAGGGCCATACTAGCCGCTTCTTGGCTGAGGAGCTGAAAACGAGCAAATACAGTGCTGTAAAGACTGATCAGAAGGATCCCGCCGCCTAGACTAGCCAGAATGCTAGGTAAGAAAGCCCCTCTTTTCGCTCGTGCGAAAAGAGGGGCTTTCTGTTAATTAGTAAACTTTTACTTGGTAAAGTCAAAAAAACAGGATAGCTTAGCCGCAGTTATTTTCTACTTCGGCCCATGCTCAAAACGCTACTCTTCCCCGCGCTGCTCAGTATTGCCATCTTTACGGCGCCACCCAAGGGAACCCGCTGGGTAGGGGCCGTACCTAATGGGCTGGAAAAGGATAAAATCAGTTTCGTGGTGTCGCCTGATGGGCAGCAGCTGTCGGCCCTGATTCTTAATACCCACGGGCAGGGTAGGGGCCAGCTAGCGCCGGCCGCTGGCGCGGCCCAGGATGCCCTGCGCATTGCCAACGGCAAGGTGAGCGGCGTGCTACTGGCCTCGGCCACAGGCAGCCCGTGGCGCTTCGAGCTGCGTGGCAACTTTGCGCGGGCAGCCAAGGCGGCCACTACGTTTCGCATGAACCTAACCGAGCCCGGCGGCACCACCCGCGAGCTGTGCTGGACGGCCGTGCCTCTGCGCTAACGCTAGGGCGTGCTTGGCATAAAGGCAGCCCTGGCTTGCTAGGGCGCCCTACCCCCCTTGGCACTGCTAAATTTTAAAAAAAGCCGCCCCCGAAACCTCAGGAGCGGCTTGGGGTGGGGCGGGCTACCAACTACGCATACACAAACCGAACCTCTTGGCGGATTTCCGGGTTCAGGCTCAGAGCCACGGGGCAGGTGTGCGCCGTCCGTTCCATCAGGGCCCGGTTTTCGGGGCTGAGGGCCGCGGGCAGGTGCAGCTCTACGTTCAGCTGCGCAATGCGGCGGGGGGCGCTGGTGCTCATGATTTTCTCCATTGTGAAGGAGCTGCCAACCAAGTCTACTTGGTGGCGCTCGGCCACGATGGCCATAGTAGTAAGAATGCAGGTGCCCAGGGCAGTGCCCACGAGGTCGGTCGGCGAAAACGCTTCGCCGCGCCCGTGGTTATCAACGGGGGCATCGGTTTGAATAACAGTGCCCGAAGCCGTGTGCGTAGCTTCGGTGCGCAGGTGGCCCTCGTAGCGGGCGGTGGCGGTGGTGTGGGGCGTGCTCATACCACAAAGCTACCCCGGCTGCGTTAGCAATGCGCACGGTGATAAAAGCCGCGCCAGCAGGTATTTTTGACTTCTCTATGAACAAGACGCACGTCATTGCCACTGCTTGCTTGGCGCTGGGCCTGGCCAGCACCGGGCAGGTTTGGGCCCAGGCTCCTACCAATCCTACCCCCCCGGTGCGGCGCACGCCGCCGCAGGCCATGCCTTCGGACGAGCAGTCGTATCGCCGCGAAACGGTGTACGGCATCAACTTCAACACCCAGGGCGGCCTCATTGGGGGCGTGAACGTGCGCGTGGCGAAAGTGCTCGACGAGCGCTGGCTACGCTTCTGGAGCCTAGAGGGCGTTTCGTTTAAGAACCCTAAAGAGGAGAGCGTCACCAACCCTTACACCGGTGGCAGCTTCAAGCTCTACAAGGCTAATTATGCGTTTGCGCTGCGGCCATCTATTGGTATTCAGCGCATTCTGTTTCGCAAGGCAGCCGATGCCGGCGTGCAGGTGAATGGATTGCTGAGCGCTGGCCCCACGCTGGGCTTGCTCATGCCCTACCATATCAGCTACGACTACACGGCGGCGCAAAACAATGCTTTTGGGCCAGGCGATAACATTGTGGACGAGGCCTACGACCCCATCAAGCACGCGCAGCAAGTTTTTATCTACGACCGGGCGCCCATTTTCAGCGGCATTGCTCAAACCAAGGTGGTGCCCGGCGCCCACCTGCGTGGCGCGCTCAGCTTTGAGTATGGCCGCTACCGCGATGCTGTAGCTGGCGCCGAGGTAGGTTTTCTGGTGGAGCTCTACACTAAAGAGCTGCTCATGCTGAACCCACCTGCCCCAGCCGATGTGAGCACCCTCAATCGGCAGTTCTTCCCTTCGGTCTATCTCACGCTCTACCTGGGCCACCGGAGCTAACTTTTTCAATTATCAGTCAGCAAGTAACAATTATCAGGGTATAAGGCGATTTTCAAATGAGGAAGTTGCCTGTTGTATGCTGAAATTTGTCTGATGCTGTTTGATAATTGATAACTGATAATTGAAAATATGGATACTATGCTCCTCACGCTCCCCATTATTCAGGCCGAACCGCTGGCGCCGCCTACCCCCGCCCGGCCACGCAAGCCCGACTGGCTGCGCGTGAAGCTGCCCATCGGCCCCGACTACGCGGCCGTGCGCAAGCTGGTGGATGAGCACAAGCTGCACACCATCTGCGAATCGGGCAACTGCCCCAACATGGGCGAGTGCTGGGGCGCGGGCACGGCCACATTTATGATACTCGGCAATGTGTGCACCCGGTCGTGCTCGTTTTGCGCCGTGGCCACCGGCCGCCCTTCGGAGCTCGACCTCGACGAGCCGCGCCGCGTGGCCGAGGCCATTTCACTCATGAAAGTGAAGCACGCCGTGCTCACCAGCGTGAACCGCGATGAGCTGAAAGACCGCGGCGCCAGCGTGTGGCGCGACACGGTGGTATTCACCAAAGAGCTGAGCCCCGAAACAACCATCGAAACGCTGATACCCGACGTGAAAGCCAACTGGGCGGCGCTCGACGTCATGATTTCGGGCGGCCAAGAAGTGATTTCGCACAACATGGAAACCGTGGGCAGCCTCTACCGCCTCGTGCGCCCCCAGGGCAAGTACGACCGCAGCCTGGAGCAGATTCGCCGCACCAAGCTGCAAGGGCACCGCACCAAGTCGGGCATTATGCTGGGCCTGGGCGAAAAGCAGGACGAAGTACATCAGGCCATGGACGACCTCGTGGCCAACGGCCTTGACATCCTCACCCTAGGCCAGTACCTGCAGCCCACCAAGCGCCACCTCGAAGTAGCCGAGTTTATTCACCCCGACACCTTCGCGGCTTACCGAGAAGAAGGCCTGCGCCGCGGCCTCAAGTATGTAGAGAGCGGCCCGCTGGTGCGCAGCAGCTACCACGCCGAGCGCCACGT
>CAZZDR010000085.1:0-12580 GCA_964652535.1 uncultured Hymenobacter sp. | reverse complement strand
ACCTGGCCGGCCTGCACGTCGAGCTTGCCCTGGCCCAGGCCGGGCGGGGTATAGAAGGGTAGGTCGTTGCCTTCCTCCACCCACAGCTTTTGCAGCATACGACCAGCGGTGCGGGCGTAGGCATAGTCCACGAAGTTGTTGACTTGCCGGGTGCCGCTCGGAAACGGCACCGCGTCGATAATGTGCTGGTAATGCGGCTGGCCGTTCACGCGCACCGTCACGCGCTGGATGCCGTTCTTGTTCCAGGCCCCATCAAACCTATCGAAGCCCTGCAGCAGCAGCCCCACCGGCCCAAAGCAGCTGAGGGTATCGGGCCACACGGTGGCCGCGCCCGGCGCCGGTTGCAGCCGCGGCACCAGCAGCGCCCGCTCGAAGCGCCCGCGCACCCGCGCCCCAATGGCCAGTGGCTCCACGGCCAGCGCCTGTATGGTAGGGCCAGTGTGGTCCTGCACCTCCGCAAAGCCACCCCACTGCAAGGGGTTTAGTTGGCGGTCTTGGGCATCGCGCACTTCCCAGTGCACGTGCGGGCCGGCCGAGCCGCCGGTGTTGCCGCTCAGCGCCACTTCTTCGCCGCGCCGCACCGGAAAGCGGCCTTTGTCAAAAAACAGCTCCAGCTCGTAGGTCTGCTTGGCGTACTGCTGGCGCAGCAGCTCGGCCCCCACGGCCCCCTCAAACTTGTTGAGGTGGCCATATACGGTCGTCAGGCCATTGGGGTGGGTGATGTACAGCACGTTGCCGTAGCCGAAGGCCGACTGCTTGAGGCGCGAGATGTAGCCATCGGCCGAGGCGTGCACGGGCTTGTTGACCCCGCCGCCAGTCTTGATGTCGAGGCCCCCGTGGAAGTGGTTGGGCCGCAGCTCGCCCATGCTGGCCGCCAAAAAACCCGGTTGCCCCGGCGCAATCGGAAATAGGAAATAGCCCGGCGGTACCGCCACTTTGCCCGCCGCCGCCGCCGGCTTGATGGGGCCGCTCACCCGGCGCGTTGTGGTGTCGTCCTGGCCATCGTCTTGGCCGTGGCCGCTGGTAGCCAGCAGCAGCAAGCCGCCGAGCGCCGGCAGCGACAGCCAGCGCACTAATTTGATAGTCAACAAAATAAACTAAATTTATTCGAATAGAAAAGGCAGTGCGCGCTTCACCCGCCACCCACGCCGCTTACTGCACAGAATCTTTCCCAGAAAAGAAGCCACGGCAGCGCGGCCCCAAATCGTTTGGTTTTCTTCTTCCTAAAAACAGGGGTAGGGGCCGGGCTAAACGCTAGCAGCAGCAGTTAGCGCACGGGCACTTCCAAGATTTTTTCGTCTTCTAGGTAGCCCACTAGCTCGTCGCCGGGCTGCACCGGGCCCACGCCGGCAGGCGTACCCGTGAAAATGAGGTCGCCCTGCTTAAGGGTAATGTACTGCGACACAAAGGCGATAATCTTAGCAAACGGGTGCAGCATCAGCCCCGAGTTGCCCTGCTGGCGGACCTCGCCATTCACTTCCAGCTTGAAGTTGATGTTGGCAAAATCAGCAAAATCGGCCACCGGCTTGAAGGTAGGCGAGATGGGCGCCGAGCCGTCGAAGGCCTTAGCCAATTCCCAAGGCAGGCCTTTTTTCTTGAGCTCACTTTGCAAGTCACGGGCCGTGAAGTCGATGCCCAGGCCAATGGCGTCGAAGTACGTATGGGCAAATTTTTCTTCAATGTGGCGGCCATTTTTGCACACACGCAACACTAGCTCTAGCTCGTGGTGCACGTCTTTCGAAAAGTCGGGCACAAAAAATGGTTGCCCACGCTGCACCAACGCAGTTTCGGGCTTCAGGAAAATGACGGGGGCGGCGGGCGTTTCGTTGTGCAGCTCCGCAATGTGGTCGGCGTAGTTGCGCCCGATGCAAATAATCTTCATGAACAGGAATATCGGAAAAGCGAGGGGGTAGGGGAGGGGTAGGGCCAGCGCGGTAGCTACCTCCGCCGCCGCAAAGTAAACATTTCCCCCGCCCGGTTGCGTATAGCACCCCGTGCTCGGTCCCCCAAACAGCGCCCGGCGCGGCCACTTCGCCTTTGCCGATTTCCTACCCTCAGCCGTCTTCTCCCATGCTTAAGAAATTCTTGCTTGCCTCTAGTCTACTACTTGCCGCCGGCTGCACCACGGTGCCCATCACGGGCCGCCGCCAGCTCAGCTTGGTATCGGATAGTGAGATGAATACGCTGGCCATCACCCAGTATAAGCAAACCTTAAGCACAGCCAAGCTCTCCACTAATGCCGCCGAGGTGGCTATGGTGCGGCGCGTAGGCGAGCGCATTGCCGCCGCCGTGCAGCAGTATTTCAAGCAGCAGGGCCAGTCGGCCGCGCTTGAAGGCTACCAGTGGGAATTTAACCTCATCGACGACCCTAAAACGGTGAATGCTTGGTGCATGCCCGGCGGCAAAGTGGCTGTGTACTCGGGCATCCTACCCATCACGCAGAACGAGAATGGTCTGGCTGTGGTAATGGGCCACGAAATTTCGCACGCCGTGGCTAAGCACGGCGCCGAGCGCATGAGCGACCAATTGGTAGCGCAGGTGGGCGGCGCGGCATTATCTACCGCGCTTTCGCAAAATCCAACCGTCACGCAGAGTATTTTCAAGCAAGCCGTGGGCATGGGTGCGCAGGCAGGCACGCAGGTAGGGCTACTTGCCTTCGGCCGCCGCCAAGAAAGTGAGGCCGACCACCTGGGCTTGATTTTCATGGCTATCGCCGGCTATGACCCCAGCGGCGCTGTGCCGTTTTGGGAGCGCATGGCCGCGCAGAGCCAGGGCGGCACGCCCGAGTTTCTGTCTGACCACCCCGCCGATGCCACCCGCATTGCCGATATTAAGAGCCTCCTGCCCGAGGCCCTGAAATACTACAAGCCGCGCTAACTCAGGGCGCTTAGGCACAATAGATGATGTGCGCAGAGCTAACTGGTTATCAGCTTGTCGCTTAACCTGACAGGTTGCACTTCGGAATTTATAAATTTATACTAAGTTGCAATGAATGCCCTGTCCCGTTTATTTGGTTTGCTGCTGCTAGGTATGCTGAGTGGTTTGCTGCTACTTACCTCGTGCGAGACTACCCGCACCCGCGAAAGCAGCAGCCCCGCTAACCAGGCCCAGCGCATGAGTGAGGCCGCTGGCACGGGCCTGTCGGGCGCGGTGAGTAGCCGCCAAATTATGCGGCTCGATAACAAGGGTACAGTGAAGTATAAACTGTCGCAGTCGGTGCTGGCGGCCGCACTCATCCGGCAGTTTCACGATGGCACCGTTATCGACCGGGTACAGGTGCGCAAGGCGCCTGGTAGCGAGGTCAGTAGCCCCGTGTACTACCTTATCGGGCTGGGCCACAACAACGGCGGCTACCGCGCCATTGCCCTACCCCTGCGCGGCACCGACGATAGTACCTACTACCTCACGCCTAAGGCCAGCCGCTACGTCATTTCGGGCGTGGGCTGCCCTAGCTGTTACTTCGATTTTGAAAACGGCCACATCATCGGCACTACTTGCGACGACAACTCGGGTGGTAGTAGCTGTAGCCTCGAAGTGCTGCAAGAAAATGAAGTATTCAAAAGTGCTGCCCTAAAGCCTACCAAATGAGCCGCGCTGCTAAATGGGCCTTGCGCCTGAGTCTCGCCGCCCTCGCTGTGCTACTAGCCAACGACAGTGGCCGCCCTACCCCCCGGCCCCGACCCAAAAAATAGTTGCGGCTACAACACGCTGATTGAGTAGGTTTTGGGTTGGCACACCTTCGTTGAGGTAGGAGCAAAACTTGCCGCTTGCGCCAGTTGCCCAAGTTAGAACTGACGACCGCAATCATGGCAAGCAGGAGGCCGCCTCCCTACAGTTGCGCAAACTACGCAGCTGTGGGGAGGCGGCCTCTCTTAAGTTGGTACTTCTTGCTGGTTCAGAGCGTTTTGCTATGCTACCACCTCGGCCGCTAGTGCCGCCAGGTCCAGCCCGTCGAAGGTACCAGAGGTCATCAGCAGCAAGTTAGTATCGGCCCACTGCTGCGCGTGCAGAAAATCAGCCAGTGCCTTGCTATCTGTGAAAACGTGCAGGTCGGGCCGGGCAAAAGCTGCCGCCACGGCTTCGGGCGCTAGGGGGGGTAGGCGCTTGTGCTCCAGCACGTGGGGGTTGAAATACACCACCGCCACGTCGGGCGCGTCGAAGCAGTGCGCATACTGCGGCAAAAACGCCGGGTTGAGCGAGCTAAAGGTGTGCAGCTCCAGGCAAGCCACCAGCTGCCGCTGCGGAAACTGGTTTTTGAGGGCCGCCGCCGTGGCGCGCAGCTTGCTGGGTGCGTGGGCAAAGTCTTTGTACACCACCGACGTAGCGCCGGCCTGCACCAGCTCTAGGCGCCGGGCCGCGCCCTTGAAGGTAGCCACGGCCTTATAAAAATCCTTGCCTTTGATGCCCAGCTGCTTGCACACCTCCTTAGCCGCCGAAATATTACGCAGGTTGTGCTCGCCAAATACCTCGATGGGTACCTCCTCGTCTTTTTTAGTAATCAAAAACGTGCGCCCGTTGCGGATAACGTTTTCGTGCGGGCCATAGCCCACATAGGTCACGTCGGGGCTGGTGGGCACAGCCACAAGCTGGGTTTGCTCGTCGTCGCGGTCGTAGATGAGCACGCCAGCCTTGGGCGTTTGGCGGGCAAAAATCTCGAACTGCTGGCGGTAGATTTCCTCAGTCGGAAACACGTTGATGTGGTCCCAGCTGATGCCCGAAATCACCCCAATGTGGTGCTGGTACAGGTGGAACTTGGGCCGCCGGTCTACTGGCGACGACAAGTACTCATCACCCTCGATAATGATAATCGGTGCGTCGTCAGTTAGTTGCACCATCAAGTCGAATCCCGCTAGCTGCGCGCCCACCGCGTAGTCAAACTTGCGCCCGTGAAACCGCAGCACGTGCAGAATCAACGCCGTGATGCTTGTCTTGCCGTGCGAGCCGCCAATCACCACGCGCTGCTTGTCCTTGCTGGCCTCGTAGATGTACTCGGGGAACGAATAGATTTTAAGCCCCAGCTGCTGTGCGCGGGCCAGCTCGGGGTTGTCGGGGCGGGCGTGCATACCCACAATCACGGCCGTGAGGTCGGGTGTCACACGGGCCGCATCCCAGCCCTCGGTGGGGGGTAGGAGGCCCGCGGCGGCCAGCCGCGAGCGGGCCGGCTCAAAAATCTCGTCGTCCGAGCCCGTCACATGCGCGCCCCGCCGGGCCAGCGCCAGCGCCAAATTGTGCATGATGCTGCCGCCCACGGCAATCAGGTGAATGTTTTCCAAGTGTCTGGCTACTAAATGCTTGTTGCGAAAGAAAGACTGAGCCAACGTGTCCCAGCCTGGCTGCTCACCCGCCCGGCGCCCGCGGCTAAGCCGCCCGCTGCCAGCCGGTTGCAGGCCGCGAAAGTACGGCCGGGCCCCCGCACCGGCGGAGCGCGCCGCTCAAAACAAATGGCTACCCCCAGCTTTCATTTCGGGCACTTTTAAGTTAGCTTTGTTAGTTCAGGCCCTCCCGGGCCGGGCCGCTTTTAGCGAAGTGGTCCTCGCGCTGCTTCCGTCTTTTGCCCCTGCCTACCCCCCTCTGAATGAACGACCGTATGGACGACCGCCTCAAGCAATCTGCGGCCCGCGCCGCCTCCGCCTTTCAGGGTGGCCGCGGCCCGCGAATGCCCGTGCCTACGTCGCCCACCGGCAAGCTGCCGCCCCAGCGCCTCGAGATGGAAGCCGCCGTGCTCGGCGCCCTCATGCTGGAGAAAGACGCGCTTACCACGGTAGTTGATATCCTGAAAGCACACAGCTTTTATAAAGATGGCCACCAGCGCATCTACAAGGCTATCAGCAACTTGTTTGATAAGTCGGAACCCATCGACCAGCTCACCGTGGTGCAGGAGCTGCGCGAAATGGGCGAGTTGGAGGCTGCCGGAGGGGTAGGCTACGTGGCTGGCCTCACGATGCAAATCAACTCGGCAGCCAACATCGAGGCCCACGCCCGCGTGATTCTGGAGGCGGCCATCAAGCGCGAGCTTATTCGCACCGCTACCGACATTCTGCGCGACGCCTACGAGGAAACCACTGATGTATTTGAGCTGCTCGACGCCACCGAGAAAAATATCTTCCAGGTGTCGGAAGACAACATGCGCAAGGGGGTCGATTCGATGCAGGATTTGATGGTGAAGGCCATCAAGGAGCTTGAAGAGAAGAAGCACCAGAAGGACGGCCTCACCGGCGTGCCTACCGGTTTCTCGGCCCTCGACCGCGTCACGAGTGGCTGGCAACCTTCTGATCTCGTGATTATTGCGGCGCGGCCGGGCATGGGTAAAACTGCATTTGTAGTGTCGGCCATGCGCAACGCGGCGGTCGATTTTAAAAAGCCGGTGGCCATTTTCTCGCTTGAAATGTCGTCGCTGCAGCTCGTCAATCGTCTGATTTCGGCCGAAGCGGAGCTGGATTCGGAGAAAATCAAGAAGGGCAACCTCGCCGATTACGAATGGGCGCAGCTCAACCACAAGATTTCGGCGCTCTCCTCGGCCCCAATTTTTATCGACGACACGCCCGCGCTTAGTATTCGGGAGCTGCGGGCCAAGTGCCGCCGTCTCAAGTCGCAGCACGATATTCAGCTCATCATCATCGACTACTTGCAGCTGATGAGTGGGGGCGAGGCCGGTCGGCCGGGCGGCAACCGCGAGCAGGAAATTGCCAGCATCTCGCGGGCGCTCAAAGGCATTGCCAAGGAGCTAAACATCCCGGTTATTGCCCTGTCGCAGCTCTCGCGCTCGGTCGAAACCCGCGGCGGCGACAAAAAGCCCCAGCTCAGTGACCTGCGTGAATCGGGCTCTATCGAGCAGGATGCTGACATGGTTATCTTCCTGTACCGCCCAGAGTACTATAAGATTACCGAAGATGAGATGGGCAATCCTACCCAGGGCATGGGCGAGGTAATTATTGCCAAGCACCGAAATGGTTCGCTCGAAACAGTGCAGCTTAAGTTCATCGGCCGCTTCACCAAGTTTGCTGACCTCGACGGCTTCGATGGGGGTAGCGACGCGGGTGGCTTTGGCGGCGCGCCGGCCTTTACATCCAACGCTTTCCCGACCAGCAACTTTGACTCGGAGCCGGCCAGCGGGCCCGCGCCGGGCGGCGGCTTTGCACCGAATACCATTCGCCTGGGCTCGCGCATGAACGACGCGCCGCCTTCGCCGGTACCCTTCCCTAAAGGCAACAGCTTTGGCGAGGAGCCGCCGTTTTAAGCCGCTTATTTCTTAGAATAAGAACGTCATGCTGCGCTTGCCGAAGCATCTCTACCACGCCGCGAGGCATTCGTTCAGCGAAGTGGTAGAGATGCTTCGGCAAGTGCAGCATGACGTTCTTTTATGTGCGTTTCTTTCTATACCATGCTGCCTGCTGACCCCGCTTATACCCTACCCCTCCTGTGCGCGGCATCTTTGCTAGCTGGTCTTATCGACGGTATGGTGGGCGGCGGGGGCCTCATTCAGCTGCCAGCGTTGTTGCTGCTGTTGCCCAAGGTGCCAGTGCCTACGGTGCTGGGTACGGGCAAGGTGGCTAGCCTAGCGGGCACTTCGGCGTCGGCCTTGCGCTACTTAAAGGGGCTGAGTGGCGTGGCTATCAACTGGCGTACAGTGGCGGTAGCGGCGGTGGTGGCGGGCTGCTTTGCGTTGCTGGGCGCCCGAGCCGTGAGCGGCCTCAACAAGGAACTGGTGAAGCCGCTGGTGCTGGCGTTACTGGTACTAATGGCCGCTTATACCTTCTGGCGCAAAGACTTTGGCAGCTTGCACGCGCCGCGCTTGCACGGTAGTCGTGAGCTGTGGACGGGGGTAGGGCTGGGGGCAGCCATCGGGTTTTACGACGGTTTTTTTGGGCCGGGCACGGGGAGCCTGCTGCTGTTTGCGTTCGTGGGGCTGTTCGGCTACGATTTTCTAGCAGCCTCGGCCTCCGCCAAGGTGGTGAACATTGCCACTAATATTACAGGCCTGGCTTATTTCGTTGTGACCGGGCAGGTGCTGTATTACTATGCTCTGCCCATGGCAGCCTGCAATGTGCTGGGCTCCACGCTGGGCGCGCGGTTAGCGCTGAGCCGCGGTACGAGCTTCGTGCGGGTGCTGTTTTTGAGCGTGGTGAGCGTATTTATTCTTAAGCTAGGCTGGGAGGTGTGGCAGCCGCTACGCTAGCGCAGTGGGCAGTCAGTATAGAGTAGCTGTAAAGCACAATGGCATTCCATTTGGAATCTGCGTGAGAATAAGAGGCTGTTCCGTTTTACAACGAGCTAACCCGAATAGCTTGTTAAAGCGATAGGTTATAGAAGCCTAGTACTAGTTCTGCTGTAGCCTGTTTCCAAACCAACTGTTCTTACTATTTATAGTCGGGTAAGAAGGCGTTGTCGAACAGCTTGGTCCGGTTGCGGCCATCGAGGTCACAAGTCCACACCTGCGGCGAAGCGATGTCGTCGTTCGAGCGGTTAACGAAGATAAGCTGGTAGCCGGTGGGCGAATAGTGCGGGGTAAGGTCGTTGGTACCCGTTGCCTTGGCGGTGCCGCTGGTAGTACTGCTCACATCGAATAGCAGTGAGCCATCCAGCTTTTGGGTGAAGATGTGGGCATCTAGTTGGCGGCCGCCCGCATCGTTGAAACCGGCCACGTCGCGGGTATAGACTACGGTAGTGCCATCCACGCTAAAACTGGGCGAGTCGAGGCGGCCGGGGAGGTTGCCCACTAACAGCACGGGGCTGGTGCCATTCACGTTGTAGAGGTACAGCTCGGCATTGTTGGGCAGCGAGCCGATAGTTTGTACCACTAGGCGGCCGCCATTCTGGGCTGTCCAGTCGCACTCACGGAAGTGCCGGCCAGCGGGCGCCGTTGCTAGCAGTACTAGGCCCGTTCCGTCGCGGTTGATGCGGTATAGCTGGTCGTAGTGGGCATAAATGAGCTGCGCTCCATCGGGCGACCAGCAGTAGCCAATACCCGCGTTACTGTATCCTTCTACTGCCAGCATAGTTATCTGCCGCTGGTTTGAACCGTCGCGGTTCATCGTGTAGAGCTGAAACTGCCCGCTGGCGTTCGACGAATAGGCTATCAGGTCGCGGGTAGGACTAAGCTGGGGTGCAGTTTCGACGGTAATGGCGCTAGTAAGGCGCACCGCGGCAGTACCCGTGGCATCCGATGAATAGATATCGGTATTGCCGCCCACTACACGGGCAAACAGGTAGCGGTTGTCGGGCAGGCCCACGGTCTGAAAACTCCAGACTGGACCGCGGGCGGCCGTTCCGGCCGCGTTGTGCACCATTACCTGCCAGTAGTAGATGGTGTTGTAGCGCAGGCCGGTTGCCTGCACCGTAGTGTCTTTTGAAGCCGTGAGCAGCTGGCGCTGGTTGAGATTGTTGCTCTCATAAAGCACCACGTCGTACTTAAGCGAGTCGCTGGTGAGGGCCCCGGCGGCCGGGTGCCAAGCTAGCTTTAGGGTAGTAGGCTGGCCGGTAGCCCCTGGGGTAGGTGTGGGCCGGGTGGCCGCGCCAGGCGCGGGCGCGGCCGCAGCCTTATTGAGCAGCAGCACCACCGACTGGGTTTGGCCATTGCTGAGGGTAGCGCTGCCGGTGGTGGCATCGTAGCCCGCCTTGCGGGCGGCCACACTTAGGGTGCCTGCTGGCACCTGCGTGATGGTGAGCTGGCCTTTGGCATCGGTGACGTACGAGCCAGTGGCGGGGGTAGTGCTCACGGCCACGTTGGCTACTGGCTGGCTGGTGCTGCCATCGAGCACAGTTACGGTTAGGGTACCGTAGTAAGCGGGCTCTACCAGGGTAGGCTCGCAGGCGGCCAGGCCCAGCAGGCAGAAAAGGATAAACAAGACACCGCGGGGGCAGCGCCACCGAACGAGTGAGGCGAGAAGCATGGAGCCGAAAAAAATAGCAGCTTAGGTTAGCGAGCCGGCACCTGCACGGCCGAGTCTTGGGCCACGGTGTGGCCAGCCAGGTCAAGCACCCGCAGGTATACCCGGTAGGTGTCCTGCACCGAGGCATTCACGCGGGTATGCGACAGCGCCACGTCCTGTGCCGGGGCCACGTCAAACTCGCCGCGTTGGGTATTCTGCGAGTGGCCGCTGCTGCTTTCGCGCTGCATCGATAGCTCGTAGCGGTAGCGCGCCGAGGTAGCTAGCAAGCTGGTGCAGTGGCCCGTGATGGACAGATAGCCATCTTGCTGCTGCAGTTCGAGGTGGGCGCGGCAGGGCGAAGGGGTAGCAGCGACACTGGGCCAGGCCGCCAGTAGTAGTAGCCAAGGGTTCATAGCAAAAAGGCGTAAAGGGTGGGAAAGAGATTAGTATTTCAGCTTCAAAGAGTTAGGCAAATGGCTGAAACCGGAAGTATGAAAGGCCAAGCTGCCGGGGCAGCTGGCCTTTCCAATACCAGATTCCTGCTTGTCTATCCGCCGGCTAAGGCTTGATTTTGCCTTGCTCGATAGTGAGGTTAATCCCGCTGCCGCGCATCTCCACGGTGTAGCCAGGGGTAGCCTGAGAAGTAGTTTCTACCTGTTTCAGGCTATTGCCGCTGCCATACTGGTTGATGGTGTATGCCTGCTTATTTTGGCGAATTTCGCTGTCTACCTGATTGTTGCTGCCTTCTTGGTAGATGTTCAGCCCGCTCTGGTTACCGACTAGCTGGCCGGTCAGGCGGTTGTTGTCGCCGCGCTGCGTAAGAGCCGAGCTGTTGCCCTGGCCCTGCTGCGTCAAGTCGGCCTGGTTGCCGTTGCCATACTGCTGCACGGTGGCTACGTTGCTGCCCCCGGCTTGCACTAGGCCTAGCGCGTTGGCCGCGCCCACTTGCTCCACGTAGGCTTGGTTGCTGGCCCCTGAGAGGCTTTGCTGGTCGATGCGGGCCGTGTTGCCCGCGCCGTTTTGCAGCAGGGTAGCCGCATTTTGCAGCGTAGATAGCGCGGGTGCCCCGGTGGGCAGGCGCTCCAGGCCCACATCTTCAGCCAGCCGCTGCTCGGTGGTGGCCGCCTCACTAGCGGGGCGCTGCTGCGCCTGGGCCGCCGTGCTGCCGAGCAGCGCCGCGGTGAGCACCAAAAGGTAGGTTCTGGCCATATAAGAGGGTAAAAAAAGCGGTGGCTAATACCCAAATGACCAGGTTCTAAAACGCCCAGTTGAGCATTCTAGAACCTGGCACTTGCGGCGTATTTACTAACTACCGTTTCCCTGGCGCTTAGTGCTGGGTTACGATGGCCGTGTTGGCATTGCCGCTCTGGTTGGAGTAGGCAGCAGATGCTACGTTCGACTGCGTCATGCTAGAGTAGTTGTTGTTGTTCGACTGCTGTTGCTCGGCATAGTTATTCGAGCTACGCTGGGTGATGCTAGCATCGTTGCTAAAGCCAGATTGGTTTTGCAGCGCGTAGTTATTGCTGCCCGCTGAACCCACTGACTGCTCAATAAGAGCTGTATGATAGCTACCAGTCTGGGTCTGCATAGCAGTATTATTCGAGCCGGGGTCACCTTGGTGAATAGAGGCGGATTGTGAGTTACCGCTTTGTGTCTGCTTAGCGTAGCTGTTAGCCGACTCCTGGTCAATCTGAGCAACTTGGTAATAACCACTTTGGGCCTGCTCAGCACGGTTGCCCGAGCCACTATTAGTGGACTGAGCTTTAGTTTGTCGGATGAGGGCCGAGTTGCTATCGCCGAAGCCATTGCCAGCATCTACACTCTGCGTCTGAATAGCCCGGTTGCCAGTAGTACCAGCCCCCTGCAACACAATAGCGGTGTTATAACCGCCACTGCTTTGCGTCTGGTCAGACTGGCTATTCGAACCAGCCTGAGTAGTCTTTACGTAGTTGCGACTACCTGTCCCAGTAGCGTTGCTATAGAAGATATTGCTTAGGCTCTGAGTTTGAGTAGCCGTATTCCTGTTGCCGGTCTGCTCCATCACTGCTGAACTGCCGCCTCCATTGGTTGAGCTACGGCCGTCTCTCTGGTCTACTGTACCAACGTTATTGCTGCCAGTCTGACTAATGTAAGAGTCTTGGCTGTAAGAAGCGTAGCTCGGATTATAGCTACCCACAGAAGCTCCGTCAACAACAGGATTAGCGCTATTAGAATTAGTGGGAGTTCTAGGAGTAGCTGGTCCGTTTGGTTTAACCTGATTGGTGGGGCCCTGAGCGTAGGCCGAGCCGGCCATTAGCATCGTCGCGGCGGCGAGTAGTAGGTGTTGGTTAAGTTTTTTCATGTTGGTAGGGGGGTAGGGTAAAAAGTGGGAAATAGGGGGTTTGGGTTGTTGCTCTTTCCGGAAGAACAGGTCAAAAGTAGTAGTTGAAATAATGACATTAAAAGCTTTAAAAGTTAAATAAATAAAAACAGGTATAAATACGTATTTGGTTGCTTTGAAAAATTCTATAAATTAGTTAAAAATGTGATTATCAAAGTTTTATATTTAATGCGCGTGCTCCTGGGCGTTGCCCCAGGTAAAGTGCTACCCCGGCGCGGGCGCCCCAGTAGTAATCGTTGTAGCGGCCGCTCACTACACCGTCCAGCTCGTCGTTCAGGTAGTAGTGGTTGTCTACTTGCAGGCTCAGGCCCAGGCGGGGGGTAAGCAGGTA
>CAZZDR010000084.1:0-12669 GCA_964652535.1 uncultured Hymenobacter sp. | reverse complement strand
AGCTCCTTAGCGGCGCGCTCTTCTTCCTTGCTCACCACGGCCTTACGGCCCGCAATACTGAGCTTGGGCGCGCCCTTGCGGCCAGTAGTGGTGAGACTGTCGCCAGGTGCCCCGAGGCTGGTCACAGCTAGGTCGCCGGGCCGCGAATTGAACGACACCGTTTTGCGGGTGCAGCCCACGGCCAGTAGCCCAAGCCAACCCACCAGCCACAAGCGAGAACGAAGCAGAAACATGGAGTACGGAGATTTATTCGCCAGCCCAACGCGAATTTAAGTTGTTTTGGTGCCCAGCTTTTTTCAATGAGCAATTCACTGCACCCTATTCAGCATGCATGGCGAAGGTGTCGCCTGCCACCAGCAGGCTGAGCTGAAAACCCTGGCCGCCTACGGGCTGGCCGGGGGGTAGGCCGTCGTAGCGACGCGCGCTGAGCTGGCGGCCGTTCACGAGCACTACGGTTTCATTGCCAAATACTTCGGGCGGCTGACCGGGCCGGAAAACCAGGCCCGTTTCTTCGCTTAGGCCCAGGCCCAGCAGGTGGGGGTAGGCCAGCACGGCGTGCAATAGGCGCGGGTAGCGCGCCCGCTCGGCAAAATGCTGGTCGATGAGCAAGCCGGGCAGCACATCGAGGCCGGGCAGCACGTCGATGCCGCCAGCCAATAGGCTACGCCAGCCCCTACCCCCCACCAGCATTTGGGTGCCGAGGGCGGCCGCGCCAGCGCTAGTGCCCGCCAGCATAAAGGCTGCATCGTGCTGGTAGCGCTGGCGCATCACCGCCAAAAACTCGGTACCTAGCAGGCACTCGGTCAGGCGCTCTTGGTCGCCGCCGCTTAGCAGCAGCAGGCCAGCGGCGCGCAGGCGAGCCAGCGTATCCGGCGCATCGGCGGGGTGCTGGGCATCGAAGTGCAGGTGGCCGACGGGCCCAAACCCCAGCGCCTGCAGTTCGGCGGCGTAGGCAGCATAGGTGCCGGCGGGCTCGTAGGCGGTGGCTGCCGTCAGCACCTCAATAGGCGCTGTGCGGCTGGGCAGCAGCTGGGCTAGCCGCGCCAGCAGGGGGCCGTCGTGGCCGCCGCCCAGCACCACAATGGTGCCCTGGGGGCTGGCGGGCAAAGGAGGAGCGAAACTCAAAACAGCGAACAGGGACTAATGCGGCAGCGAAGTACGCCAAAAATAGCGGGGCGGGCAGCCGGCAGGCCAGGTATTCGGGCGTAATTTTGCCTCGACACTCTTGATTGCCTAGCGAAACAACTACTCTTTATCGAAACCCTCAGCTGGTTTTGCTGCCTTGCCTATGACCGCGCCCGAAACCTTGGACCAAATTACGACGCTGATTCAGGAGGGCGAGTTTTTTAAGCTGAAAAAGCTCCTGCGCTCCTTTCAGGCCAGCGAGTTGGTCACGCTTATTGAGAATGAGGACGAGCGCGAACAGCTCATCATTTTCCGGCTGCTGCCGCTGGAGCTGGCTACCGAAGTGTTTGAGTACCTCGACCTGGAGGTGCAGCGCCACTTCCTCGAAAACCTGGCCCAGGACAAAATAACCGACATCCTCAACGAGATGTCGCCCGACGACCGCACGGCCTTACTCGAGTTTCTGCCCGCCAACTTCGTGGCCGAGCTGGTGCAAAATCTCTCCGAGCCCGAGCGCCGCGTGACGCTGCAGCTGCTGGGCTACCCCGAGTACTCGGTGGGCCGCCTGATGACGCCCGACTACATCGCCATTCGCGAGAACTGGACCGTGCAGCAGGTACTCGACTTTGTGCGCCAGCACGGCGGGCAGTCCGAAACGCTGAACATGCTTTACGTGACCGATGCGCGCGGCAAGCTCATCGACGACATTCGCATTCGGGAGGTGCTACTGGCGGCGCCCACTACGCGGGTCCGCGACCTTATGGACCACCGCTTTGTGCAGCTCACGGCGGGCCAGGACCAGGAAGAAGCCATCGACGTGTTTCGGCGCAACGACCGCGTGGCACTGCCCGTGGTGAGCCCCGACCAGGCCATTTTGCTCGGCATCGTGACCCTAGACGACATCCTCAGCATTCGGGAGGAAGAAGACACTGAGGACATCCAGAAGTTTGGTGGCTCCGAAGCCCTCGACGAGCCCTACATGACTACTCCCCTGCTGCGGCTGGTGCAAAAGCGCGCCGGCTGGCTTGTAGTGCTGTTTTTGGGTGAGTTGCTAACGGCCTCAGCTATGCAATTTTTTGAGGGCGAGTTGCAAAAGGCCATCGTGCTGGTGCAATTTATCCCGCTCATTATTAGTAGCGGGGGCAACTCGGGCTCGCAGGCTACGTCGCTCATTATTCGGGCCATGGCGCTGGGCGAGTTCACGCTGGGCGAGTGGTGGCGGGTGCTGCGGCGCGAGCTGCTGGGCGGCATCATGCTGGGCCTGATTCTGGGCATTGTAGGTTTTGCGCGTATCGCCATCTGGCAGAGCATCACGCCGATATACGGGCCTCACTGGCTGGCGGTGGCTACCACAGTGGGGGTAGCGTTGGTGGGCATTGTACTGTGGGGCAGCATCGCGGGCTCCATGCTGCCGCTAATTCTGCGGCGGCTCGGCCTCGACCCGGCCACCTCGTCCGCGCCTTTCGTGGCCACGCTCGTGGACGTGACGGGGCTTATCATTTACTTCAGTGTGGCCTTGGTAATGCTGCGCGGCACCCTGCTATAGCCCCGTAAACAGGTAGAACTACGTGTTTTGAAAACCGCGTAGTTTTACCCTAGCCCCCGCGGTGACCGGGAAGTTCCTTTGTATCCAATCAATGGCTTTTGGTTTAGTATGAAGGTCTTTAGTAAAAAGCCTCCGTGTGCTTGCGCGGAGGCTTTTTACTGCCGTACCAAGCAGCTCAGCCAGCTTTCCCTACCCCCCTTCCGCACGCGCTATGGCCTTAAGTTCCACCAAGCTCCTCGACCAGCACCAGTTCGACAAGTATGCGGCGGCGTGGAGCCGCCACGTGAGCCGCCACCAAGATTTGACGTCGGTGTTTCAGCAGCCCGACGGCAGCCCGCTGCGGGCGCTAAGCTTTTCTTTCGAAGCCCTGCAACACCTGCTGTCTACGGTGGGGGCGCGGCGCGTTAAGGCGCAGTTCCTGCTGAAAAGGGACGGCCAATCGGGCGAAAAGCTCTTTACGCTAGCACTCTACGCCACCGATGCTTCCGATGGGCGTATTTCGGCCTATTACCTGGCCCAGTACCTGCCGTTGCCGGCGCCGGCGCCGGTGGTTGATGAAACGGTCGAAACTGCCGTCCGTGTCGCGGATGACCAGGCGGACGACCTGGGCACCCAGATTCCGAATGAGCTGGTACACACCTGGCTTGACAACTGGAAAAAGGCGGCGCCGATAACGGCTGCTATGTTTGGCAGCAACTACGGCCCACTGACGGGCTACACCTTCGACATTGACGACTTCCTGAATTCTTTCTTCTACGCTAATAAGTTTAAGAGTAAAGAGCTGCTGGTGCTTTTTGGCTTGCACCAGCACTACCCCGCCTTTCCGGATTGCTATTCCTTGCAGCAAACATTCGGGCTGGTTTTGCGCATTCACCAGCTCGCCACGGGTGCGCCAGCAACTAGTATCGACTTAGCTGCCAAAAAGGAAGCCTTGACAACCGCCGTGGCAAAAGCTACTACCCACGCCGAGCTGATGCAAGCCGTTCAGCAGTGGGGAACTGCTGACGATGACACCGTGGGCCAGCCGTTCTACGACTACTCTAAACCCAGCCCACCTTACTAATTTTTAGCTTACAGCTGCTAGTCGCAATGCGTTGTTTTTATTCATGTTAATTAGCATACAAAATTGACAATAAGTGATTTAAAAACATTTCTTCTACACAATAGCGTATCTACGCTGGCTCAGCTAGTACTGGTAGTAGCTTTTACCGTGGGTTTGGTGAAATACCGGCGCTTACCAGCCAATCTGCGCTATTTAGTTGCCTTGCTGGGCCTGGAAGTCGCTACGGAAGTAGCTGGTAGCGTACTGCTTTATTACCACCAGCCAAACTTATTCATCATTCCCATCTTTGCGGCTGGCGAAATTTGGCTGTTAGCGTTGGTGTATGATAAATCTCTAAACTGGCCCACTTTCTCGCAGCTGCGGCCGTGGTTGGCCGGTGGCTTTGTAGCCTACTGCGCGCTCGACAGCTGGCTGGTACCCGAAGTGGCTCGCTTCAAACCAGCGCTACTGGTGATAGAAAGTTTGCTAGTGCTGGGGTTGGTGGCGCTCTATTTTCGCAAGCTGCTCAACGAGCTGCGCGTGACTAATCTTGGCCTGGAGCCGATGTTTTGGGTATCAGTAGGATTGGTTATCAAGCACTTGGGCAGCCTACAGATTCACTTATTCAGTAATTTTTTACTCAGCC
This sequence comes from uncultured Hymenobacter sp., assembly GCA_964652535.1. GTDB lineage: Bacteria > Bacteroidota > Bacteroidia > Cytophagales > Hymenobacteraceae > Hymenobacter. The sequence continues at coordinate 8,310 of CAZZDR010000084.1, read as the reverse complement.
ACTACTCTACGCAATTGAACATAAACATCTGGGACATTCACGCACTACTCTTGGCCGTGTTGTATAGCTGCTACCTTGTGGCCCTATGGATTCGCCCCCAGAACTAGCCTTCGGCCAGCTGCTCATTGGCGGTATCAGCTTCATGCTGTTGGCGGCGGTGGCGTTGGTGCTGTTTATCGTTACGTACCAGAAGCGCCTGCTAGAGCAGCAGTTGCGGCTGCGCGCGGCCGAGGCCGAGTACCAGCAGCAGTTGCTGGCGGCCGTTATCGACGCGCAGGAGCGCGAGCGCGAGCGCATCGGGCGCGACCTGCACGACGGCATCGGCTCGACGCTGGCCACGGCCAAGCTGCTAGTAGGCCGGCTGGGTACCACCCTAGCGCCCGCCGAGGCCACCAGCCTCACAGGCCGGGTCAAAGATATTTTGGGCAATGCGGTGCACGACGTGCGGGGCCTTTCGCACAGCCTTTACCCGGCCGTGCTCGACCGCTTTGGCCTAGCCGAGGCCTTGCAGCACCTCGCCGATGTGAGCACCGATGCCGGCACGCTGCCCGTAGAGCTGGCCATCGACTACCCCCAGCCCCTACCCCTGGCCCAGGAGCTAGCCTTGTACCGCATTTGCCAAGAGCTGATTCACAATGCCCAGAAGCACGCCCGCGGTGCCACGCACCTGGCTGTGCAGCTGCACCAGGCCGGCCCGCGCCTTAGCCTGCGCGTGGTAGACGATGGCTGTGGCTTCGATGTGGCCAGCCTGGCCCACACACGGCCGGCCTCGGGCGGGGCAGGCCTGCGCAGCATTGAGGTGCGCGTGCGCATGCTGCACGCCCGCTTCAGCCAGCAGTCGGTGCCCGGCGAAGGCACCCGCACGCTTATCGAGTTAGATATTCCGCCTCCTACCTAGCCCTACCCCCTTCCGCTATGTCAACTTTCACCACATCCATCCAGATTGCGCTGCTCGACGATCACCAACTTTTTCGCCAAGGCATGCGCTACATTTTGCAGGCGCTGCCTTTCGTAGAAGAAGTGGTAGAGGCTGGCGAGTTTAATGAGCTGCTGGCGCTTTGCCGCCAGCGCGTGCCCGATATTTTGCTGCTCGACTTGCAAATGCCCACCATTGATGGCGTCGAGGCTACCCGTCTGCTACTAGGCGAGTTTCCCGACCTACGCATCATTGTACTCTCCATGTTTTCGGCTGACAAGTACATCACCCAAATGATGAAGCTAGGCGCGCGCAGCTACTTGCCTAAGGATGTGGACCAGGACCAGCTACGCACGACCATTGAGGAGGTACTGGCCTCGGGTTACTACTTCACGCCGCGCATTTCGCGGGCACTCATTCGGGGCGTGCAGCACCCCGAGCGTACGCCCACACCTACTCAGCCCGACTTGGTGCAGCTCAGCGCCCGCGAGCACGAGGTGCTCAACCTCATCTGCCAGGGCTGCACTGCCTCCGAGATTGCCGAGAAGCTCTTCATCAGTCGCCGGACGGCCGAGGGCCACCGCCAGAAGCTGCTCGAAAAGACCCGCACGCCGAATGCTGCCGGCCTCGTTGTGTACGCCGTGCGCCATGGCCTGCTCGATAATTAGCGCCCGGCGCGGTTTTCGGGCTGGTGTGAAATTCTGGCGCTAGCAAAAGGTAGCAGGTATAAATACCTGTTTTTCAAAATCAGGTAGTTATGCGCTAGCAATAACGGCGGGCCTATCGGTCATTTGCAGCACGAAAACACGGTGACCACGGGCTACTCGCCCGCACCAGCCCTCCGATACTACCCTGCCTTTCTAGCTAAGAGAACCCGCTTACCCACGTCCACCTGGCTACGGCCGAACGCAGCCTACTGCGCCCGGCCTTGCTCCTGTCTGTTTCCCACCCTATCCGGCCCATTCCGTCTTTGCGCGGGGTGGGCCGGATGGCATAAAAGCGGGCTAGTCGAGGCGGCGGCGGTTGGCTTTCTTGTCGCTCTGTATCTTTTTACCTTCTAGGCGCTTGCGCACGGCACCAGCGCTGGGCCGGGTAGCGCGGCGGGGCTTGGGCCGGCGCAGGCTCTTGTCGAGCAGCTGGTGAAAGCGTGTGAGCACAATTTCTTTGTTGCGCAGTTGGCTGCGGTCGTCTTGTGCCACCAGCAGCAAGTAGCCCTCGGTGGTGAGCTGTGGGGCTAGCTTTTCGAGGATGAGCGCTTTTTGCGTGTCCGTCAGCACCTGCGAGGTCGCCAGCTGCCAACGCAGCTCCACACGGCTTTCTACCTTGTTCACGTTCTGCCCGCCCGGCCCGCTGGCCCGGCTGGTTTGAAACGTGATTTCGGGCAAAAAAGCAGCAGCGGGCGGCAGCATGGCATGTCGGGTAAGCGTTAGCTGGCCGATTTGAGGTAGCTTATACTATTGTGCGTTGTACGGCAAGCAAAAGCTTACCCTACGCTGGATTTTTCGAGTAGCATGGCCCCATAGGAGTATCCGCCACCAAATACTGTGATAATCAATTTATTACCAGGCTGAATCTGAGGCCAGATTTCGGCCAAACCGATGGCGGCCCCGGCACAGCCAGTGTTGCCGAGGCGGTCGATGTTGTTGACGGCGCGGGCGGGATCGAGGCCCAGCTGCTTCACCACGTTGGCCGAGATACGCAGGTTGGCCTGGTGCGGAATGAGGTAGTCGAGCGCAGCCACGGGCAGCTGGTGCGCATCGAGCAGCTGCTGCGTGATGCGCGCCATGTAGGTGCAGGCTTGCTGAAACACGTCGCGGCCATAGGGCATCACAATGCCCTTGTCGACGGGCTTGAGGGTTACAGCCTCGTCGGCCTTGCCCATGGGGGCAGCGCCGCCGGTTAGCACCTGCACCACGTGCAGGTCGCCGGGGGCCAAGCGCTCTTTGGTAAGGAGCAGTGCTGCGGCACCATCGCCCCACAGGTGGCCAGCCATGGTGTCTTCCTCGTTGTTGTAGGCCGTGTTGTGCTCGCTCACTACCACTAGCGCGCGGCTGGCTTTGCCCAGGGCAAAGTAGCCTTCCACAATCTCCACAGCATTGAGTAGCGACGAGCAGGCCGACGAGATACTTACTACAGGTATCTCGTTGATATTCAAGGCGCGCTGCACAGCATGGGCAGCGGTATAAATGGTGTCGTGGGGCGTGTAGGTGCCCGCCACAATGAGGTCGATGCTGGTGGCGTCGAAGTCGGGCACGGCCGCCAGCAGCGCCCGCGTGGCGTCCACGGCCATGGTATTGGCATTCTCGCCGCAGGCTGCCTTGCGGCGCTCCCGAATGCCGGTTCGCTCAATTATCCAGTCCGAAGCCAGGCCATTGAGCCGGGTAAAATGTTCGTTTGTAACGACGGCTGCCGGCAGGTAGGCGGCCACGTGGTGCAAGTACACGGAGGGGTAGGGAGTAGGGGGAGGAAGAGATATTACGAGCAAAGTTCCGGCTAACAGACGTTAGCGGCCGAAAAAAGGTCATAAAAACCGGAATTTTGCACGCTTCAGCGAGTCGCAGGCCGCACGTACTAAGCTGCAGCGGCCGCACGTTTACCCTCTCCATATGGCCCTTTGGCAGGGTCGTTGCGTTAGAGGCGCCTATGTCTATTCGTTTCCTACTATTCAGTCTAGGTTTCGTGCTGGCCCTTAGCCGGCCGGCCGCTGCCCAGAAATACATCACTGCTGCCGGCGTGCGCCTGGGCGGCGGCAGCTACGGCATCACGGTGCAGCAGCTGGTAGCGCCGCGCATCACCATTGAGGGCATTGCCGGGCTGGGCTCGCGCGAGTACAGCGGCACGGTGCTAGGCGAGTACCACTTCGGCATCTTGGGGCCGAGCCTGAACTACTACATGGGGGCGGGCGGGCACCTGGGCCACCACAAAGACACAGGCGCCTTCAGTGGTCTCGACGGCATTGTGGGCGTCGAGTACAAGGTGGCGTTTCTGCCCATCGCGCTCAGCTTCGATTTTAAGCCAAGCCTAGAGTTTGGCGGCGACGACTACGCCCGTTTTCCCACGGCGTTTTCGATTCGCTACGTATTCATCAAGCGCAAAATCAGCTTGATTGACAAGATTCGGGGGCGCTAGGTTTTTGGCCAGCGCGAGGGGGTAGGGGCGACCTGGCAATCTGCCGGGCCGCGTGCTTACGTAGCTTTGGCTCCCGCTTTTTCCCTATCCCGCCCTTGCGCATGAATGATTTTAGGCGCGCCCTGTTTGCCGAGGCGCTCGGTACGGCCGGCCTGCTCCTGTTTGGCACCGGCGCTATCGTCGTGAACGACCAAACCAACGCCATCGGCCACGGCGGCATCGCGCTGGCTTTCGGGCTGATAGTCTTGGTACTCATTCAGGCGTTTGGCCCCGTGAGCGGCGCGCACCTGAACCCGGCCGTAACGGTGGCCTTCTGGGTAGCGGGCCGGTTTGAGGGCCGCCAGGTGCTACCCTATGTGGTGGTGCAGGTGCTGGGCGGGCTGGCGGGCAGCGCACTGCTGCTGCCGCTGGCGCCGGCCGGCTCGGCGCTGGGGGCCACGCTGCCCAGCCACGGCGTGGGCGTGGCGCTGGGCGTCGAAATTGGCCTCACGTTTTGGCTGATGCTGGTGGTGCTGCAAGTGGCCTACGGCTCGCACGAGCAGGGCCTGCTGGCGGGCATCACCATTGGGGCCACGGTGGCGCTGGAGGCGCTGGTGGGCGGCCCACTCTCGGGCGCCTCCATGAACCCGATACGCTCGCTGGCGCCGGCCCTGGTGGGCGGGCACCTGGCAGCGGCCTGGGTCTACGTGGTGGGGCCGGTGGTCGGCGCGCTGCTGGCTGTGGCCGTCGACAAAGCGCTGCGCCCCGCTCCTACCCCCCTCAGCCCGCCCAATTAACCCATACGCCGGCTACTGCGCCGAGAACCGAAAAGCGGCCGGCGTTTGGCCCGTTTTGCTTTTGAAAAGCCGCGTGAAATACTGCGGGTACTCAAAGCCCAGCTTAAAAGCCGTTTCGTTGATGGTGAGCGAGGTACTGAGCAGCAGCTGCTTGGCCCGCTCGATGAGGGCAAAGTGCAGGTGTTGCTGGGTGCTTTGGCCCGTGAGCGTGCGCAGCATATCGCTGAGGTAGGCCGGCGACACGTGCAGGGCATCGGCAAAGTGCTGCACGGTGGGCAAAGACTGCTCGCCAGCTTGAGTAAAATAGGCCGCCAGCAGCGCCTCGAAGTGGCTGAGCAGGTCGTGCTCAGCCGGCCGGCGCGTGAGGAACTGCCGGTGGTAGAAGCGGTTGGCGTAGCTCAGCAGCACATCAAGCTGCGCCACCAGCACATCGTGGCTGAAGGCATCGACGGGCTGCACATGCTCGTGCCGAATGCCGGCCAGCAGCGTGTCTAGCCGCTTTTCTTCCTGGTCCGAGAGGTGCAGCGCCTCGTGCGTTTGGTAAGAAAAGAATCCGTAGCTGGCTATCTTTTTGCCCAGCGGATACTTGTGCAGCAAGTCGGGGTGAAAGACGAGCATCCAGCCGCTGAGCTCCGAAATATCGACTTCGCCCGCGCTTTCGCACAGCTGGCCTGGCGCGTAAAATGCCAGCACGCCGGCGCTAAAATCGTAGGGCTGGCGACCGTACTGTAGCTGCCCGCGCAGGTTTTTTTTGAGCGCGATGATGTAGAGCTCGCGCCAGGCCGGGCCGCTGGCGGGCGGCGGCTGGCGGTGGTTGGCTAGGTCGATAACCGTCAGCAGCGGGTGCACCGGCGCCGGAAAGCCAAAGTGCTGCGTAAAGTCTGACACTGAAGCCAGGAGCTTAAATTCTTTAGCGGGCTGCTTCATGTTAAATGGTTTTTAAAATCGGGGAAGTAGTCGCTCGTCATTGCGCTCGCAACGCAATGAAGCGTGGCAATTTTTCCTTCAAGTCAGGATTACTATCCCTCTACATCGAAGGAAAGATTGCCGCGCTCCACCGCATTGCGAGCGCAATGACAACACGTAAGCACTTCCTAAAAACCGGCCGGGTAGGCGGCGCCGGCCGCACTGCCCACAGGCATGATGGCGTCGAGGCTAGCCAGCTCGCCTGGGGTGAGCACGATGCTGGCAGCGTCTACATTGGCTTCCAAGTACTTGCGGCGCTTGGTGCCGGGTATTACCACCACGCCTTGAGCCAGCACCCAGGCCAGGGCCAGCTGCGCAGCCGTCACGCCCTTGGCCGCGGCCAGCGCTTGCAGCTTTTCGACGAGCACCAGGTTTTTGTAGAAATTCTCGCCCTGGTAGCGCGGAAAAAAGCGGCGCGAATCGCTGGCCTCAAAGTCGTCGGGCGTTTTGATATCGCCTGATAAAAAGCCCCGGCCCAGCGGCGAATACGCCACGAAGCCAATGCCCAGCGCCCGCGCCGCCTCGATAATGCCCTCGTCTTCGACGCGGCGGTCGAAAAGCGAATACTCGCTTTCGAGGGCCGAAATGGGGTGCACCGCGTGGGCCCGGCGCAGAATGTCGGCCGGCACTTCGCTCAGGCCCAGGTAGCGCACCTTGCCTTCTTCCACGAGGCGGCTCATGGCGCCCACGGTTTCCTCGATGGGGGTGGCTGGGTCGAGGCGGTGCAGGTAGTAGAGGTCTACGTAGTCGGTGCCCAAATTCTTAAGCGAGCGCTCGATAGACTTGCGCACATATTCTGGGCGGCCGTTGTAGCCGCCGGTCCACTGCTCGTGATCGTCTACCTCGAAGCCAAACTTAGTTGCGACCGTAAATTTATTGCGCTGGCCGGCCAAGACCCGGGCCACCAAGCGCTCGTTGAGCATCGGGCCGTAGAGGTCGGCCGTATCGAGCATGGTAACACCCAGCTCTAGGGCCCGGTGCAGGGTAGCTAGGCTCTCAGCCTCGTCGGCGGCGCCGTACACGCTCATGCCGTTGACGCCGCCCGTCATGCCCATGCAGCCCAGGCCCTCGACCGATACTTGCAAGCCCTGCGTACCCAAGGCCACTTGTTGAATAGTGCTCATTTTGTGTGGTTTATACAAGGAATAAATAATCCTTATTGACCTTACAAAGGTCTGGCGGCACTCAGCGGCCGGGCCTACACAAACCCACGCTTCTGCTACACAAAACGCTGGCCCTACCCCCACTGCTGGGCTAGTTTTCAGGATAGTATGCAGGATAGTTGCGGCGGGCTGCCGGCTTCTTACCGGCAGCCCGCCCGGTGTACACCAATTTGGCAACTGCCCTAATGCCAGCCTTGCACGGTGGCGCCGCCAAAGACGCCTTTGTTGCCGGCCGGCGTGAAGATGGGATAGGGAAAGGCCGGCTCCAGCGCGCTGGCCTCGCCGAGTGTGCGCAGCTGCTCGGGGCTAAGCTGCACATCGAGCGAGGCTAGGTTGTCGGCTAATTGCTCCATTTTGCTGGCCCCGATGATGAGCGAGCTCATGCCAGGCTGGGCAGCTGCCCAGGCCAGCGCCACCTGCGCCAGCGGCCGGCCGGCTTGGGTAGCCACCGCCCGCAGCGCGTCCAGAATAAGCCAGTTGCGGTCCGTAAACAGTGTGTTGCCGAAAGGATTGGGGCCGCTGAGCCGGCCTTCGCCGGTAGCGCCTACCCCCTCGCGCTGGTACTTGCCGGCCAAGAAACCAGCGGCCAGCGGGCTCCAGGGCGTAATGCCGAGGCCGCACTCGCGGGCGGCCGGCACGTACTCGCGCTCGATGCTGCGCTCGACCAGCGAGTAGGCCAGCTGCATGGCCACGGGGCCAGGCACGCCGTGCGCCTGGGCCAGCGTAGCAGCTTTGGTGGCGTACCAGGCGGGCATGTCGGAAAAGCCGAAATAGCGGATTTTGCCGGCCCGCACCAAGTCGCCGAGTGTTTGGAGCACCTCTTCTACAGGCGTTACCATGTCCCAAACGTGCAGCCAGTAGAGGTCTACGTAGTCGGTTTGGAGCCGGCGCAGCGAACCTTCGAGGGCCTGGTGAATATGCTTGCGGCCGTTGCCACCGGCGTGGGGGTTGCCGGGCCGGGCATTGAAACCAAACTTGGTGGCCAGCACCAACTGGTCGCGCAGCCGGCGGTCGGCTACGTACTGGCCCACTAGCTCTTCGCTACGCCCGCCGGCGTACACGTCGGCGGTGTCCACAAAATTGCCGCCGGCCTCAACGTAGGCGTTGAAGATGGCGGCCGACACGTCGTCGGCCGAGCCCCAGCGGGCGGTGCCAAACGTCATGGTGCCCAACGTCAAGGGGCTCACGACCAGACCCGAGCGGCCTAAGGTGCGAAAATTAGTAAGACTCATAGGGGTAGGGGTTCAGGAAAAAGCGGTCGGCTATCAAGCCAACAACCAATGCCCACAAAAGTCAGCACACCGCCACCAACCCGACCTACACAGACCCACGCTTTTACTACACAAAGCGCGGGCCTGGC
>CAZZDR010000083.1:10035-12754 GCA_964652535.1 uncultured Hymenobacter sp. | reverse complement strand
AGTAGAGGTTAGGTTTTGCATAAGGCGAAAAACAATTTGGTTGATGAAAGAATGAGGCTTCGATTACGTTATCAAAATGGATTTGGCTGAATGCTGAACCTATTTTTTTAAGTTTGACCACTTGCTTCGCAGCCTTACCCCTGGGTGCAAGCTGAACGGCTGACCGCTCTTCGTTGTTGTGCCGCGGGTGTTAACCCAGTTATTGATTGATTTACTAGCTATGAAAAATGTCGTTGTGCTATGGGCAGGCCTGGGGATGATGGTAGGCGTGACGGCTTGTGCCCAACTGCCCATCGAGTCGAATGTGGCGGGCCGCACCAGCTTTCGGGCAGACGCTGTCACCACCGCGAGCCGCCTACCCGACTCAGTGGGCTACCAAAGCCGCCCGGCCCGCGACCCCAATGGCATCGGGCGCTACTACCAGGGCCGCCAGATTGCCCACGTGATGGGCCACGAAGGTGCCGACTGGCTGGAGCGCGACGAGCGCAGCCAGGAAGAAGGCACCGCCACGCTCATCAAGGAGCTGCACCTCAAGCCCACCGATACGGTAGCTGATATTGGAGCGGGCACTGGGTTTTTCTCGTTTCAATTGGCGCCACTGGTGCCACAGGGACGCGTGCTGGCCGTCGATATTCAGCCCGAAATGATAACCGAGCTACAACAGCGCCAGGCTAAAAACGGCTTGCGCAACGTGCAGCCGGTGCTCGGCACCACCAGCGACCCGCACCTGCCTGCCGGGCAGGTCGATGTGGTGCTCATCGTGGATGCCTACCACGAGTTTGACAAGCCGCGCGAGATGGGCCAGGCCATCCGGCGGGCGCTGCGGCCCGGCACTGGCCGCCTGGCGTTGGTAGAATACCGCGCCGAAGACCCCAACGTACCCATCAAGCCCATCCATAAGATGACGGTGGCCCAGGCGCGCAAGGAAATGTCGGCCATCGGGCTAGAGTTTGTAGAAGTGCGCGAAACGCTGCCGCAGCAGCACCTGCTGCTGTTTCGCCGACCAAAATAGCGTTCACCAAATAGCCGAAAGCCCGTCAGGCTAAGGTTGCCGTAGCTGCTCTACTGCGCCTCGTTCAACGGCGTGGTAAAGATGCTGCGGCAAGCTCAGCCTGACGGGCTTTCGAATTTATATAGCCCTACCCCTTCATGAGGCGCTCGATATCGGCAAGTTCTAGCGGGATATCAGCCATGAGGTCCTCGTTGCCGGTGGCCGTGAGGAGGATGTCATTTTCGAGGCGAATGCCCAGTTTCTCCTCGCGGATATAGATGCCGGGCTCGTTGGTGTAGACCATGCCGGCTTCGAATTTGCGGTACTTGTAGCCCACATCGTGCACGTCGAGACCCAGGTAATGGCTGGTGCCGTGTGGGAAATACTTTTTGTAGAGCGGCGCGTCGGGGTCCTGGTTTTTGACGTCGCTGGCGTTCAGCAGGTCGAGCTTGATAAGCTCTTGCTCCATGGTTTCGCCCACCGATTTGTGGTATTCCTCAATCGAATTGCCGACTACCAGGCGGCTGCTGGCAAAGCGAAAAACCCGCAGCACGGCCTCGTACACCTGGCGCTGGCGCGGCGTGAAGGTGCCATTGACCGGAATGCTGCGCGTGAGGTCGGAGGCGTAGTTGGCATATTCGGCGCCAAAGTCCATGAGCAGCACGTCACCGTCTTGGCACTGGCGGTCGTTGCTGATGTAGTGCAGAATAGTAGCGCTTTCGCCGCTGCCGATGATGCTGGTGTAGGCTGGCCCACGCGAACCGCTCTTCACAAACTCGTGCAAAATCTCGGCTTCTATCTCGTATTCCCACACGCCGGGCTTCACAAAGCCTAGCAGGCGGCGAAACGCGTTGCCGGTAATCTGGCAGGCGCGGCGCATCAGCCGAATTTCCTCGGGGCTCTTGATGGCGCGCAACTGGTGCGTGAGCTTGGCAGCGCGGCGGTACTGGTGCAGCGGGTAGCGGCGCTGCAGGTCCTTGATGAACCGAGCGTCGCGGGTTTCGACCTCCACCACGGCCCGGATGTGCTCGTTGGAGTTGAGGTACACGTACTCGGCCTCGTTCATGAGGGCCGCCAGCACGGCCGGAAACTGCTCTAGCCACATGATGGTAGGCACGCCCGACACCGCGCGGGCCTCGTCTTTGGTCAGCTTGTAGCCTTCCCACACCAAGATGTGCTCGGAGGTTTCGCGCAGAAACAAAATTTCACGGTGCTTAGGCAGCACTGCATCAGGGCAGATGACGAGTATGCTTTCTTCCTGGTCGACGCCACTCAGGTAGAAGATGTCGGTATTCTGCTTGAGCGCCAGCGTGCCGTCGGCGTTGGTGGGCAAGATATCGTTGGCGTTGAAGATGGCCAGCGACTGCGGCGGCAGCAGCTCGCGAAAGCGGCGGCGATTTTCAACAAACAGCTCGGAGGCAATGGGACCGTAGCGCATACTGAAGCGGGAAAAAACGGGTTAGGAGGCGCAAGTTAGGCCGGCTCTAAACGACGCCCGGCCAGCCGGCGGTAATTTTGCGCGGCCCCTACCCCCCTCCGGCGCGGCAAGTTTATTTTCCTTATGCTTTATCTGCTCCGGCAAACCCGCTCTTTTCTGCTTCCCTATGCCGTGCTGCTGGTGCTGCTCGGCACCGTGCTCTTGGCCACGCCCAAGCACGCGGCGTTTTTTATTGTCAATGGCCACCACACGCCCTTTTTCGACCAGTTTTTTCGGCCTTTTACCAACGT
>CAZZDR010000083.1:0-9935 GCA_964652535.1 uncultured Hymenobacter sp. | reverse complement strand
GACAAGCGCTGGGGCTACGTTTTTATAGGGCTGGCCGTGCTCACGGCTTATTCGCGGGTGTATTTGGCCCAGCACTTTGTGGAGGACGTGTACGCCGGCTCGGTGCTGGGCACAGGCCTAACGCTGGCCGTGCTAGCCTGGCTGCTGCCTTACCTAGATAGCCACCCGCAGCCCTGGCACCAGTGGCGCCTCAAACGGCCAGGGCAAGCCCGCAAGGAGAGAAAAGCCTGATTGCTTACGCCAGCTGCGGCACCAGCACTGCACGGTTGATGCGCTGAGTGCGGCTACGCAGCAGGCTGGTTACGTCTGCTTCGGGGCGGCTCGTGCCGTCGAGCAGCACAAAGTGGCGCGCTAGCAGGTCGTAGCGCTTAGCCATGAGGTAGAAGAAAATATGCAGAAAGTGGATGCCGTCGAATACAATGGCATCGTTGCTGGCATATTGGTCTAGGTTTTGGCGGAAGTGCGCGGGGTGCTCGGTCCAGTGCAGAGCCGGCTTGAGGTGGTGGCTGATGTGGTAGCCATCGTTCCAGCACTTGTGGTTGTAGGGCGTGTTGATGCACGTCACGCTGTTGCGGTAGCAGTTTTCGGGGGCCTCCGCGTCGATAAATGCGTGCTGCGCCCAGTTGCCCAGCATCATGATAATGCGCGAAAGCACAAAAGGCAGCACAAACACGGCCAGCGTAGCCGGCAGGTTCACGAGGGCCAGCGCAATGGTCAGGCCCACGTACAGCACCTCGCCGCGCAGCAGGCGGTAGCGCAGGGTAGCCTTGTTATTACGGTTGAAATAGCCCACTAGGCGCGGAATGCCGAGCAGCAGAAAGTCGCCGAGGTAGCGCAAAAACCCCAGCGCCGAGTCACGCTGGTAAAACATGGTCGAGCTTTCGTCGTCGGGCAGGTTGTTTTCGGGGTGGTGCATCCCCATGTGGTGCGTGAAGTACGTTTCCGGCGTTTGGCCAAACAGCGGCCCAATCACCCACGGAATGTACTTGTTCAGCCAGCCGTGCTTCTTCTTGAACAGCACGCGGTGGCTAGTGCAGTGCAGCATCAGCCCAAATGGACCTTTGAAGCGCGCATTGCTCAGGTAGAAATACAGCCCAAACGCTGCCCACCACCACGCCCCACGCAGCGCCGGCACAAATAGCAACACCGCCAGCGGCAGCATGGTCAGGGTTATCTGCAGAATGAGGTACAGGAAGGGCATGTCGCGCTCGTCCTGGACGTAGCGGGCCAGCCACTGGTGCAGACGGGAGGGCGCCGACGGCCGGCTATAAGCCGGGTCGGTAGAAGGCGACAGCAATTTCATAAGTGCTTTGGGTGACCACCACCCCCGGGCGCCGCGCCGGCTGCTTGCGCAACCTAACCAGGCATCGACTCGGCCAAACGGGACTAGCTCAACTAAGGAGCTAGACGCAGCCCAGAGCGGCGGGCCAATAGCGGCCCTGATGTAATTCAGCCAGCGTGCCAAGCAGCTGGGTATTGATGAGCTAAACGCGTGCCGAGCAAAGAGGTTCCTTCGACATGCTTGGTAGCCAGCACTGGCGGGCGGCCCTACCCCCCTGCTTTTCCCGCAAAAATGTGCTTCGCAACCCTAGGTAGGCCGTCGTATCTTTACTTATTAACTGCTTCCGCTGCTCTTATGCCCACGTTCTCGCATCTTCACTCGCACACTCAGTACTCGCTGCTCGACGGCCAGGCCAGCATTTCATCGTTGATGAAAAAAGCGCAAAGTGATGGGATGCCCGCTGTGGCCCTCACCGACCACGGCAACATGTTTGGGGCGTTCAACTTCGTGGCCGAGGCTAACAAGTACAACGTCAAGCCGATAATTGGCTCCGAATTTTACATGGTGGCCGACCGCCACAAGAAAACGTTTCTGCGCGAAAAAGGCGAAAAGGACAACCGCTTTCACCAACTGCTACTAGCCAAGGACCAGGCCGGCTACCACAACCTGGCCAAGCTCAGCTCGATGAGCTATATCGAGGGCGTGTACTCCAAATTTCCGCGCATCGACAAGGAGCTGATTCTGAAGTATCACGAAGGCCTGATTGCGACCAGCTGCTGCATCGGCGCCGAAATCCCGCAGGCCATTCTTTTCGAAGGCGAAGCCAAGGCCGAGGAGCTGCTGAAGTGGTGGCTCGATGTGTTTGGCGACGACTACTACATCGAGATTCAGCGCCACGGGCTGATGAACTTCGACGGCACCGGCAAAAGCCAGGAAGACGTGAACCAGGTGCTGCTCGGCTTCGCCAAGAAATATGGGGTGAAGGTAATTTGCACCAACGATTCGCACTACGTAAACCAAGACGACTACGCGCCTCACGACCTGCTGCTGTGCGTGAACACGGCCGAGGAGCGCGCCATTCCGGTCGGCGACTTCGAGACGAACTACTACACCATCCTCACCGCCGACCAGCGCGTGCACTATGGCCCGCTCGACGAGCTGCGTAGCCAGCACGGCTACGATGAGCACGCCCGCCGCATGCTGTCGCGCATCGATGAGGAGCTGCAAAAGCCGCCTAAGCAGCGCCGCCGCCGCTTCGGCTTTGCCAACGACCAGTTCTTCTTCAAGACGCAGGAGCAGATGAACGAGCTGTTCAAGGACGTGCCGGAGAGTGTGGATAACACCAATGAAATTGTGGATAAGGTGACGCCGCCCAAGCTGGCGCGCGACATTCTACTCCCCAACTTCCCCTTACCCCCCCAGTTTGCCAATGCCGACGAGTTTTTGCGCGAGCTAACCTACGTGGGCGCCTTCGGGCCCAGCGCCGGCAACGGCACCGTGACCATGAACAAGCCGCCGCGCTACGGCGAGCGCACGCCCGAGGTCGAGGAGCGCCTGGACTACGAGCTGCGCATCATCCAGACGATGGGCTTCGCGGGCTACTTCCTAATTACGCAGGACTTTATTAACAAAGGCCGCAGCATGGGCGTGGCTGTGGGGCCGGGCCGGGGCTCGGCAGCGGGCTCGGCGGTGGCCTATTGCGTGGGCATCACCAACATCGACCCCATCAAGTACTCGCTGCTGTTTGAGCGCTTTCTGAATCCCGAGCGCGTGTCGATGCCCGATATCGATATCGACTTTGACGACGTGAACCGTCAGAAAGTCATTGACTATGTGGTAGGTAAGTACGGCAAAACGCAGGTAGCCCAGATTATCACCTTCGGCACGATGGCCGCCAAGTCAAGCATCAAGGACGTAGCGCGGGCCATGGAGCTGCCCCTGCCCGCCGCCAACGAGATAGCCAAGCTCGTGCCCGAAAAGCCCGGCACCACGCTGGCCGGCGCCTTCCGCGACGTGCCCGAGCTGCAAGCCCTGCGCGCCGACAAGGGTGACCTCAAGGGCCAGATTCTGGCCCTGGCCGAGTTACTCGAAGGCTCGGTGCGCAACACCGGTATTCACGCGGCGGGCGTCATCATCGCGCCCGACGACATCACGAAGTACATCCCGGTTTCGACCTCCAAGGACTCGGACCTGCTCGTGACGCAGTTCGACGGCAAGGTGATTGAGAGCGCCGGCATGCTCAAGATGGACTTTCTGGGCCTCAAAACCCTGACCATCATCGTAGATGCCCTGAATCTGATTGAGCGCAACCACGGCGTAAAAATCGACATCGACGACATTCCGCTCGACGACCCCAAGACCTACGCGCTCTACCAGCGCGGCGACACGATTGGCACGTTCCAGTTCGAGTCGGAAGGGATGCGCATGTACCTCAAGGACTTGAAGCCGACCAACATCGAGGACCTGATTGCGATGAACGCGCTGTATCGGCCTGGCCCAATGCAGTTCATCCCAGACTTTATCAACCGCAAGCACGGCCGCGAGCCGGTCGAATATCCGCACGAGTTGCTCAAGCCCATTCTGGAATACAGCCAGGGTATCATGGTGTACCAGGAGCAGATTATGCAAACGGCGCAGATTCTGGCCGGCTACTCGCTCGGTGGGGCCGACTTGCTGCGCCGCGCCATGGGTAAGAAGGACATGAAAAAGATGGCCCTGGAGCGCGAGAAATTCATCAAGGGCGCGGGCGAACTGCATAAGATTCCGGCGAAGAAGGCCAACGAAGTCTTCGACGTGATGGAAAAATTTGCGGAGTACGGCTTCAACCGCTCGCACTCAGCCGCGTACTCGGTGGTAGCATACCAGACTGGTTACCTGAAGGCTAACTACCCGGCCGAGTATATGGCTGCCGTGCTCACCAACAACATGGGTGATATTAAGAAGGTAACTTTCTTCATCGAAGAAGCCCGCAAACAGGGGGTAGCGGTGCTCGGGCCAGACGTGAACGAATCGGAGCAGAAGTTCAACGTGCCGCGCGAAAACCAGATTCGATTTGGCCTGGCCGCCGTGAAGGGCGCGGGCGAAGCGGCAGTACTCGAACTCGTGGAAGAACGCCAGAAAAACGGCCACTTTTCCGACGTATTCGACTTTGCCAAGCGCGTAAACCTGCGCTCGGTGAACAAGAAAACCTGGGAAAGCCTGGCTCAGGCCGGCGCCTTCGACGGTTTTGAGCGCTACAACCGCCGGCAGTTTATGGATGCCCCGGCCGGTGACCAAAACCTCATCGAGAAGGCCATGAAGCTGGGCCAGCAGCACCAGGCGGCCAAAGAATCGGCGCAGCACAGCCTATTTGGGGCCGGAGCTTTTGGGGCCGTGTCGGCGCCCCTACCCAAGATAAACGACCTGGAGGAGTGGAGCGCGCCCGAAAAGCTGCGCCGCGAAAAGGAGGTAGTGGGCTTCTACCTGTCGGGCCACCCGCTCGACACCTACCGCATGGAAATCGACGCCTACTGCACCTGCCCCCTTGAAAAGCTCGAGGCCCAGAAAGGTAAGGATGTGAACATTGCGGGTTTGCTTTCGGGCGTGGTATTTCGCACTACCAAAAGTGGCCAGCCCATGGCTTCCTTCAACGTGGAGGATTATGATTCGAGCCTGAACTTGGCGCTGTTTCGCGACGACTACACGCGCTTTAGCGCGCTCATCAACCCCAAGAATTACCCGCAGGAGCAGGTGCCGCCCATGTTCATCCGGGGCAAGATGGAGCTACGCTACGGCACCCAAGACCAGTGGGAACTGAAGATTAAAACGATGGAGCCACTGGCCCAGGTAGCCGAAAAGCTCAGCAAAGGCGTGCGCGTGAAGCTAGACCTGCGCACCGTGACGGGGCCGATGATAGACCGTTTGCAGGAAGCCATCGAGCACGCCAAGGGTTCGAAGCGGCTGGAAATTCAGTTTGTGGAGCCGCACGAACGCCTAGCAGTAGATATGTTTTCTCGGCGCTTTCAAATTGAACCTAAGACCTTTATCGAAAAGATGCGCGAGTTTGAGCTGGATGTGTGCTCCTTGCTATAGACCGCGTGAACTTGGGCTGAACTTTCCCCCACCGGCGTTGTTTTACTCCCACTCCGCTACCTTGCAGCCGCGTTGGCCGTACACGCCGGACGTTTTTTCACTTACCAAATCCTTAGCGTCATGGCGCATAAAGCAATTGAAATAACCGATGCCAATTTCGAGGAAATCATCAACTCGGATAAACCGGTACTCGTAGACTTTTGGGCCGAATGGTGCGGCCCTTGCCGCATGGTAGGCCCGGTAGTAGAAGAGCTAGCTGGCGAATACGAAGGCAAAGTCATCGTAGGCAAAGTAGATGTTGATGCGAACCCCCAGACTTCGATGAAATTTGGCATTCGCAGCATCCCGACGCTGCTGGTGTTCAAAAATGGTCAAATCGTAGACAAGCAAGTGGGTGCCGTGCCCAAGCACGTGCTCGCCCAGAAGCTCGAAGCACAGGTTACTGCCTAGCTAAGGGGGAATAGCTGAGGCTATTCACTTCTTCGGACATACAAAAGCCCCGCACCTTAACAGGTGCGGGGCTTTTTGTTGGGCTATTCAGTTACTATGCGAATTATTGCTCCTGGTAACGGTTTTTGCGGGCGCGGGCCTGGGCTTGGCGGTGCAGGCGGCGCATAGTCCGCTGTAGGCGACCAGGGTAGGCTTTGGCAACGCTAACAGGTGAGAGTGCAGGAGCAGCCTGCAACTCAGCTAGGCCATCTACACCAAGAAGGAGTAGGCTCAGAAGTAAGATTTTTTTCATAGGGCAGGAGAAAATTTGTCTTGCAAAGAAAGTGCTTATTCACCTAATTCGCTCTATGATACGCCTTATTTATTCAGGAATATTTCATATTTCGGAATAAATCCCTACCCCCTAGTCTGAATTTAAATTCGAGAGACAACCTATTGCTGACCTTATGCGTGGCCGGCCGTTGCTGCCTCACCTGAAACAGCTTAAGACACACTTCTGAATTTTGCGTAAACTATAAGCAGAGCAGTACCAGGTGCTAATAGATAGCTGAGTGACGCCTCCTATGAGTACTAAGTACCTGAACTTAGATTCCGGCACATTTACTGCCAAGCACACTAAAGTACTTCCACCTTTTTTTCACTCTACCCATGAAACGCTTTCTCAGTTTTCTCACCGCACTGCTTGTAGTCGGCGGTATCTCGACCCAGGCCCAAACCACGCCGGCGGCCGGCACGATGAGCAGCAGCTCGACCAAAATGACGACGACCACTAGAAAGGCGCAGGCACCAGCCACGCAGACTACTACTCGGTCGACTACCATGAGCAACCCGGCCGGTATGACCCGCTCAACGACGACCACCAAGATGAAGGCCGACGGCACGCCCGATATGCGCTACAAGGCTAGTAAGACGACCATGACCCATACTGGCCCTACAAAAGCCAACGGCACGCCCGACATGCGCTACAAAACTAACAAAACGACTACTACCATCAAAAAGGTACTGTAAGCCATATAAATGCGCCACCAAAAAGGGCCGCTGGTTAGCAAACCAGCGGCCCTTTTTGGATGTCAACTCGGCAGCTTTTGGCGGCTCTTACTGCCGCCCCGCTACGGGTAGCGACGCTTCTTCGAGCTGCACCGAGCGGCTAAACACTTCTTCTAGCGATACCAGGGTTTCGGTGCGCTCTACCCCATCAATATGCTGCACTTGGTCGTGCAGCACATTGCGTAGGTGCTGGGTATCACGGCAAGCGATGCGGGCAAACAGATTATAGCTACCCGTGGTGAAATACAGACTGATAACTTCTGGTATATCACGCAGTTGGGCAATTACCGCATCGCAATAGGAGCTTTTAAGCAAAAAAATCCCCAGAAAGGCTTGAATGCCGAAGCCCACTTTAGCTAGGTCGAGGTCGAGGGTAGCCCCGCGTACTATCCCTAGCTCCTCTAGCCGCGTCATGCGGCTGTGGATGGTACCGCCCGAAACTTGTAGTTGCCGAGCGATTTCAGAGTAGGCCAGCTTGGCATCCTGAACCAGTAAATTGAGGATACGGCGATCAGTATCGTCTAGTTCGTAGGGGCGGGACATAAGGGGATAAACTAGGAATAAAAAGCGAATTTAAGCACGTATCACAAATAATGTAAAAAAAGGCCCATTAACTGAAGATTAATTAATTTTACAGCCATTTTTAAATAAAATTTGCATAATAAGTAAAAGTTGTTTTACCTTTGACTTATCAAAACGCAAACGAGCGTTGCGATGCCAAACCTTGTAGTGTGGTGAAACTGGCAGACACGCCCTCCTATCTCGGGGGTGAAGACAATGGGATAAATTATTTGTTTTTCGGAACAAGCAGCTAACCACTTCGTGGAGGTTCAAGTCCTTCCGCTACAGCAGATGCTAAGAGGCGTTTTTTCTTCGGAAAAGGCGCCTCTTAGTCGTTTAAGACCAGGCCGAACCAGGCGGCGCCTGAGGCCAATCTGCAGTAATTAGGTAGCAATCACCAACTCGCCCTCCCAACGTGCGTACTTTTGTCTTACGAAGGCCCTCCGACCGTCTGTGTTAAGGAGGAGCCGAGCACATGGGCTTCAAAATACTCCTTACCCTCTTCCTGGTTTTAATAAACGGCTTTTTCGTCGCGGCAGAGTTTTCCCTCATCCGAGTCCGATTCTCGCAACTCGAAATAAAAGCTAAGGAAGGCAGCCGCTTGGCGGGACAGGCGCTGGGCGTGCTCCGCAAGCTCTACGACTACCTTTCGGCTACGCAGCTTGGCGTCACTATCGCTTCTCTTATCCTAGGTGCCGTAGGCGAGGAAGTCGCTACTGAACTGATACTGAGTGTAGTCAACCGCTTCCAGTTGAACATTACGGCGGCAGCAGCGCATAGCATTGCAGTGGTGTCGGGGCTCGTGATTATTACCATCCTGCACGTTTTGTTTGGCGAGCTATTTCCGAAGGCTTTGGCTATTCAGCGGCCTGAGGCGGTGAGCCTGGCGCTGGTGCTGCCGCTGCGGGCGTTCTATTTCTTGACGCTGCCACTCACCTGGTTTTTATCGAAAGCTTCCAATGCGCTGCTTGGGGCAGTGGGTATTCATAGCAGTGGCCATGGTACCGAGGCGCATACTTCCGATGAGTTGCGCCTGCTCATTGACCAGAGCAAGGAGAGCGGCGAAATTCAGGATTCGGAGCACGAGCTGATTGAAAATGTCTTTCAGTTCAACGACCGGATGGTGAAGCAAATCATGGTGCCGCGCACCAAGCTGGCCGCGCTAGAAGTGAATATGTCGGAAGAGCAGCTGCTCGAAACGGTGTTTAGCGAAGGCTACTCGCGCCTCCCGGTGTTTGAGGGCAACATCGACAATATTGTGGGTGTGCTCTACGTCAAGGATTTGCTACCCCTCATTCGGCAGCAGCAGCCGGTCGAATTGGCCCGCATCATGCGCCCGGCCTACTTCGTACCCGAAACCAAGAAAATTAATCGGTTGCTCCGCCAGTTTCAGCGCAAGCACTTGGTGATGGCTGTGGTGAGCGACGAGTTTGGCGGCGTGTCCGGCATCGTTACCATTGAGGACATCATGGAAGAACTGGTAGGCGAAATTCAGGACGAGTACGACAATGAGGTGCCAGTAGTAGAGAAGATATCGGAAACCGAATACCGTGTGAATACTGCCACTGCTATCTCCGACGCCAACGAGTACTTGCCCTACCCCCTGCCTGAGGGCGATGATTACGAAACTGTGGGCGGCTTGCTTAACGTGCTCTATGGCAATATTCCGGAGGTAGGCGATGTGGCCGTACTTGAGCCCTACGAGTTTCGGGTGCTAAGCCGGGCCCGCCGTGTGGTAGAACTAGTGCAGCTCCGAGTAATCGCTCCCATTACGACCAACGACACCGACCCTCTAGCAGCTGTTTAATTAGCTCCCGCTTTAGCTAGTTCAAAAAAAAAGCCCTTCTAACTATTAGAAGGGCTTTTCTTTTGAACTAGCTAAAGCGGGAGCTGTTACTTGTTGAATTTTTTACCGTATTGGCCATCACGTGGCTCTAGAGTACCGTTGGCAATCTTAATGATATCTAGAATATAGAGCACTAAGTTGACAATAGCTGGCACAATGAGGAAGGAAGTGAGGGCCAATGCGATGCGAAGAATACCTCTACCAGTATAACCCAAGTAAAACTGATGTACCCCGATGCCGCCTAGCAGGATGCAGAGGACCAATGCAACAGTTTGACTCTTATCAGTAACACCAGCTTCTTTGGGAGCAGATGTCAACTGCTGCTTCAACTCCTGCCGAATAGCCTTGCGCTTGAGCAAGGGCACACGTTCAGCTATTTCTGCGGTCTCTAAACGAGCATGAGTAACTATGCGAGCAGTGGCAACATGCCTTAACGGACGAACAGTTCGGTGCGTAGTCGTGGCCTCAATAGTCGGTAAGCTAGTTTCGGTTGACCTATCGGTAGGGGGTGTGGCGTCAGTAGTTACAGTAGTCTGCTGCTGTTGCGAGCCTAAGTAACCTGAAGAAGAATTATTGAAAGAGTAGCTGGCTCGACTACACGAAGACAAGGAGCTTGCAGCCACACCAAGCAAAAAGAGTAAGCGGTAAGTTTTTTTCATGAAAAGAACAAAAAGAGGG
>CAZZDR010000082.1:7960-12937 GCA_964652535.1 uncultured Hymenobacter sp. | reverse complement strand
GCCAATACGTTGCTAGTCCCTAAGTACCCTAGGCAAAGCGCCAGCAGGCAAGCACGGCGGCCCCGGCCGGCAATGGATGAATAGTTCATGGAAAGGATGGCGGCGAGTGGCGGGGTGGGATTTTAGCGCGTGGCTAGCTTTATTTCACTAGCCCTACCCCCTTGGTAGTCTGCACGATGGGTTGAATACTGCCGTCTGCGTTATAGCGCAACTCATCCACGCAGATAGAGCGCCGATAGCTGCCGCCGGTGGGCAGCGTGCCGTTGTGGTAGAAGAAGTAGCTCTTACCCTTGTAGTCGGCGATGCCAGGATGAGTCGTGAAGCTGTTGGGCACGTTGCCCTGGATAATGCCTCGGTACGTCCACGGCCCGGCGGCGCTGGGGGCCGTGCAGTACTCTATCATCTCGGGCTTGGTGCCGGCGCTGGCGTACACGAGGTAGTAGAGCTTTTTGCGCTTGTATACCCAGGGGCCTTCAATGTAGTTTTTGGGCGTGAAGGTGGTGATGGGGCCAGCCAGCTCCGTCATGTTGTCCTTGAGCTTCACCCACTTGCAACTGCCATTGCCCCAGTACAGATACACTTGCTTATCATCGTCCACAAAAACGGTGGGGTCAATATCGTCCCAGGCGTGCGGCAGGTCCTTAGTCATTTCATTGACGATGAGCGCCTTGCCAATGGCATCCTTGAACGGGCCGGTGGGCCGGTCCGACACGGCTACGCCAATGGCCGCGCCGCCCTGGCTCTGGTCATTCTTCTTGTGAAACGTAGCCACAAACCAGTAAAACTTGCCCTTGTGCTCCACGCACTGCGCCGCGTAGGCATCGCCGGTAGCCCAGGCAAAGGTGCGGGGCGAGAGACGCGTGCCGTAGTCTTTCCAGTGCACCATGTCGGTGGTGGAGTAGATGCGCCAGTCGGGCATCTTGTAGTTCGTTTCCTTCACCGAAGCCGTGTCGTGGCCGGTGTACAAAAACAGTGTATCGCGGTACACCAGTGGCGCCGGGTCGGCCGTGAACACGTCGCGGATGATGGGGTTTTGCGCCCGCAGGCTTGTGCAGGCTGCCAGGACGCAGCAGGTAGTGAGCAGTGGGGATTTCATGCGGGTGGGGAAGGGGGGTAGCACAGGCGTCGAGCTAGGTTAACGTAGCGGCACTTACTTCAACTGCTTATACACCGGGTCGTTGCCCGCGTATTTCAGGTACTTAAAGGAAGCCGTGTTGGTAGTAGGCTGGCTCGACGAGGTGGCGTACATCCCAAACAAACAGCCGATGAAGCCGCCCGCCACCTGCGTGCTCAGAAAGCGCGCATCGACCTTGTCCTTGAGCGTCGTCCACGTCTTGCCGTTCTCTGAAAAATCGAAGCCGTAGGTGTCACCCGCCGCCTTGATACGCAGTTGCACGCTGGCCGTGGCCGACTTCAGCGGCGCCTGCGCTAGTAGCTCTGGCTGCTTGGCATCGGCGGTACTCTTGAATAGCTGAAGCAGCGGCTTGCCGTTGTCCACCGATTTGCAGAGGTAGTAGAAGTGCTTCTCATCCTGAAACACCACCAGGCCCGCCTTTTCGTTGGCCGCTTTTGGGGCAAAAGTCAACTCCGTTTCGGTAGTGCAGTACATGTGCTGCTGGCGCTTGCCGATGAAGGCCGGGTTGCCGGTTTCGGCCACCGTTTCGGGCTTGAGCTTTAGCGTCAACCCCTTGGCTTTGCTCAGCGAGTAGTTGGTGTTATCGACCGTGCGCAGAAACAGCAACGCCGGGTCGAGCTCTTTCTCGAAAGTCAGCGTGTAGGCAAAATTGCCGTTCTGCGGCCGGGTACCGGGCTGCTTCACCTCCGGGAAATTGGCCTTGTAGCTGTACTGCACGCCGGTGGGGCCGGGGTCCATCACCGGCCATTCGTCTTTCCACACTACGGGTACGATAAACGTCTCGCGGCCAGTATTGTAGTAGTTGCCCTCGTAGGGCCGCACGGCCAGGAAGATGGCGTAAGTTTTGCCATCCGGCCCTTCCACAAACTGTGCGTGCCCGGCCGAGGTAATGGGGTCTTTGCGGTCTTTGGGCAGCTCACGCTGCGAAAGTATAGGGTTTTTCTCGTAGGGCACAAACGGCCCTAGCGGCGCTTTGCTGCGGAAAACGACTTCCGTATGATTGACTGACGTGCCACCTTCGGCCGCGTAGAGGTAGTACCAATCGTTGCGTTTCATTAGGTGCGGGCCCTCAATCCAAACCGGCTTTTTGCTAAGGTCTACCCCCCCATTTACCACGATTTTGGCCTCACCCACGGTTTGCAACGTCTGCGGGTTCAGTTCGATAATCTTGATGGAGCGGTGGCCGTCGTAGAGCGGCTTGTTGTCGGGCGGGTCGCTGTTGTAGATGACGTAGGCCTTGTCGCCCTCAAAATACAGGGAAGGGTCGATGCCCCGCACCTCGGGCAAGAAGGTAGGGTCGCTCCACGGTCCAGCAGGGTTTTTGGCCGTCACCACGAAGTTGCCTTTGTGGTCGATGAGGGTACACGTGACGTAGTACGTACCGTTGTGATACTCAATAGCCGGCGCAAACAACCCGCGCGTCATGCGGTCGCCCAGGAAATTCATCTGCGAGGGCCGGCTGATGACGTTGCCCACCTGTTTCCAGTTCTTCAGGTCACGGCTGTGCATCACCGGGATACCCGGGAAGTAAGAAAAAGTGGAATTGACCAGGTAATAATCCGGTCCCACCTTCACAATGCTAGGGTCGGGGTAGAAGCCCGTCATGATAGGATTGACTAAGTCAATCGATTGTGCAAATGCTGCGGAGTGCGACAGCCAGCTGGCCGCGGCCGTTAGGAGCAAGGTTTTTAATTTCATTTTCTGTAAGCTAGCGGAGACAATAGTCCAGGCTTTCGCCACTTGTGGCCTAGGGCGGGGTAGTAACTTAGGCCTCTCACTAGAGGTGCCTAAGGCCTGTGCCGCGCTAAACTTACATCATCTGCTTCAGCGCAACGCTACCGATAGGTGGCGCCCTGCGGCCAGCACGCAAACCAGGCGCATTCGGCCCCAGTATGGCGCCGATGACTCACAAGAATACTGGCGATAGCTACAGGTAGCAGTAGCATCGATTTACTGCCGCACAGCAAATCTGGATGCGGAGCGCGTACCTCTGGCCGGTGCACGCCAGTAGCTAGCTCTTGGCAACCAGCCCACGCAATACTTCTTTGGTTTTGCTGACGTGGTCGGTGGCACCACCTAAGGAATTAAAAATGTAAGCAATCTTGCCATCCTTGTCAATCACGAACGTAACGCGGCCGGGAAGTAGCCCCAGCAGCGCACGGGGCACTTCGTACTGCTTGCGCAGCTGCCCGCTGGTGTCGGCTAGCAGTGGGAAAGGCAAACGGTACTTCTGGCTGAACTTTTGGTGCGAAGCCTCGCTGTCAGAGCTCACGCCGACCACTACAGCGCCCAGGTCCAGAAAGTCGGCATACTGGTCGCGAAAGGCGCAGGCTTCGGCCGTGCAGCCGGGTGTGTCGTCCTTCGGATAGAAGTAGAGTACCACCGGCCGGCCATGCTGGTCGGCCAAACGGAAGGTTTCGCCCTTATCGGTAGGCAAAGAAAAATTGGGGGCTAAGTCGCCGAGCTGAAGCATAATTTCTAAGGACAAATACTGAATAACGGGTGACTACTGACGAGTGACTACTGACCCAACTGATTGGCAGTCACTCGTCAGTAGTCGCTACTTTGTGAGCCAGCCGTTGGCATCTAGCCAGTTTTGGAGGCGGTCCATCCACTGGTCTTTGGTGGTGGCGTTGTTCATACCAAAGCCGTGGCCGCCTTTGGGGTACAGGTGCATTTCGGCGGGCACGCTGTGGCGGCGCAGCGCTTGGTAAAAGACAAGGCTGTTTTGCACGGGCACTACGGTGTCATCTTCAGCATGCACCAAAAAGGTGGGTGGCGTTTGGGCAGTCACTTGTAGCTCGTTAGAGTAAAGGCGCACCTGGTCGGGCGTGGCCGTGGCCCCTACCAGGTTGTTGCGCGAGCCCTGGTGCATCAAGCTGTCTGAGAAGCTGATAACTGGGTAAAGCAGCACCAAAAAGGCTGGCCGCACCGAGGCCGGGCCGGGGTTGGCGCCCACTGGCTGGGCAAAGTGGGTGCCCGCCGTGGCGGCCAGGTGCCCGCCCGCCGAGAAGCCCATTAGCCCAATGCGCTCGGGATTCAGATTGTATTTGGGGGCCAGCTCGCGCACCAGGCGCAGGGCCTGCTGGGCATCGAGCAGCGGCGCAATAGCCTTGTCGGGCTGGCTGCGGTCGTTGGGCAGGCGGTACTTGAGCACGAAGGCGGTTACGCCCAGCTCGTTCAGACGCCGGGCCACGTCGTAGCCCTCGTGGTCGATGGCCAGCATGGCGTAGCCGCCGCCGGGGCAAATGATGACGGATGTGCCATTGGCCTTGGCGCGGTCGGGGATAAACGCGGTGAGCGTGGGCTGTACTACATTGGCAACGCTGGTGCGGCCGTTTTTCTGCTCACTAGTTTCGCGCACTTGGCTAGGCTTAGAGTCGGGGATGGCCCCCGAGTAGAGGGGCAGCACGGGCGCGGCCGTACCGGCGGCGGTGGTTTGGGCCCGCATGTGCGCGGGCTTGAAGAAGCTGAGCATACCCAGGGCGAGCAACAGAGTGGTTTTTTTCATAAATTTTAACTTCTCAGAAAAAACAAGGGGGTAGGGCAGCGCAGCTGGGCCACTGGCTGGCCCCCTACCTTTCCGGCATGAAAACGCGCTATTTCGAATTTCGTTTTGCCCAGCCCTGGCCAGTGCTGGCTGTACTGCTCACCGCTTGTGCCCCCACGGCCAAGCTGCCGGTAGCTGTTACGGGCCCGGCAGCGCCCGGCGCTGGGGCCCCTACCCCCCTCTCCATCGGCCAAACCTTCACGCTTACCTCGGCCGTGCTTGGCGAAACCCGCCGCATCAATGTGTACCGGCCGCCAGGCTATTCCGACTCGGCGGCGGCCGCCCTGCCGGT
>CAZZDR010000082.1:0-7860 GCA_964652535.1 uncultured Hymenobacter sp. | reverse complement strand
TTGTTGCTGGAGCCCGATTTATTTACTACCTACCTCGCCTTCGACCCCAGCCTGTGGTGGAATAATAACTACCTCAACAGCCAGGCCAACCAGGTGCTGCGGGCCTACAATGGCCCCGCCAAAACGCTGTACTTAGCCGCCAGCAGCCAGCCCGACATCGCGGAAGCCACGCGCCAACTAGCCGCCACACTACGCACGGTAGCCAAGCCAGCCATTACCTGGCACTACGCACCACTACCCGCCGAAACGCACCAAACTATTTATCACCCGGCGGCGCTCCAGGCGTTTCGGCTGGTTTTCAAGCCACCAGCTAAGCCGGCTGGCAAATAACTACTGCTGGCCCAGCCGCCGCTCCAGCACTCGGGCCACGCTGGCTAGCCGGCCCGCAATGGGCTGCGCCACTTCCTCATCGCTGAGGTCAATGCCTTGGTTGCGGGAAGCGAGGTAGCGGGCTAGGGCTGAGTTATCGTCCAGCGCTTTCGTGAGTTCGCGCTGGGCATCTTCCCATTCGGCCGCCTGGTCGGTGGCCAGGTACCGGTGGCGCAGCTCGATGGTCTGGCTCACAAGGCCTGCCAGGCGCGTGAGCATAGCGGCCTCAGCGGCCGTGAAGTTGCGCACCTCGCGGCCAATAATGGCCAGCATGCCAAGGCGCGCGCCATCGCGGGCTATCAATGCCGCACCAGCATAGAAATTGAGGCCGATAGCTTGCGCCACGTCAGGCTTGATGAGTTGGCAGCTCTCGGGCTTGTAGTCGGACACTACCACGGGGTCGCCTACCAAAATGGCCGCCGAGCACATGCTTTCATCGCGTACTAGCTTCGAAATGCCCTCAACACCCGCCACCGCCTTAAACCACACGATGTCGGCATCGACAAGTGAAATGAGCGCAATGGGCACTCCAAAAAGCTGCGCCGACCAGGCCACGTAGTCGTCAAAAATCTGCTCAGGCGTGGTATTTACAATCTGATAGTGGTGCAGAGTGCGCAGCCGGGCGGCATCCTGGGGCGGTATCAGCGAGTCAGGAAAAGGGGTAGCGGTATTTAGCATTTAGAATTCTGTAGTTCAATAATTTGCTTCGCTACCGGGCAAGTCGATAAGAATAAACTCGGCATCTTTGGTAGCTTCTAGCTCCAGCACATTTTCAGCGTCGATGCGAGCTTGGTCATTAGAGCTCAAGTGAACGCCATTAACCGTAATGCTACCCTGCTTTACATAGATAAACGTAAGCCGAATAGGAAAAGTCTTGAAAATCACGGTTTTGTCGCAATCCAGACTACACCAATACACAGTGCTATTCGAGTTCATGTACACCACGTCCTCCAGCACGCGCTGGCCAGTTACGAGGGGCACGAGTTCATTACTCTTGCTTTTTAGAAAGCTCAAATCCTTTTGCTCGTAGCTAGGCGCCAAGCCCTTTTGGCTGGGCATAAACCAGAGCTGGTACAGGTGCAAGGGCTTGTCTTGGCGGTTCATTTCGCTGTGAGCCACGCCAGTGCCAGCCGTCATGCGCTGCACTTCACCCGCCGTGATGACCGTGCGGTTGCCAAGCGTATCCTCGTGGCTCACCTCACCTTCGAGTACCAGCGTCACGATTTCCATTTCGGAGTGCGGATGCTGCGGAAAGCCATTCTGAGGGGCTACAGTATCGTCGTTGAATACCCGAAGCGGTCCAAAATGCATATTGTGCCGGTCGTAGTAATCGGCAAACGAAAACAGGAAGTACGAGCTAAGCCAGGCAACGGGTGCGGCGTGGTGGCGGTCGGCGGCAGGAATGTGAGCGAGCATGTGGAAAGAAGGAAAGGTGCGGAAGCAAGTACGGCATGCAAGGTACTGGCTTTAAAACTGCAAATCAGCCGTTGGGGTTACTTGGCTTCAGCGTGTGGGGTAGGTCGAGGCCAGCGTATCATTCATTTCGCCTACCCCTTAATATTCAATAAAGAAACGCGAAAGAGAGGCATCGTTGTCCGCAAACGTTTGTAATTTAAGGAAATGAAAAAAATGCGCATTTCAAGTGATTAAAGCCATAAAAATTGCCTTATAAGAAGCAAACGGCGGCTAGACGATAGGAAGCAATTTAAGAAATTTATTTTTAATCCTGCTCGAAAAAGTCTAAATTTTATTGCGCCCAGAGGTGGCAGTTCGCTTAACATTGTGGCTCCCTTTTCCCACCTACCTCTCATGCTACACCCTTACCTCGGGTCGGCGCGCCTTACTGGCGCAGCTGCCCTGCTGCTGCTTGCCAGCTGCACCAAGGAGGCTGTTGTGCCCGGCACCAGCCCCACCCCTACCCCCACCACCGCTGCCAATGCCACCGCCGTGAACGGCGTAATGATGCAAGGCTTTTATTGGGATGTGCCTGGCAGCACTTCGGCCGGCACCTGGTGGCAAAACCTGGGCAGCAAAGCCACCGAGCTGAGCGCGGCCGGCATCACGGCTATGTGGCTGCCACCTGCCTACAAAGGCAGCGCCGGTGGCTACGACGTGGGCTACGGCGTGTATGACCGCTACGACTTGGGCGAGTTCAACCAGAAGGGTTCTGTAGCTACGCACTACGGCACGCTGGCCCAGCTACAGAGCTGTATTGCAGCGCTGCACGGCAAAGGCATTCAGGTGTACGAAGACGTGGTAATGAACCACCTGATGGGCGCCGATTACCAGGAGAGCTTCACGTATAACGGCCAGAATTTTAACGTATACACAGGGTTTAACTACCCTGGTCGGGGCACTACCTACAGCACTTACCAGTGGCACTACTACAACTTCAACGGTGCGCAGCAGGGTGCCAACAACAGCTGGCTGCAGTGGAACCCTTGGGATTTTCAGCCTTATAACAACGGCGATGCCTACGACAACCTCATGGGCTGCGAGGTGCGCTATGCCGATGCCAACCAGGCCAACGAAACCATTAAGTGGGGCAACTGGCTAACCACCAAGCTGAGCCTGGATGGCTACCGCATCGACGCGGCCAAGCACATTCAGACCGGCTTTTTCAACAACTGGCTCGACAACGTGAAGAGCACTCGCTTTGCCGTGAGCGAGGTGTGGTTTAACAGCGTGAGCCAGCTCAACGACTACGCCTCGGCCACGGGCGGGCGCACTAGCCTCTTCGATGTGCCGCTGCACTACACCTTCAAAGCCATGAGCGACGGCAACGGCGCCTGGGATATGCGTGGGCTACAGTTTGCGGGCTTCACGGAGGCCAACCCGACGCTGTCGGTATCGTTCGTCGACAACCACGACACCGACACGCCGGGCGGGCTGAATTCGCCGGTCGTGAACCTCAAGATGCTGGCTTACGCCTACATCCTGACCCGCGAAAAGGGCTACCCCTGCGTGTTTTACCGCGATTACTACGAGTATGGCCTGGGCGCGCAGATTAAAACGCTGAGTCTCCTGCGCAAAGCCAACGCCTACGGCGCGGCCTACGAGTACACCAGCGCCGATGATGCCGACTACTACGCCTACTCGCGGGCCGGCGACTCGACCCACAAAGGCCTGATGCTTGTGCTAAACGACGGCAGCGGCACCCGGAGCAAAGGCCTGTCGTCGCCCTTCAAAAGCGCCACGCTGACCGACAAAACCGGCAACTACGCCGGCACCATCACCACCGACGCCAACGGCTATGGCAATTTCCCCGTCAGCGGCCGCAGCTGGTCGGTGTGGGTGCCCAACTAGCCAATTGACTTCCTACTTACTGAAGTTAAAAAGGACGTTATGCGGAGCTCAAAGCATCTTGCGTGGGGTAGTAGTAATCTCAACCGTTAGGTTTTCCTGCTGCACGCGAGAGGCTTCGGCAAGCTCCGCATGACGTCCTTTTTTGATCACTTCGCGGCGAGCGCGCCACCTTTGCCGGCCCTACCCCTCTTTCTACTATGAATAATTCCTTTCGCACGGAGCACGATTTTTTGGGTGAAATGCCCATTCCCGAAAGCGTTTACTACGGCATTCAAACCGCGCGGGCGCTCGAAAATTTCTACATCACCGGCATTCCGATTAAGGTAGAGCCGCTGTTTGTGCAGGCGCTGGCGTTTGTGAAGAAAGGTGCGGCGCTGGCCAACAAAGAGCTCGGCGTGCTCGACCCCACCATTGCCGACTACATCGCCCAGGCCTGCGACCGCGTGGCCAGCGGCGAGTTTGATAACCAGTTTCTGACCGACATGATTCAGGGCGGGGCCGGCACCTCGGTCAATATGAACGCCAACGAGGTGATTGCCAACGTAGCGTTGGAGCTGATGGGCCACCCAAAGGGCGCCTACCAGTACTGCCACCCCAACAACCACGTAAACTGTTCGCAATCAACGAACGACGCCTACCCTACCGCCTTCCGCATCGCGCTCAACAATAAGCTTACTGGCTACCGCGACACGCTCGCGCTGCTAGCCGACGCCTTCTTTCAGAAGGGCCAGGAGTTTCACAACGTGCTCAAGATGGGCCGCACCCAGCTCCAAGATGCCGTGCCCATGAGCATGGGCGACGAGTTCAATGCCTTTGCCACCAACCTGCGCGAAGAGCTGCTGCGCATCGACGACTCGCGCCGGCTCATCTCCGAAATCAACATGGGCGCCACCGCCATTGGCACCCGCGTAAATACGCCGCCCGGCTACGCGGGCCTCGTGACCCAGCACCTGCGCCAAATAACGGGCCTCGACTTGAGCCTCGCCGGCGACCTCATCGAGGCTACCTACGACACCGGCGCCTACGTGCAGCTTTCGGGCGTGCTAAAGCGCACGGCCGTGAAGCTGAGTAAGATCTGCAACGACTTGCGCTTGCTAGCCTCCGGGCCGCGCGCCGGCCTGTTCGAGATTAACCTGCCGCCCTTGCAGCCCGGCTCCAGCATCATGCCCGGCAAGGTAAACCCCGTGGTGCCCGAGGTGGTAAACCAAACGGCCTTCTACGTCATCGGGGCCGACCTCACCGTGACCATGGCTGCCGAGGCCGGCCAGCTGCAACTCAATGTGATGGAGCCAGTTATCTCGTTCGCGCTCTTCACCAGCATCTCGTACATGACCAATGCCTGCCGCACGCTGCGCGAAAAGTGCGTGCTCGGCATCACAGCCAACGCCACCCACGCCGCCAGCATGGTCTACAACAGCATCGGCATCGTAACGCAGCTCAACCCTGTGCTGGGCTACGAAACTTCGGCCAGCATCGCCAAGGAGGCGCTCGCCACCGGCAAGTCCGTCCACGACATCGCCGTGACCGAGCGCGGTCTGCTTACCCAGGCCAAGTGGGACGAGATTTTCACGTTCGAAAACCTTATTCGCCCGGTGTTTATGCAGTAAGGCAAGCGCTTACTAGCTTAAAACAGCACGTCATGCTCATCTGGCGTCCGCTTGTCGAAGCATCTCGCTCGCGCCGTTGTACGGACCCAACGACGTGGTAGAGATGCTTCGACAAGCGAACGCCAGATGAGCATGACGTGCTGTTTAGGCTGTATTTTCTTTACTTAAATTTGGGGGGTAGGGCTTTCGATTTCGCGCGCTAGCTCGGCGTACCAATCCGCGCCGTATTTGCGCTCCAACGGCTCCTTCAAGAACTTATAAACCGGCACGCCCAGCTTGGCCCCAAACGAGCAGGCCGGCGAGCAAATATCCCAGCGGTCGTAGTTGAGCGCCTCAAAGCCCTCGTATTTCGTTACCCGAATTGGGTATAAGTGGCAGCTAATCGGCTTCTTAAAAGTAGTAGCGCCGGCCAGGTACGCCTGCTCGATGCCGCACTTCAAGATACCGCGCTCGTCGTAGAGCGCGTAGGCGCACTCCCGGTCGTTGATGGTCGTGGTGCTGTAGTCGTCTTCCCAGTCTTTGATATAAAGCCCCTGGGCCGCAATGGCTTGCTTGCCTGCTTCAGTCAGGAAAGGCTCAATTTTAGGGTATTCACTTTTCAGAATTTCCAGTTCTTCGAGCTCCAACGGCGCGCCGAGGTCGCCCTCTACGCAGCAGGCGCCCTTGCAGGCATCGAGGTTGCAAACGAAGAAGTTTTCGGCTACATCGTCGGAGATAACGGTGTTTTGAATAACAATCATGGGACAAGTCGAATCTATCGGCACTAGAAAGCGGTTAGCAAAGGCAGGGTGGGCGGCCTGCTTGCCTAAAAACGGTAGCACAAAGATACCGCCCTACCCCCCTCCCAACTTATCTTTGTCAGCTAGCCGCCTGCGGGGCGGCCACCTCGTATGGCTTTAGATTATCACGCTCTTTTAAATCCCTCGCAGGCCGCCGCCGTGCTCCAAACGGAAGGCCCCTGCATGATTATCGCCGGTGCCGGCTCGGGCAAAACGCGGGTGCTTACCTACCGCATCGCGCACCTGCTTGAGCAGGGGGTAGACCCTTTCAACATCCTGGCCCTCACCTTTACCAACAAGGCCGCCAAGGAGATGCGCGCCCGCATCGAGAAGGTGGTGGGCCCCAACGCCCGCAACCTCTGGATGGGCACGTTCCACTCCGTTTTTGCTAAAATTCTGCGCTCCGAGGCTGATAAAATTGGCTACCCGCGCTCGTTCACCATCTACGACACGCAGGATAGCAAGACGCTCATCGGGCAGATTGTGAAGGAGTTGGAGCTCGACGACAAGCTCTACAAAGCCAGCACGGTGCTGGGCCGCATCTCGGCCGCCAAGAACAAGCTTGTGTCGGTAGCGCAGTACCTCAACGACCCAGTCATCAAGCAGGACGACGAGGCGGCCATGCGCCCCAAAATCGGGGTGCTCTACCAGCAATACGCCGCCCGCTGCTTCAAGGCCGGCGCCATGGACTTCGACGACCTGCTGTTTCAAACCAACGTTCTCTTCCGCGACCACCCCGACATTCTGAATAAATACCAGAATAAATTTCGGTTTGTGATGGTGGACGAGTACCAGGATACCAACTATTCGCAGTACCTGATTACCCGCAAGCTGGCGGCCAAGGAACGTAATATCTGCGTGGTGGGCGACGACGCGCAGAGCATCTACGCCTTCCGGGGCGCCGATATCACCAACATTCTCAACTTCGAGAAAGACTACCCCGAGCTAAACGTGTTCAAGCTGGAGCAGAATTACCGCTCTACCAAAAACATCGTGTGGGCGGCTAACTCGGTGATTAAAAACAACCAGGCGCAATTGCGCAAGGACGTTTTTTCGGATAACGAAGACGGCAATCTGATTGAGGTAATTAAAGCTGCTTCCGATAACGAGGAAGGCAAATTAATTGCCCAATCCATTTACGAGGATAAGATGAACCAGCATCTGTCCTACGACAATTTTGCCATTCTGTACCGCACCAATGCCCAGAGCCGGGCAATGGAAGAATCGCTGCGCAAGTTAAATATCCGGTATAAAATCGTGGGCGGCCTGAGCTTTTATCAGCGCAAGGAAATCAAGGACTTAGTGGCGTATTTGCGCCTCACCGTGAACCCCAACGACGAGCAGGCGCTGCGCCGGGTCATCAATTATCCCAAGCGCGGCATTGGCGACACCACGATTAGCAAGCTCATTAATTCGGCCGAAGAAGCCAACCACACTATTTGGGAAGTGGTGAGCAATGCCGAGCAGTTTTTGCCGGCCCGCGTATCAAATCCGGTGGTGGGCTTTGCTGAGAAGATCAAGAGCTACACCACCGTAGCGGCCAAGGAAGATGCCTTTGAAGCGGCCAAATTCATTGCTAAGAATTCGGGCATGATTGAGGAATTGTACGCCGACAAGAGCATCGAAGGCCTGTCGCGTTACGAGAACATTCAGGAACTGCTCAACGGCATCAAGGAATACGTGGACGACCACGAGCGCGAAGACAAGTCGCTCGGCGCATTTCTGCAAGACATTGCCCTCGTCACCGACTCCGACCTCAAAGACGCCGCTCAGGAAGGCGAGGCCGTGACGATGATGAC
>CAZZDR010000081.1:0-13210 GCA_964652535.1 uncultured Hymenobacter sp. | reverse complement strand
CTCGAAACTACCGGCCCTACTGGCCAGCCCGGCCCGCGCCTGGAGCAGGCCGTAACCCTGCAGCCCAACCACCACGAGGTGACGGCCGAGCTGCACCTCGACAACCCGCAACGCTGGTTTCCGGCCGGCTACGGCGCGCAGCCGCTGTACTCCTTTAAGGCCACGCTGCTACAGGGCGGCCAGCCGGTGGGCGAGGCCCGCACGCGCATCGGGTTGCGCACGCTGGCGCTACGCCGCGAAAAGGACGCCTACGGCAAGTCGTTTGAGTTTGTGGTGAACGGTATCCCGATTTTCGCTAAGGGCGTGAACTGGATTCCGGCCGATATTTTCCAGACCCGCGTGACTACTGCGCGCTACCACAAGCTCTTGCAAGCCGCCAAAGACTGTAACATGAACATGGTGCGCGTGTGGGGCGGCGGCATCTACGAAAACCAGTATTTCTACGACACCTGTGACGAAATGGGCCTGCTGGTGTGGCAGGACTTCCTGTTTGCCTGCTCGTTTTACCCCGGCGACGAGGCGTTTAACAACAACGTGCGCGCCGAGCTGACCTACCAGGTGCGCCGCCTGCGCGACCACCCAAGCATCGCCATTTGGGTGGGTAATAATGAGAATGAGGTGGCTTGGCAGCAGTGGGGCGTGCCCGAAAAAATGGGTTCGCATAAGCTGGAAGTATGGAGTAACTACCTGCGCCTCTACCGCGACCTCATCCCGTCGGTGCTGAAAAACGAGGACCCCAGCCGACCTTACATGTCGTCGAGCCCCTCGGCCGATTTTGAGGATATGGCCGGCTCGCAGGTCAACGGCGACATGCATTACTGGGACGTGTGGGGCGGCACGGCCCCCATTTCGGACTACGAAAAGCAGACGCCACGCTTCATGAGCGAGTACGGCTTTCAGTCGTTTCCGGAGCTGAAATCGGTGCAGCAATTCACGGTGGCGGCTGACCACGACATTGCCTCGCCCGTGATGAAGGAGCACCAGCGCAGCGCCGTGGGCAACCCGCGCCTGCAGGAATATTTGCTGCGCGATTACAAAGAGCCCAAGGATTTTGCGTCCTTTCTCTACGTGAGCCAAGTGCTGCAGGCGCAGGCTATCAAGCTGGCGGCCGAGCACTTGCGCCGCAATCGGCCCCGCACCATGGGCTCGATGTACTGGCAGCTCGACGACTGCTGGGGCGTGGCCTCATGGTCGAGCATCGACTACTACGGCCGCTGGAAAGCTTTGCAGTACTACGCCAAACGCTTCTACGCGCCGGTGCTGGTAAGCCCCCACGAGGAGGGCGAAAACGTGCGCATCTACGTGGTGTCGGACCAGCTGACAGCTACCCCGGCCACGCTGCGTGTGCGCCTGCTCGACTTCAGCGGCAAGGTGCTGTACAAGCAATCGGCGGCGCTGCAAGTGGAGCCGCTGACCAGCAAAGTATACCTCGATATACCGAAGACCAAGCTACTCAAAGGGCGGAACCTCAAGCAGGTAGTACTGAACTGCGCGCTGCAAGCCGGCGGCACTACGCTTTCGACCAACACGCATTACTTCGCCCTGCCTAAAGAGATGGCACTTCCCAAAGCCAACATCACCGCCACCTGGCAGCCCGCCACCGACAGTACCTACCAGGTGACGCTGAAAAGCAAGACGCTGGCCCGCGAAGTGTGGCTGTCGCTCGCCCAGGGCGACGGTTTTTTTGACGACAACTTCTTCGACCTCCTGCCGGGCGAAACCAAGGTACTGACCTTCAAGAGCGAAGGTGCTACCTCGGTGGCCGAGCTGCGCAAGCAGCTGGTCGTGCGCACGTTGCCAGACGCATTTTAATTGACGGAGTGGTGCTCACGCCGCGCCGCGCGCCCTACCCCCCTCTGCGCAGAGGAAAAAGAGAAAACTATACGGACGCTGGCAAGCGCGGCCTGACTGCTTCTTTCAGTAAGTAGCTAGCCTCCCTAAATAGTCTGCCCAACCTGAACACAGCTTTGAAATCTTTATGAGCACTTACTCTCCACAAGCGTTGGGCTTGGCCGCCCGGTGGGTGGCCGGCCTACTCACCCTGGCATTGCCGCTGCGCGGCCAGCAATTGGCCAGCCCCATTCAACTCAACCAAGTGGGCTTTTACCCGGCGGCGCCCAAGGTAGCGGTGGTAGTGGGAACTGGGGAAGGAACTTTTGAGGTGACAACGGCTGACCACAAGACGACGGTTTTCCGGGGCCAGCTGGGGACCGCTCGCTACGACAGCCTGGCCGCGCAAACGGTGCGGACGGCCGACTTTTCGGCCTGCCGCGCCAGCGGCACTTTTGTGGTGCGGGTACCGGGGGTAGGAAACTCCGCTCCCTTTCGCATCGAGGCGCGGGTGCACGAGGCCGTGGCCCAAGCGGCGCTGAAAGGCTTTTATTACCAGCGCGCGTCGGTGGCCCTACCCCCCGCCTTCGCCGGAAAGTGGCAGCGCGCCCTGGGCCACCCCGATACCCACGTGCTGGTGCACGCCTCGGCGGCGAGCGCTGGCCGGCCGGCCGGCACGGCCATTTCGGCGCCGCGCGGGTGGTACGATGCGGGCGACTATAATAAGTATGTCGTCAATTCGGGCATCACGCTGGGCACGCTGCTCGCACTCTACGAAGACTTTCCGGCCTACTGCGCGCGCCTCGACGCCCACATTCCGGAGAGCACCAACCAGTTGCCCGACGTGCTCGACGAGTCCCTCTGGAACCTGCGCTGGCTGCTGGCCATGCAAGACCCCGCCGATGGCGGCGTGTACCACAAGCTCACCAATGCCAGCTTCGACGCCATGGTGCTGCCCGCCGCCTGCACCACCCCGCGCTACGTAGTGCAGAAAAGCACGGCCGCTACCCTCGATTTTGCAGCAGTAATGGCCCAGGCCAGCCGCGTGTTTCGGGGCTTTGAGCGCCAGACGCCGGGCCTAGCCGACTCGTGCCTGCGGGCGGCTACCCGCGCCTGGGGCTGGGCCGGCCAGCACCCGGCCGTGTACTACGACCAGGCGGCGCTGAACCGGCAGTTTCAGCCCGCCGTCAGCACCGGCGAGTACGGCGACCACGACGTGCGCGACGAGCGGCAGTGGGCCGCCGCCGAGCTCTACGCCACTACCAAAGAAGCGGGCTACTTTGCGGCTCTGGAGCCCCTGCTGGCTGCCCCCGCGCTCCTACCCACCTGGAGCCAGGTGGGCACGCTGGCTACCTACACGCTGGTGCGGCTGGGCAAAAAGCTGCCGCCGGCGGGCCAACAGGCCCTACCCCAGTTGCGGCAGCAAATACTGGCCTTAGCCGATGGCCTGGCCGCCGCTGCCCCTGCCACTGCCTACCAAACGGTGATGGGCCGCCGCGCTGCCGACTACACCTGGGGTAGCAACAGCACCGCCGCCAACCAGGGTATTGCCCTGGTGCAGGCCTACCGCCTCACCGGTGAGGCCAAGTACCTGCGCCTGGCCCTCGGCAACCTCGACTACCTGCTCGGGCGCAATGCCACGGGCTACTGCTTCGTGACGGGCAGCGGCCACCATGCGCCCCAGCACCCGCACCACCGCCTATCGGCGGGCGCAGGCGGCATCGGCCCCGTGCCGGGCCTGCTGGTGGGTGGCCCCAACCCCGGCCGCCAAGATGGCTGCGCCTACTCCTCGGCCCTGCCCGCACTAGCGTATTCCGATAGCGAGTGCTCGTACGCTTCCAACGAAGTGGCTATCAACTGGCAAGCGCCGCTGGTGTACCTGGCCGCCGCGCTGGAAGCCAGCCAGGCCCATTTGGCAGCTCCCAGAGCCAAGCGCTAGCAAGAACCGAGACTCAGTCTCACCCGGTCCCCAAATAGTATCCCGCCACCGCAAACCGGTGGCGGGATACTATTTGGGGATTATTTTATAATATATTAATTGTAACGGTATTATTAAATTTTTGGCTAGTTTAATTAGCCAAAAACGATTGTTGCCCATACATAATACAAATAATCAAAAACTATGCAATGGTTTGCGGTCATTATCAATCAGATAGCCGCCGAATGATTATTGCGTGAATGTGTTTGGGTGGGCCTAACTTGCCTACATAATCGATTCTACTGAGTGAAATAGTTTTAGAACTAAACTCACTTACTAACAATCGACTGACAGGTCATTGACTCTCAAGGGTTTTTGATTTCTTCTGCCTACTCCTTCCCAAGTCCCACCCTCTATGAAACAGCGATTTTCGTCTGCGTAACCCCCTGCCCTGGCCGCTGCATTTGGCCTGCATTAGTGGCAAGCGGGTGCAGCGGCTCCGGCCACACCTTCCTGCGCGAAGGTGCTGATTAGCAAGGTTTCAACCTCACTCTAAGGCTTTATGAAGAAGTTTACCCCCCTTATTTTACTGTTGCTATTGGCTTGGGGGCCCCTCCAGGCAATAGCCCAGACCCTAGTGAAGGGCGTCGTGACCGACGCTACCCGGGGCGACAAGCTACCCGGCGTCAGCATCGTCGTGAAAGGCACAAGCACTGGCACCTCGTCGAACGTTGACGGCTCCTACTCGCTGCAGCTGCCTACCCCCGAGGCCACGCTGGTATTTTCCTACGTGGGCTACCAGACTACCGAGCGCCCGACCAAGGGCCAGACTACCCTCAACGTGCGCCTAGAAGACCAGAAGGCCCTCGATGAAGTGGTAGTAGTAGGCTACGGCAGCGTGAAGCGCAGCGACCTAACCGGCTCGGTGGCAACGGTGAAAACCGACGACCTGCTCAAAACCATTCCGACCAGCATCAACCAGGGCCTACAGGGCCAGGTAGCCGGCGTGGCCGTGAACCGCACCGACGGCGCACCGGGCGCGGGCATCAGCCTGACCATCCGGGGCACCAACTCGTTTTCGGGCAGCGAGCCGCTGTATGTGATTGACGGTATTCCATTTACGTCGCCCTCGTCCACGGCCGCCTCGTCGGGCGTGAGCAACCAGTCGACCAACGCGCTCTCGTATATCAACCCGCAAGACATCGAGAGCCTGGAAGTGCTCAAGGATGCTTCGGCCACGGCCATCTACGGCTCGCGTGGGGCCAACGGCGTGGTACTCATCACCACTAAAAAGGGTAAGGCCGGCCAGGACCGCGTCGAAGTCGTGGCCAACACCAGCCTGGCGGCCATCTCGAAGCGAGTGAACGTGCTGAATGCTTACCAGTACGCGCTGTTTCAGAACGAAGGCTACAACAACGACATCAGCTACAACGGCGCGAACCCCTACCGGGCCCCGTTTCCGGGCGTGACGGCACTAGACTTGGTGACGAACAAGACGGCCTACCTGCCGGCACCCGAAGACTACCTCACTGGCTTGCAGGGCACTACCTACCCCGACGGCTTTAAGGGTACCAACTGGCTCGACGAGATTACCCGCAAGGGCCTGACTAAGGACTATACCCTGCGCATGTCGGGGGGTAGCGACAAGGGCGGCTACTCGGTGTCGGGCAACGTGCTGGACCAGCAGGGCATTATCATCAACTCGGGCTTTACACGCTACGGCTTGCAGGCCAACATCAACCGCAAGATTCACAAGTGGCTGGAGATTGGTACCAACAACAACGTCACGTTCAGCAGCTACAACCTCACCAAGTCGAATTCTAACGGCAACGAGGCCAGCGTAATTAGCTCGTCGCTGGTATTTCCGCCCACTTTCCCGGTGTCGGACCCCAACTCGGCGGCGCGCGAAGCTAATATTTCGTGGTACGCGGCGGCTAACCCCTACATCTACACCACGATGGCCAAGGACCGGACGGCCTCGACGGGCATCTACTCGTCGTCCTATGCCCTGCTCACGTTCACGCCCTGGCTGAACTTTCGGCAGAACCTGGGCGTGAACTACAACACCAACAACCGGGAAGTGTACTACGCCCGGCGCCTGCAGGAGGGCCGCAACACCAACGGCTACGCCTACAACTCGGATGATATGTGGCGCGGCATCACGCTGGAGTCTATCCTGAGCTTCAATAAAACCTTCGCCCAGAACCACACCGTGAACGCGGTGGCCGGCGTGACCCGCGAAACGGGCTACTCGTACTACCGCAACATGTCGGCCACGGGCTTTCCGGACGACATTCTGGAAAACAACAGCATCGGCAACGGCGCCAACCAGCGCCAGCTCAACAGCGGCAAGTCGGATAACTCGCTGCTCTCGTTCCTGGGCCGCGTCAACTACTCGTACAAAGGCCGTTACCTGGCTACGGTGTCGTTCCGCCGCGACGGGTCGAGCCGCTTTGCCACGCTCAACAAGTTCGCCAACTTCGGCTCGTTTGCCCTGGCTTGGAACGTAGCTGATGAGCGCTTTATCCAAAACCTCGACGTATTCAGCACCCTGAAGCTGCGCGCCGGTTACGGCGAAACCGGCAACCAGGGCATCGGCTCATACCGCACGCTGCAGCTGCTGGGCTACTCGCCCTACCCCCTCAACGGGGGCCTGCAAGCCGGCTACGCCGACTCGCCCTACCGCGGCCCCGCCGACCCGAATTTGAAGTGGGAAACGACCGGCCAGTACAACGTGGGCCTGGACCTGGGCTTCATGCAAAACCGGTTCAACTTCACGGTGGACGTGTACCGCAAGCTCACCCGCGACTTGCTGCAACCCGCCGTTATTCCGGGCAGCACGGGCTTCAACAACCAGTTTACCAACCGGGGCACCATGGAGAACAAGGGCCTGGAGCTGTCGGGCATCGGCACGGTGCTCAGCACCAATCGCTTTAAGTGGGACGTGAACGCCAACATCTCCTTCAACCGCAACAAGCT
Organism: uncultured Hymenobacter sp.; assembly: GCA_964652535.1. Taxonomy (GTDB): domain Bacteria; phylum Bacteroidota; class Bacteroidia; order Cytophagales; family Hymenobacteraceae; genus Hymenobacter. Next base: position 6,483 of record CAZZDR010000081.1, on the reverse strand, counting down.
GATGGACCTGGACGGTGACCAGTATTCGCAGCGCTTGTATTTCGGGGTGGATAACCTCTTCCTACAGCGCAACAACCAGCCCGTGGGTATTCTCTACGGTTGGGTCGAAGATGGCTACTACGACAACCTGGCCGAGGTAATCGCCGACCCGCAGTGGGCCAATAAGCCCGAAGCCATTCAGCGCCAGCTAATTGGTGAGGTGAAGTACAAGAACTTCGACAACGACCCCACCAGTATCGGCAACGACGACCGCCGGATTATCGGCAACACCAACCCCAAGTACAGCTACGGCGTCACCAACAACTTCACGTACCGCAACTTCACGCTCAGCGTGTTTGTGCAGGGCGTGCAGGGCGGCGACATCGTGAACACCAACCTGTATCAGGTGCGCATGGGGCAGGCTGCCAACATTCCGCAGTTTGTGTACGATGGCCGCTGGACGCCCGAAACGGCCGCCACGGCCACCTGGCCCAAGGCCGTGTGGGGCAACAGCCGCCAGTGGCGCCTGTCCGACCGCATCATCGAAGATGGCTCCTACGTGCGCCTCAAGAACATCAACGTGGGCTACGTTTTCAACAAACCGCTGAGCTTCATCGAGAACATCAACGTGTACGCCAGCGTGAGCAACTTGGTCACCATCAGCAAGTACAGCTGGTTTGACCCGGACGTGAGTGCCTTCGGCGGCGATGCTTCGCGCCGTGGCGTCGACATGAACTCCTACCCCAACAGCCGCACCTTTACCCTAGGTGTGCGCGCGGGCTTCTAATCGTCTATTATCCTGCTATTTATCATGAAAAAGCTAACTATTGCCACCTTGCTGGCCGTCGCCTCGCTGGCCACCACGTCGTGCAAGGACTTTCTCACCGAAAAACCCATCGACTCGGTAAGCCCTGCCCAGGTAACCGACGCCAACAGCTATGTCAACGGCGCGCTCAACACGCTGTCGGCGGAGGCTATGTTCCGGTACGGCCAGTTTCCCAACCTTTGGGACTACGACTCGGACGACTCGACGGGCCCGAGCTGGGCATTTGGCGACGTGGGCTCGGGTAACTTCCAGAGTTATTGGGGCATTGATGCGGGCTGGAACGGCCCTTACATCCTTATTCACCGCTGCAACTTTGCCCTGGCCCAGGTAGGGGGCATGACATCCATGGACCCGGTGGCGCAGAAAAACGCCCTGGCGCAACTGCACTTTTTGCGGGGCTGGGCTTACTACCTGCTGGTGCGCGCCTACGGGCCAGTGCCGCTGTTTGAGAAGTCGATTGTAGAGGGCACCGCGCCGCAGCAGGCGCGCACACCCGTCAAGGATATCTACGCCTTCATTATCAATGAGTTGAAGATGGCCGAAGCGGGCCTTTACACTAGCCGCGATGCCAACTACATTGCGGGCCACCCTAGCAAGGGCGCGGCCAGCAGCCTGCTCGCCAAGACGTATATTACTATGGCCTCGGGCTCGCTGGCCAGCGGCCAGGTCACGGTAATGGGCGGCCCGGCGCTGCGCGTGTCGGGCACCAAGCGCTTTTTGTTGGATGCCAAACCCCTCACGCACACTAAAGCTGTGGTGGCGGGCCTGGAGGGCCTGAACTCGGCTGAGTACTTCAAGCTGGCTCGCGACAAGGCCCAGGAGGTGATGAACAGCGGCGACTACCAGCTCTTCGGCAGCCACGCCCAGACTTGGAGCGTGACCAACCAAAACAAGGGCGAGCACATTTGGTCGCTTCAAACCGTCTCCAATGACCCGCTGTATGGCAACGAGGTGTCGTGGTTTCACGTGGGCCGCATTGTGCCCACCACCGGCGAGATAGATGGCGGCGCCATCGCTATTTCCAACCATTGGTACAACCTGATGGAGCCGAAAGACCAGCGTATTACCGATGGCGTGGTGCACCGCTGGAAGGTGTATGGCGGTACGCACTACTACCCCACCAGCGACAGCCTAGTGGTGCGCGGCACCGACATGAGCCCCGAGGCCGTGGCCAAGCGCGCCAGATACGGCTACCTGCCCACCGACTACTCCAACCTCGATGATACCCACATTTGCCGGCTGCGCAAGTTTGAGGCAGTGTCGGACCGCGGGGCCGTTCGCGGCAACTTCAACTACCCGCTGCTGCGCTATCCCGACGTCATGCTGATTTTCGCCGAAGCCGACAATGAGGCGAACAGTGGCCCTACGGCCGCCGCCCGCGAGGCCGTGAACCTGATTCGGCGCCGCAACGGGGCCAGCGACATGCCCGCCACGCTCAATCAGCAGGCCTTCCGCTCCTACGTGCTGGAGGAGCGTCGCCGCGAGTTGGCCCTGGAAGGCGACCGCCGCTGGGACTTGCTCCGCTGGGGCATCTACCTACCCGTGATGAATGCCATCGACATCGACGAAAACAACGTGGTGAAGCGCCGTTCGAGCAAGAACCTGCTCTACCCCATCCCCATGTCGGAGCTCAACTCCAACCGCCTCATCACCGGCAACAACCCCGGCTGGTAGCGCTCCGCCTACCCCCCTCTACCAAGTCAGCTTTGGGCAAGGCGCCCCGCGCGGTGGCCCAAAGCTGGCTTCTTTTCCCACCCTGAACTTTCCATTTTCGATGGCTACCTTTTATCAAACCCTGCGCCGCCCGCTGGCTTATGGGCTGTTGCTGAGCGCCGTGGCGCTCTCCGCGTGCAAAAAAGAAACAGATGAACTATGCGGAGGCACTCCCGGCATCAGTAGTGTATCGGGCCCCACCAACCGCACGGCGGCGGTTACCAGCGGCAGCCTGGCCGACTGGGTTATCATTCAGGGCAGCAATTTTTGCAGCGTTAGCAGCGTGGCTTTCAACGACGTGCAGGCCGACTTGAAGGACGCCTACATCACGGCCAACGAAATCACGCTACGCGTGCCGCGGGTAGTGCCCAAAAATGTGACCAATACCATCACCGTCACCACACCTGGCGGCACGGCCCAAACTAGCTACACAGTGGCAGTGCCAACGCTGAGCGTGACAGGCCTGGCCAATGAGTACGTAGCCGCTGGCCAGCGGGGCGCCGTGGTGGGCAGCAACTTCGACCTCTACGAAGTGACGCCGGCCAAGGGCAAGGTGCTGTGGAACGGCACGCCGCTAGCCATTACAAAAACCACGTCCGATACGGTGTACTTCATGGTGCCAGCTAATGCCACGCCCGGCGCGACCCTGAAAGTAGTGGACGGCAATGCCAAGGAAACCGCCGTGCCCGGCCGCTATAAAGACGACCGCAACATCATCTTTGGCTACGACACCAACGGCAGCGTGTGGGGCGGCACCGACTTCGTGACCACTGGCCCCAGCCCCGCCCCGGTCAACGGCGCCTATATCCGCATCAATAAGTCTATCGGCGACTGGACCTGGACAGAATTTACGGCGCACAACAACGTAGTGCTGCCCAGCGATATCGTCAGCAACCTGGCCAACTACGTGCTGCGCTTTGAGGTGAATACCCTCAAGCCTTTCAACAGCAATGCCATTCGAATAAGTATTGATGGCGATGTGGACGCGAAAAACACTTACTGGTGGACGCCCGCCTCGGCCTTCAACACCCGCGGGCAGTGGCGCACGATGACCATACCGCTGAGCACGTTTATCAAAGACCCGACTGCGCTGAACAAGCCGCTGCACGAGTGCCACTTCGTCTTCATTGGCCCTGGCGTGCTCGATGCCGACATCTCGTTTGACAACTTCCGGGTTGTTCCCAAGAATTAAGTACGCATCGGCGCAATAGACTGTTTAACAGAATATTGCTCCCTATTTTTAAAGAGCAGTCGCCACGCAAGTGCGGCTGCTCTTTCTTGCTTTTACCCGCTGGGCCGGCTGGCCGGCACTTCTTCGTTTCTTATCCCCGCCGCTCATTTTGAAGATTTTTAGCCCGCGCCTGCCTCATCTCCTTACCCTACCATTAGCGGCCAGCCTGCTTTTGCTAGCCCTACCCCCTCGGGCCGCCCAAGCGCAAGCCGAGTTGGCGCCTTGGGGCAACCTCACGGGCATTCGGCTGCAAGGGCAGCTGCTAGAAGTACCCACGAGCCTGCAAGTAGTGCGCACCGACTGGGCGCACGTGGTGGTTACCGGCCACGAGCGCCAGCGCCCTACCTACACCCGCCAAGGCGCCCAGCAACTGGTATCGACCCGCCTCGACAGCTTGGCATTCCGCGAAACAGTGGCAGACACCGGCCCCGGCCAAGCCACCGTGACAGTGCAGTTGACCAGCGAAACCACCCGCCCGCTGCTCGGCGCGTTTTTTAGCCTGGCCCTACCCCCCTCAACTTATGCAAAAGCCACCGTGCAGTTTCTCGATGGCCAGGGCAAGGTGCTGGCTACGCGCCCACTCGCTGGGCTCGCCAGTGAGGGCCCAGCGGCCAGCCAGCTGCGCATCGTGGCCCCTACCCGGCAGCTGCTCGTCAGCTTTGCCGAGCCCACGCGGGTGCAGCTGCGCCCCGATGCGGAAACCAAAACCCCCGCGCTCTACGTGCCTCTGCTGCTGGGCAGCGTACGCAAGGGCCAGGTAAATCAGCGTGTTATCACACTGAAAGCCAGCGGCGACATCGACCGCACGCCTGTTCAGCTCACGCTAAATCCGGCGCAGCCGGGCCGACCCTGGGCGGGCTTCGGGGGCAATTTTCGGCTACAAAACCCGGCGGGCGACCCGCCGGTAATTGACTATTGCTTGAAGAATATGCGCGTGGCCTACGGCCGCGTCGAGCTGCCGTGGCAGCTGTGGCAGCCCGAGCTGGGCCAGGACCCCACGGCCGCCGCTGGCCAGGGCCGACTGCATCCGCGCGTGCGCGAAGCGCTGGAAATGGCGCAGCGCTTGGGCAAAATGGGGATGCCGGTTATCGTGACGGCGTGGTCGGCGCCGCAATGGGCCGTGGTGGGCGACCAAGGCAACGGCACCGGGCCGGGGGCCAACGGCCAGTGGGGCGCCCCGCTCAACCCAGCTAATTTGCAAGCCAGCTACCAATCTATTGCCGATTACCTGGTGTACCTCAAAACCGCGTATGGCGTGGAGGCCACCCTATTTTCGTTTAATGAGTCGGATCTGGGCATCAATATCCGGCAGACTGGGCAGGAGCACGCCGACCTCATCAAGCACCTGGGAGCCTACTTCGCCTCGCGCGGGCTGAAAACCAAGCTTTTGCTGGGCGACAACTCCGATTCTAACTCGTACGCGTTCATTGGGCCAGCTATGCAGGATGCGGCGGCCCGGCCCTACATTGGGGCAGTGTCGTTTCACTCGTGGCGCGGGTGGGACGCGCCCACCCTGCAAAAATGGGCCGATGCGGCTACCCAGCTCCAACTGCCGCTGCTGGTGGGCGAGGGCAGCATCGATGCGCAGGCCTGGGGCTACCCCGCCATTTTTGAGGAACCCACGTATGCTTTGCAGGAAATCAGCCTCTATATGCGTCTACTAGCTATCTGTCAGCCGCTCAGTATCTTGCAGTGGCAGCTCACTTCCGACTACTCGCCGCTGGCGGGCGGCGGCATCTTTGGCAACTCGGCTCCGCTGCACCCTACCCAGCGCTTCTGGAACCTGCAGCAGCTAGCCGCCACGCCCCCAGACGTGGCGTACCTGCCCCTCACCGCCGACCGCCCCAACCTAGCCTGCGCCGCCCTCGGCAACCCCGACCGGGGCGTGTATGCCGTGCACCTCGTCAACAACGGCGCTACCCGCCAAGCAACGCTGCGCGGCCTGCCCGCCCAGGTGAAAAGCCTGCGCTACTATGCCACCGACCAGACGCGCCACCACCAAGAAGGCCTGCGCGTGCCAGTAACCAATGGCCAGGCTCACTTCCGGCTCGACGCGGCCAGCTACGTGACGCTCGTGAACGAATAGGCGACCGAACGCAGGCACCATCAAGGATTTTTCTGCCCAGCCACGACGCAGGATTACTTGGTATGACGTTTTTCGGTGGTTCTTTACGCCTCTCTTTACCCACTTAACATGCGCTATGAAGACCCTCGCTGACCTGGTGCTCCTCGGCGACCCGCGCCTCTATGAAGTGTGCGCGCCCGTGACGGAGGCCGACCTACCCCTGGTGGCCGGCTGGGTGGCCGACCTGCACCAGGTGATGCAGGAAGTGCGGGCCCGCTACGGCTTTGGGCGCGGCATTGCGGCGCCGCAGCTCGGCATTATGAAGCGCCTGGTGTACCTGCACCTCGACGGCCAGCCCTACGTGCTGCTCAACCCCGAGCTGAGCGAGCAGAGTGCGACCCTATTTGAGCTGTGGGACGACTGCATGTGCTTTCCCAACCTGCTGGTGCGGGTGCAGCGGCACGAAGCCCTGACCGTGACCTACCGCGACGCGCAGTGGCAGCCGCAGCGCTGGCCAGTGCAAGGCGCCGTGGCCGAGCTAGTGCAGCACGAGTGCGACCACCTCGACGGCATTTTGTGCACCATGCGCGCCTTGGATGACCAGTCGTTTCGCTGGCGGCTTTAGGTGCTGCTGTCTTTTATTGAACGACCGTCATGCTGAGCTTGCCG
>CAZZDR010000080.1:0-13385 GCA_964652535.1 uncultured Hymenobacter sp. | reverse complement strand
GCAACAACCGCGACACCACCGGCACCGACCCCTACAAGAAGGTGAGCCTGGCCGATGGCATCGACTTGAACGTGGGCTACAACTTCGCGGCCGACTCGCTCAAGCTCTCAAACCTGAACCTGGGCTACCGCGTGCAGATTGCCAAGAAGCTGAACGTGGTGGTGAGCAGCACGTTCTCGTTTTACCAGCGCGACTCGACCGGGCGCCAGCTCAACCGCTACCTGCTCGATTTGGAGCAGCGTAATTATCGCCTGGCGCGCATCCTGAACGCCAACCTGAGCCTGGGCTACCAGTTCAACCCGGCGGCACGGCCCAAGAGCGCAGCTAATATTCCGCGGGCCACGGCGCCCAGCAACGACCCGGTGCTGGGCTCGCCGCTGCAGCAGCAGATTTATGCCGACTACATCGACTTTGATATTCCGTGGGAAGCCAACTTGCAGTATACGGCCAGCTACAGCACGGCCAATGCGCCCATCCGGCCCATTTTGTACGGCTCGCTGCCGCTGCTTTCGGGTAGCTCCGTCACGGCCAGCGGCTCGGTCAAGCTCACGCCCAACCTGCGCCTGAGCACCAGCCTCAACTACAACTTCACCCAAGGCACGCTGGTGTACCCCACCGTCAATTTCACGCGCGACCTGCACTGCTGGCAGATTTCGGGCCTCTGGATACCCGTGGGGCCTTATCGGGGCTACAACTTCACCATCGCCGCCAAGAGCAGCTTGCTGCAAGACCTGAAGCTGAACCGGAACAAGACCATCTTGAATCGGTAGGCTAAATCGGTCGAATAGTAAAAAAGAACGTCATTCCTCGGCAAGCTCGGAATGACGTTCTTTTAGTTAATGCTGTTAGTAAGTGCTCCCTACCCCCCTATTTACCGCCAAATTCGAAGACTTCTTCGCGCACAAACATGTCGCCCTCAGGGCGCAAGATGGCGAGGTTGTTGATGGCGAGCTCTAGGTTAAAGGTCTGGTTGTTAAGAAACTGCAGCACGGGGCCCAGTAGCTCAGGCGTGGTGTCGTGCAGAGCCAGCGATACGTGAGGAAGCCACAGGTCAGGGGCGCTGAACTTGTCGGTGCGCGAGCACAACGGCCCGGCGATGTCGAACACGCGGTGGTGCAGCTCGTTGAGCGGGTCGGAGCGCAGCACGGGGATGTAAATCACGGGGCTGTCGCCCGGAAACATGCCCAGCCCGGTGGTGTGCGCCACAAACGGGGCGGTAGTGGCGGCAATTTCGCGCAGGGCTTCCTTGAGCTGGTCCAGGTCAGCGGGCTCCACAATCTGGTAGGTAAGGTGCGGCTCGGGCGTGGCCTGCACATCGGTTAGGCCAAATTCCTTTTCCAGGCTTTTGATGAGCGAATTGATGTGGTCGGAAGCCGGCGAGGGCAGCAGCGAAGTAATGGCGAGCATAGCGCAGAAAGCGAAGCAAAAAGAAAACGTGGGGCCAAGCCAGGCACCGGGCCCAAAGCTACTCGCTAGCCGCGCTTGGCCAGGGCCAAGCCTACGCAGGCTTATACGCCAAGTGCGTTAGGCCGAAGGCCCTACCCCCTCAAATTACCTCAAAAAGTAACTTTGGTGAGGGCAAATTCCGCTACAGGCGGCGACTGCATCGCCTGTAGCGCGTTGAGGTGCGAGTAGAGCACGTAGCTAGCCTGGCCGCCGCGCCGCGCCAGCGTGGTGGGGTACACCGCACCGGTGGCGAAGCTGCCCGACTGCGTGAGGCTGGCAAAATCGTCGGTGCTGCTGACGCGGTACACCTGGCCTTGGGCATTGCAGGCGGCGAGCAGCGTGGTATTGTCGAGCAGCTGCATGCCGTCGTCGTTGGCGAGGTTTACGCCGTTGAGGTTCACCTTGCTGAAGCTGCTGGGGTTGGCCAGGGGCACTTTAATCAGCGCGCCCTCGTCCGACTTCGCCACCAGCAGGTAGCCATTGGGGTGATACACGATACCGTTGAGGCCAAACTTGCCAGCCGGCGCGGCCAGGGCCGTATTTTCTAAAAATACTGTAGCTACACCCTGGGCATCAATCTTATAAATGATGGGCGCGAAGCTGTCGGTGACGTAGGCATTGCCCTGGGCATCGACGGCAATGTCGTTGGCGAAGTGGCTGGCGTAGGCGGGGCGCAGGCCGCCGAGGTCTACGTAGCCGGTTTTGGCGCCGGTGCTGCGGTTGAAGATGGCTAGGGCGGCGAGCTTGCCTTTGGTGGCGGCGGTGGTGCGGGCGGTGTTGTAGCCAGGGTCCGACACGGCCACGAGCAGGCGGCCGCGGGCAGCGTCGAGGTTCAGGCCAATGGTCGAAATCAGCTGGGCATCGTCGGCGAAGCTGGCGTAGGTGCCATCGTCGGTGACCTGGCCGATGCGGCCGGCAGTTTGGGAGCTAACCAGAAAGTGCGCCTGCTGGTCGTCGTACTGCGTGCCTTCGGGGTAAAGGCCCGCCTGGGTAAACGTCACGGCAGCCGGCAGCGCGGGGCTGGTTTCGCTGTCTTTGTCGCAAGCCGTGAGGCCTAGGCCCCCGCTCACCAGGCCGAGCACGGCTAACTGAGAAAGTGAAAAAAAACGCATCTAACAGGAATAGATTGAGGGAGATGAGAAAAAAAGAAAGCTGGCTGCTGTACGGCCAGCGGGGGGCAGGGTTGGGGCCGCGGCAACCCCTACCCCCCGCGTTGCCGTTAACTACGCTTCTGCTTATTGTTGTGTCTGATTTGCCTACCCCCTGCGTTCTCGTTAGCTGCGCTTCTGTTTAACGCTGTGACTGATTCCCCTACCCCCGCTACTGCGCGAACTACCTCCCACTGGGGCAGCTGGCTTTTAGTTGGCTTGGCCCTACTGGTGCTGGCTGGCCTGGGCTGGCTACAATGGGGCCTCGACCCCTGGCTGCGCCGCCAGCTCGAAAAGCAGGTAACTACCCAAACCCACGGCCAGTACGCGCTAAAAGTAGCCGACCTGGAAACCAGCCTGTGGGCGCGTAGCCTGCACCTGCGCGGCGTAGCGCTGCACCCCGCCACCGCCACCCTGGCCGATACCCTACCCCGCCTGAACCTGCGTTTGGCTCGCCTCGACCTGAGCGGCGTGGGCCTGCTGGCGCTGTGGCGCGGCACAACCGCCCCCATCGACAGCCTCACCCTCGACTCGCTGCGGCTAGACGTGGCGGCGCTGGCCCGGCGGCCCGCACCCCGCCGCCCTACCCCCCCTTTTTACCAGCAACATCCGCTACGACTGGGCTACCTAGCGTTGCGCCAGGCGGGCGGCAGCTTTGGGCCAGCCGGGGCACCGCTGGGCCGACTGGCGTCGGCCACGGTGAGCGCCCGCGACTTGCTACTCACGCCAGCCAGCGCGGCCGATACCCAGCGGCTGGCTTTTGCCGCCGCTTGGCAGGCGGTGCTGCACGGGGCCGTGGGCAAGCTAGGCGGCCACACTATTGCGGTGCAGCTGTTTGATTTTTCGAGTGCTAAGCACTTTGCGGGCCTCGACTCGCTGCGCATTACGCCGCCCGCGCCGGGCCAGGGCAAGCCGGGCGCGGTGCGCGTGTTCTTTACCATGCCGCGCGCCCGGGTGCGGGGCTTGCAAGCGGCTACCTGGCAGCACCAGGGCCGCCTGCGTACCGATTTGGTGCAGCTGGGCACGCCGCGCCTCACGTTTCGGCCGCCGGCCCAGGCGCCGCCACCGCTGTGGCAGCTGCTACGGCCCCTTTTTAAGCGCGCTGATATTCGGCACGTGAGCGTGGAGGATGGCTACGTGGCCGTGGCGGGCTTGCGCGAGCAGCCGGCCGTGCGCCACGTGTACGGCGTGGGCCGCAGCCTGCGCATCGACTCGGTGAGTGGGCAGCCCGGCGCGCAGCGGGCGCTGTACGCGCGCAGTTGGGTGGGCCACACCGGGCGCCTGAGCGCCGTATTTGTGGCGCCGGTTTATCCGACTACTATCGAGCACGCCTTTCTGGATACCGACAAGCAGTCGCTACGCCTCACGGAGCTGGCCGTGCGCCCTACCCTCACGCCGGAGCAGCTCAACCGGCACAGCGGCTACCAGACCACCCAGCTCACGGCACGCGTGGCCGAGCTGCGGGCGCAGGGCTTCGATTTTTACCGCCTCTCCGACGACAGCCACGTGCACATTGCGCGCGTTACGGCCGAGCAGCCGTACCTAAAGCTGAGCAGCGACGGACGCGGACCCCTCAACAAGCAGCCCTCCATCCTCACGCCCGAGGCCGTGCTCCGGCTGCGCGCCCACCTCGATGTGCGCCGCCTCGACCTGCACGCGGGCACTATCCAGGCCACGTACCGCAGCCCCCGCACACCGCTGGTAGGCACGTTCAGCATCGACCGGCTGAATGCTACGCTGTATAATGTGAGCAACGACCCGCGCCGCATGAGCCTGGCACACCCGCTCACCGGCACGGCCACCGGCTACTTGCAGAACCAGTGTCGGGCCGAACTACATCTTACCACCTCGCTGCTCGACCCGCGCGGCCGCCAGCACCTGTGGGGCAGTTTTGGGCCGGCTCCGTTCAGCTTGCTCAACCCTATTATGCAGCCTACCCGCCTCATCAGCTTCAAGAGTGGGCAGATGCAGGGCCTCGATTTCGACGAGCACATCGATCGCCAGCGCCTCAGCGGCGAAGTGCGCGCCCGCTATACCGGCCTGAAAATCAACTTTCTGGGTTATAAGGAAGGCGAAGTCAAAAAGACCTTTTTTGGCCGCCTGAAGAGTGGGCTGGTGAACGTGGTGGTGCGCGACCAGAACCCGCGCCCCGGCGGCCGCTTCGTAGTGGGCGACATCATAACGCCCCGCGAACTGGAGTTTTCGACGTTCACGGCCTGGCGGCAGGGGCTCATCATGGGCTTTCTGAACAGCGTGGGCGTGCCTAAGAAGCTGGCCAGCAGCTATGGGCAGTCGGGCAATGGCACGGCGCTGCCACCCGGCACCCACGCGCCGCCCGCTACGGGCGCGCCTACCCCCCCAACGGCTAAAAGTGGGCCGGCCAAATGGCTGGGCAGCACCATCCATCGAGTCAAACAGGCTGCTAAGCGATTACGGCAAAAAGTACTACCCCAGCGCTAGCACTTTTGAGGTACTAACTCACCCATACCTCACCAAGCTCGTGCCATGGAACGCAAGTATTTTTTGAAAAGCCTGCTCGCCGGCGCTGTGTCGGCTCCCGCCCTGCTCGCCGCCTGCGGCAAAGACGACGCCACACCCAGTACCGCGACCACCACTGGCACGACCACCACGACCACCGGCGGCGCGAGCAGCGCCAACTGCACCGTGGCGCCCACCGAAACCGAGGGGCCATTCCCGACGCACACGCCGTCGTCGTACGTGCGCGCCGATATCACGGACGGCAAAACGGGCTACAAGCTGACGGCCAAAATCAACATCACGAGCAGCAGCGCCAGCTGCGCGGCGCTGGTCGGCGCGCTGGTCGATATCTGGCATTGCGATGCCGAGGGCAACTATTCGGAGTACGGCGGCTCGGGTATGCAGAGCACCAACTACACGAGCGTGCACTTTTTGCGCGGCCGCCAGGCCACCGATGCGGCGGGTCTGGTCACGTTCACGAGCATTTTCCCGGGCTGGTACTCGGGCCGCGCCACCCACATCCACGTGCACGTGTACAACGCCAGCGGCACCTCGCTCAAAGTGACCCAGATTGCCTTTCCCGAAGGCAGCGGCTCGGCCGTGGCCCTCGTCAATGGCTACGCCAAAGGCCTGAGCGGCTACACGTATAACAAGAGCGACAACGTGTTTAACGACGATGCGGCCGGTATCGAAATCGCCACCGTTACCGGCAACCTCACCGACGGCTTTGTGCTGACGATGACCATCGCGGTGTAGCAAAAGAGCGTCATTGCGAGGAGGGACGACGAAGCAATCGCACCAGCACGATACCTACTTAGCTCGTTCTAATGCGATTGCTTCGTCATTCCTTCTTGCGATGACAATTTTTGTTGTCAACCCTATGCCCGACCGCCAACTTACGCTCTGCTACCGCAAAATCATTGACGCCGGTGCTACCCGGCCCTGGGACAAGCTGGTGCTCGACGACAGCTACCGCGAGCTGCGCATGCAGGCGCAGTACTTTGACCCAGCGAAAAAGTACCGCACTTTCGGCGAACTGCTGCACCACGTGCCGGCCGCCGAGCGCCTGCACGGGCTGGTGGGCGGCTCGGTGGTGGGCTACTTGCAGCAGCTCGGCGGCCTGGTGCCCGATATACTCGACAACCTGGGCCGGCGGTTTTTGCGGTTCGAGCACTTTCAGTTTGAAGTCATCAACTCCGATTGGCGCGACCCCAGCAAGCACCAGGTGGCCATCAACTTTTTCAGTGAGCCGCTGCGCTGGCTCGACACCGTGGGGCCGTATCTGATTGTGGCACGCGAATGCGAAGGAGGCGGCGCGGCGGTGCTGCACACGTTTCAGCTGCAGCCCTTTCTGGCCATTCATTCTCTTCAAGAACTTTCTGCCGATGCCTGCCCCGACGACGCCCGGTAAAATCTTTTTGGCCGATGAGCGCGGCCTGGTCGAAACCAGTGATTTTCGGCAGTTCAGCACCTTCCATTTTGGGTCGTTTCAGCACCCGCACAAGCAGCCGCTGGGCAGGTTGCGGGCTCTAAACGAGGAGCTGCTGGCGGGCGGCGCCACCCTGGCCCTGCCCGTGGCCGAGGCCACGCACGTAGTGCTGCTGCCCATCACGGGCACGGTCGAGGCCCTACCCCCCTCCGGCCCGGCAATCGTGGTGGAAGTAGAGGAAATGCAGGTGCTCACGCTGCCGGCGGGCAGCACGCTGCACCTGCACAACCCTTATCCGGAGGACGTTATCCGCCTGCTGCACATCTGGATACGGGCCGACGCGGCCCTACCCCCCTCTGGCACGGTAAAGAATACGTTCAGCTTCGCGGGCCTGGCCAACCAGCTGCTGCCGCTACTGACGGCTGTTCCTGCCTTGCCGTTTGGAGTCAGCCTGGGTCGCTTCGCGGGCCGCAGCGAGGTGGCGTGGGCGGTGCCGGCGGGTCGGCTGTTCTTTGCCTTCGTGCTGGCCGGCGCTTTTGAAGTGGAAGGCCGGCTAGTGCACGAAAAAGACGGCCTCGCGCTCTGGAATGCGGCGGCATCTATTGACATAGAAGCGCTTAGCAACGAAGCGCTGCTGCTGGTGCTGGAAGTAGCGCAGTAGCACGAAGCAGAAGCTTCGCGTTACGGCGCTAATCGTCGTCGTCTTCACGCTTGGGCGTGAGCTGCAAAAACGCGCCCCGGCGCGGCGCGGGCATGGTCGATTGCTCGCCCTTCACGGCTTTCCAAACTACCTCGTTCAGGTCGAGGTCGGGCACGGCGTCTTCGTGGGCAAAGTCGAATTTGGCCGAGCGCTCGGCGCTGTGGTTCCAGGCGGTGTTGCGGGTGTCGAGCGGAATCTGGTTGGCTTTGGCCTGGTACTTCGCCAGGTTGGGCTGGGCTTGAAACAGGCCAAACAGCGGCCGGGCAGCGGCATCGTACTGGCTCATGGGGGGTAGGCCCAGGAGTAATTCCATGGTGCGCATCACGCCAGCGGTGGTATAGAGCGTATGGTCGACGTAGCCGCGCTTGACGTAGGGGCTGATGATGAAGGCCGGCGAGCGGTGGGCGTCGATGTGGTCGGAGCCGTTTTGGGCGTCGTCTTCGAGCACGAGAATGGCCGATTCGCCCCAGATGCTGCTGTTGGCAATGTGCTCGACGAGGCGGCCCAAGGCCAGGTCGTTGTCGGCCACGGCCGAGGTCGGGCTGATTTTACCCAGGCGCTGGCCAAAGGTGTGGTCGTTGCTGAGGCGAATGGTGCTGAACTGTGGTACGGCGTTCAGGGCCAGCAGCGAGTCAAAATCCTGCGCCCAGGCGCGCTCCCGCGCCACGTCGGTGATGTCCATGTTGAAGCCCGGCGACCGCGGGCACGCGTGCCCACGCAGCGACTTGAGCGACGTTTTGGCGTAGTCGGCAAACTCGCCGTAGGTGCGGTAGCTCAGGCCGGCGCGCTGGCAATAATCCCAGATAAAGCCGTCGCGCGGGTAGGCGATTTTACGAGTGCCCTCAAAGTCGTAGGTGCCGCCGCGCGCACCGTAGCTGATGGGCCACGACTTCTCCACGTAGTCGGTGGCGTAGGCGGCGGTGCTCCAGTTGTGGCCGTCGGCGCTCACCTCGGCGTTCACGTAGAAATTATCGAGCAGCACAAACTCGCGGGCCAGCGCGTGGTGGTTGGGCGTCACCTTTTGCCCAAAAATGCACAGCGCCGTGTCGCCCTCGCCCTCGCGCACATCGCCCAAAATCTGGTCGTAGGTGCGGTTTTCCTTGATGATGTAGAAGACGTGCTTGATGGGTGACTTATCGCCCACGCGGCGCGGCACGGGGTTGCCGGCGGCGCCGAGCGCCAGCTTTTCGCTGTCTTTGTTGAAGGGTGTGTTGTCGTACACCTGCCGGGTGTAGGCCTTGAGCCGGGCCGCGTCGGGCGTCGGAATGAAGAGCAGCGTGCCCTTAAACAGGCTGCCGATATACTGAAACTCGCGGTGCGCCCCCCCCGATTGGTAGCCGCTGTCGTCGTTTTTGCGCAGCGGCTGCGGCCCCTGGGGGTTGGCCAGGCTAGTAAGGCCCTTGCCACTGGCTACCAATAGCTTGCTACCTCGCACGCGCACACAAGTAGGGTACCAGCCGGTCGGGATGAAGCCCTGACCAGCGCTGTGCCCCGGCTGGCGCACGTCGAACACGGCCAGGCAATTGTTGTCGGCGTTGGCGATGTAGAGCGTTTTCTCGTCGGCCGACAGGGCTAGCCCGTTGGTAGTCGAGCCGGTGAGGCGCGTGGGGTAGAGCGAGGTCGAGATGGTTTCGAGCACCTTCCAGGTCTTAGCATCTACCACCGACACAGAGTTGTCGTTGGCGTTGGCCACAAACAGGTATCGACCATTCTTGCTTTGAATCAGCTCGTTGGGGTGGCTGCCGGTGGATAGCTCGGCACGCACGCGGCCGGTGGCGCGGTCGTAGGCCAGTAGCTTGTCGCCGCCCCACAGCGTGATGTACACCGTCCGGCCATCGGCCGAGAGCAGGCAGCCGTAGGCCTCGTGGCCCAGCTCGACGCGGCTGACGGTGCGCTTGGTTTTCAAGTCCACCACGTACAGCGCATTGTCCTCCTTCGTGACAGTGTAGAGGCGCTGGCCAGCTGCATCCACCGCGATGCCAGTGGGGCTTATTTTGGCCTTGGGCCAGGCCGGGCCGAGGCGCAGCGTATCGGGCGCACCGAGCTTGCGGCCGGCTGTGGGGTAAGCCAGAATGATGTTGTCGTTACCACCCGAGGCGTACAGCCGGTCGCCCTTCTGGCTGAACGCCAGCCCGTACCACGCCTTGCCGATGGGCCGCTCGTCGAGCAGCTTCTCGGTGCCCGGGTCGATGAGCTGGATGGTTTGGGCGCCCTGGCCATTGTTGGTGACGGCCAGCATGTTGCCGCTCGGCGCGAGTTGCATGTTCAGCGGCAGGTCGCCGAGGGGCAAGGGCCGGCCCGCCGGCGTGAGGCTCCAGCCGTTGGGCAGCAAGATTTTTTCGGCGTGCAGGTTAGTGGTGGGTCGCTGGGCGTGGGCAGCGCACGTGAGCAGGGCTAAGGCGGCGGCAAGCAGGCGCTTCATAATATAGGCGAGGTAAAATCAGCAAGCCGCAAAGGTCCGGCCGGCAGGTGAGTTTTGGGTTACGCACAGGTTACAAAGCGGGCGAACGTCATTCCAAGCTGACCTGGGAATGACGTTCTTCTTCTCAAACTCCTGTGACGAAAGAGCCCCTACCCCCCCACCGGCAACGTAAAATGAAAGGCGCTGCCGCTGCCCAACTCGCTTTCGACCCACAGCCGACCACCCTGGGTGGTGATAAACTCGCGGGCAATGCTCAGGCCCAGGCCCGAGCCGCCGGTATAGCCGGCCTTGTCGGGCAGCTGGGCGAAGCGCTGAAATATTTTGTCGTGGTGCTCGGCCGCGATGCCAGGGCCGGCATCCTGCACCGTCACCTGCACAAATTTGCCAGTCCGCAAGGCCCGCACCCCAATGCTTTCGCCGGCCGGCGAGTAGCGAATGGCATTGGCCAGCAGATTGATAAGTACCCAAGTCGTTTTTTCCACATCGGCGCGCACGGGCGGCAAGTCGGGGGGTAGGGCCAGGCGCAGCGCGAGCTGCTTGTGAGCCAGCTGGGCCTGCACTGTGGCCTCGGCAAAGCGTACCACGTCGGTGAGCTGGGTGGGTGCGAAGTTGAGCTGAATGCCCTGGCCCGAGTCGAGGCGCGACACGTCGAGCAGCTCGCTCACCAGGCGCTGGAGGCGCTGCGTTTCGCGCTGAATACCCAGCGTAACGTCCTGGCGCTCACTAGCGGGCAAGTTATCCTTTTGCAAAAGCTTCAGACTGAGGTTGATGCTTGACAAAGGCGTCTTCAACTCGTGCGACACGGTGGCTAAGAAGTTTGACTTCACCTGGTCGAGCTTTTTGAAATCGGACACATTGCGCAGGGTCAGAATCTGGCCCACAAACTCGGTCTTATCAGTGGCCTCGTTAAAGGAAACGAGGTCTTGCACGGCCAGGCGGTAAAACGCCTCTTCGCCGCGCTGCGCGATGGTGAGCACCGGCATATCGGCCACAGCCTGCTCGCGCTGGGGCGCGTCGAGCGGCTTGAGCAGGGTTTGGAGCAGGTCGTTTTCGAGGCGCACCACGGAGGTGGGGCGGCCCACCAGCCGGTCGGCGGCCTGGCCCAGCAAGTCGCACATTACGGGGTTAGCCAGCAGGATGCGGCGGCTTTCATCGAGCACCAAGATTCCCTCGTCGAGCGTGTTTACGATACTAGCGGCGCGGTTGCGGGCCGTTATCAACTCGGCAGTGGTGGAGCTACGAAACTCGCGCAACTCGCTCAGCATGCGGTTAAACGACTGCGCTACCTGCCCAAACTCATCCTGACTTTCCTGCGGAATAGTGGCCGCGAAGTTGCGCGCCGTGGCGTGGGCCAGCGCCGCGTTGAGCTTGCGTAAGGGCTGCACCGCGGCCTCAGGCACGCTGGCCACAAAGCCCAGCCCCAGCAGCACAGCCAGCGTGCTAAACAGGATAAGATTACGGTTGGCGGCCTCGGCGCGGTGGTCGGCCAGGGTGTTTTTGCGCATTAGGGCGGCGGTGTTCAGGGCCATCATGCGCAGGGTTTGGGCGCGCAGAGGCGTCCAGGCGGGGGGTAGGGCGCCGGCGGCACGGCTCAGGGTCTGGTCGTAGGCAGCCAGGTTTTGGGTGAGGCTGTCTACCAGCTCGCGCTCGCCGGGCTCGGTGATGTTGCCGGCCTCACGGGTCAGGCTCTGGCTAAAGCTGCGCCGGGCGGCGGCACTGGCCGGGTCGTTGCCGAGCGCATCGAGCCCGCGCAGCATCTGTTGGCCCAGTTCTATCGAATAGAAATTGGCTTTCAGAATATTGCGCGAGCTAATGTCGAGCTGCCGCACGGTATAAAACGCATAGCCGCCGATGCTGAGTAGCAGCGCCAACATGGCCAGGAAGCCGAGGGTAATTTTAGTTTTCAGGGTCATGGCGGTCAACAGAGATAAAAATGCCTGTCATTGCTTCGTCATGCCTCCTCGCAATGACAGGCGGTGATTATCCTTTTAAAATCAATACGATACCAAATACACGTCGAGCTCGCTTCCATCGCCCGATACGGCCGTGAGCAAATCGTGCGTGACGCCACTGCGGCTGAGCTGCTGCCACAGCCCTTTTTCGCGGGTGGTACCACACACGAGTAGCGTGGCGCGCTTTTCTTGCGCCACCCGCCGGATGGCGGCTACCACGTCGTTTTCCTTCACGCGCAAAATCTGCGCACCCAGCTCGGTGGCAAGTTGCAGGTTATTAAGCAAATACCGCTGATTGGCCAGCCCAATGCGGTCGGCGCTTTCGCGGCCAGTTTGCACGTAGAGCACATACCAGGCAGCGGCTCCAAAGCGGTCGGCCAAGCGCGAGGTTTTGCGGATTATCTCCTTGGCGGCTTCGGCGTTGGTATTGATGCAGGCCAACAGGCGGTCGTCGTTGCGGCGCTGGGGCGCGATGGCCAGCGCGCCGCCCGCGTCGGTTTCAACCTGGCGGCCTAGCAGCTGGGCCACCTCGCGCACGGCCAGGCGGCGCAACTGCAATAGGTTTTCGGGCTGGAAGAAATTGGCAAGCGCGGTGGGCACCTTAGCCGCGTCGTAGATTTTGCCTTCTTCGAGGCGGGCGCGCAACTCGCCTACAGTCAGGTCCACGTTCACCACCTCATCGGCTTGGCGCAGCAGCTGGTCCGGGATGCGCTCGGTCACGTCGGTGCCGGTTATTTTGAGCACCTGGTCGTGCAGGCTTTCGAGGTGCTGCACGTTCACGGCCGTTATCACCGAAATGCCGCGCTGCACCAGCTCCTCCACGTCTTGCCAGCGCTTGGCGTGGCGCGAGCCGGGCACGTTGGAGTGGGCCAGCTCGTCTACTATCACCACCTGCGGGCGGCGCTGCTCGATGGCGTCGAGGTCCATCTCCTCCACCGCGTGGCCCTTGTAATACACCTGCTTGCGAGCCAGCAGCGGCACCTGTTGCAGCTGGGCCACGGTGCCGGCGCGGCCGTGGGTTTCGACGTAGCCGAGCAGTACATCCACGCCGTGCTGGTGCAGGTCGTGCGCCTCTTGCAACATGCGGTAAGTCTTGCCTACCCCCGCAGCCAGGCCCAAATAAATCTTGAGCGTGCCGCGCCGCTTCGCGCGTACCAGGCGTAGGAAGCGCTCGGCCGATTGGTCGCGGGCATCGGCGGGGTTCATAGCTCAGAAGGATAAGTAGTTAGAACGAGAGCGCAATGCTCGTCGTCAGGTTGCCATAGTTGCGACTACCCCCGTTATCATGCTGAAAAATAGCATCTTGTGCCCGCAGGTAGCGGCCCTCCACCCGAAAGGCCACGTTGGCGGTCGGCAGGTAGTCGAGGTTGAGTGAGGTGCCGCCAGCCAGGAAGCGGGCGTCGGTGGGCACAGGCATAATGCTACTGATAATCACGCCCCGGTCGGCGTTGTAGTACTCGCCACGCAGGGTGGTCGAAAATTGGTCACTGAGCTTGTACTTCACAAAGGCCGAGGCTGCGTGCCAGGTGTCGTAGCCACGGCGCTGGGCGCTCTGCTGCTTGCCCACGTCAAACACGCCAGCCAGGCTCAGGCGCTCGGTGGCGGCGTAGGTGACGTAGAAATCGTGGAAGTAGCGGCGGCGCCTGAGCGAATCCTGCGGCTGCTCGTTGCCATAAAATGTGCTGCTGTTGATGAGCAGCTTGGCCGTAGGTTTCCATTGAATTTGGGTGCCGAGGGCCTTACCCTGGTTGGTTTCGCGGATGTTCTGCCAGCCGTTGAGCACCAGCGCGGTGAGCGTCAGCTTGGGGTC
>CAZZDR010000079.1:4899-13472 GCA_964652535.1 uncultured Hymenobacter sp. | reverse complement strand
AACAGGGCGTAGTACAGCCACTGCCAGCGCGTGAGCAGCAGCCCGAGCCCCAGCACGGCCAGCGCCGGCAGCACCAGCGTCGATTGCTGGCGCTGAATGGCCAGCGCCCCGCCCGTCAGCAGCAAGCCCACAAAACCGATAAACACCCACTGGCTAGCATCGGCCGGGCGCAGGCGCAGCAAGAGTTGACGCATGAATTAAGGAAAATTAAGAGTTAGCAAGTAAGCTGCTAACTCTTAATTGGTAGAAGGCCGACGGTATAGCTCTAAAAGCAGAATAAGAAACGACGACAGCGCCAGCGTTATCAGCACCGAGCCCAGCACGATAACCGTGCGGAAGGGCTTGCTCTTGCGCGTGGCGGGGTAGGCTTTTTGTACCTGGTAAAGGGACGATACCCGACTGGTGAGCGAGGTTTCGGCTTGCTCATAAGTGCCCTGCGAGGCTACATAGCGCGTTTGCAGGTCGAGGAGGCGTGTGCTGAGAAAATTAACGGAGTCGGTGCCCTGGGTCCAGCCCTCCAGGTTAATGGCGTTGCCGCCGTCGGCACGGGTCAGGCCGCGCAGGGCCCGGCGCAGGCCCGGTACGCTGCCCGCCCCGCCGCCCTCGGCCACGCGCAGCTCTTTCTCGGTTTCAATCACAGCCTTGGCCAGGTAGCGGCCCTGCTGCTCAAGCCCAAACACGCCGTAGCGGCGGCGGGCCCCCAGCAACTGCTGCCGAATGCGCGCATAGCTACGCCCCAACTGCGCCGAGCGCTGCCGATACAGCTCCAGCACGTTGCGGCGGTTTTCGAGGGTCAGCTGCTGGTTTACCGAGTCGATGGCCTGCACCATGGCATTGGCCACGGCCGCCGCCAGCTTCTTATCATAGTCTTGAAACGTGAGCTCGATGGCGTCGCGCTCGTTGTGCACAATGCTCAGGTTGCTGTTAAACTCGCCTAGCACCGCATTTTCCACCGCATCGGAGCCCGGCTGGCCGGCGTTGTAGTGCTGGTAGAAATTGAATTTCTTAATCATCAGCTCGGCCAGGGGTAGGGACTGCCCAATGGTCAGCACCCGGTCTAGGTCTTCGGAGCGAGCACCCACTTCCAATTTCGAGCCTTCTACCAAGCGGTCGGGGTCGGTGCTTTGGGGCGACGTAGGCAGAAAGATGGCCGTCGAGCTGTAGATGTTGGGGAGCGACCAGGCTACCAAGGCGCTCCCTACGCCAGCCAGGCCCACGGCTAGAGCTAGCAAGTATTTCCAGCGGTGAAAAATAGCCCGCAGGCCGGCAGCGGAAAAAGGCGGTAGCGAATCAGGCGACATAAACAAACTAGAAAGGAAGCCGCCACGGGGCTTGCCCAGCGCGGCAGCAGGCAAAGATAAACCGCTGCCCGCCCCGGCCCGGCTTTACCTTTGTGTTTTCACTGACCGCGGGCCGGGCCCTTTTTCGCATCAAACGCTTTCTCGGTAATATCAGTCTAGCCGTTGCGCTCAACCTGTTGGTAAAGCCCGCCTGGGTGCTGCTCGAAAACGTGGTGCAGGACCGCTTAGGTCACAGCACCTTCGGCCTGGTGGCGGCCTGCTCGGCTCTCACGGTGGTAGTAGCCACCCTCGCCGACCTCGGCCTCACGCAGTTCACGGTGCAGCGCCTGGCCGCCGAGCCCAGCTTTGCCGATAGCGAGTTTCCGACGCTGCTGCCCATGCGTGGGCTGCTTACGGTGGCCGCGCTGGGGCTACTGCTGGCCGTGGGTTGGGGCCTAGGCTACCGTGGCAGCCAGCTTACGTTGCTGGCCGCGGTGGGGGTAGGGCTGCTGCTCACGCAGTACGGGCAGTTTTTGCGGGCCCCGGTGCAGGCGCGCCAGCATTTCAATACCGACGCCGTGCTTTCGGTGCTCGAAAAGGTGCTGGCTTTTGGGCTGGTGGCGGTGCTACTGCTGGGCAGCAAGCTAGACCTAAACAACTACGTGGGCGCCCGCCTAGCGGCGGCGGCGGTCACGGCAGGGTTGTTTTTTGGGCTACTGCGGCGGCTGTTTGGGCGGCTGCCCCACCGCTGGCCGCGCCGCAAGCCCGCCAAAAAACTGCTGTGGGGTAGCCTGCCGTTTGCCCTCATCGCCCTGCTCTACGGCATCAATGAGCGAGTCGATATGGTGCTGCTCGAGCGCCTGTCGTCGCCCACCCAAGCAGGCTACTACGCCGGTGCCTACCGCTGGCTCGACGCCGCCATGATGTATGCCTGGACGGTATTGCCCCTGTTTTTTGCTCGCTTTGCCGCCGCCAGCGCCCGCCCGCGCGAGCTGCGGCAGCTGCTGTGGTTGGGGCAGCGCATTGTGGCCGTGCCGCTGCTGCTAGTAGTGGCCTTCGTGCTGTTTCGGGGCGAGGTGCTTTTTTGGCAGTTTAGCCGCAGCAACCCGCACGAGCTGTCGCGTATGGTGCTCTGCCTCAAGGTGCTGTTTTTGAATGTGCTGGTGCACGCCTTTTGCGCCATCTACAGCACCCTGCTCACCAGCACCCGCCACCAGCGCCAGGTAAGCTGGCTAGTGGCCTTTAGCATTGGCCTCAACATCGCCCTCAACCTACTGCTGCTGCCGCGCCACGGCGCGCTAGCCGCCGCCGCCAACACTTTGCTAAGCGCCGTGGTCGTGTCGGTGGGCTACGTGTGGCTGGTTGCGCGGCGTATGTCCATCGCCATTCCTTGGCGCATGCTGGGCCAGCTGTTGCTAGCTTTTGGGCTGCTTTGCGGCGCTTGGTACTTGGTGCAAACCTACCTCGACCTGCCTTGGTGGCTCGAAACCGGCCTGATGAGTCTGTTCTTCGCCGCGCTCCTACCCCTGCTTGGCTTGATAAAACGCCGCGAAATGCGCAAAGTCATTCCAAGCTGGTGAGCAAACAGCACCTGCGTAACCCTACATTTTATACGCGTCACAAAATGATTTGCGAAAAGGGGGTAGGGCGCGGGGCAAGCCCCGCACCCTACCTCAGTAAGGCGTACAATACTGCGAAACACGGCTGGTGGTAACATGCCAGGCACTTGAAAAACCCATGCACATTGCCGTCACGACCCGTTTTCTGCTGCCCGGTGGGCACCTCGAAGGGCTGGGCCGTTACACGTTTGAAACGCTGAGCTGCCTAGTGCAGCAGCACCCCGAGTGCACGTTTCACTTCCTCTTCGACCGCGCCTACGACCCGCGCTACCTGCTGGCGCCCAACGTGGTGCCGCACGTGCTGGCCCCACCCGCCCGCCACGTGCTGCTGCTGGCAGCCTGGTATGAGGGCGCGGTGGCCTGGTGGCTGCGGCGGCACCGGCCCGCCGTGCTGCTCTCGCCCGAGGGCTTTACGGTGCTGGGCACGCGGGTGCCGCGGGTGCTGGTGCTGCACGACCTGGCTTACCTGCACCGCCCGCAGGATGTGAGCGGCCTGGTGCGGCGCTACTACGCCTACTTTGCGCCGCGCTGGGCCCGCGCCGCCGCGCAGCTAGTGGCCGTGTCCGACACCACGCGCCAGGATGCCGCCCAGCAGTATGGCCTGCCCGCTGCCCGCATTCGGGTGGCGCCCAACGCGCCGGCCGCCCACTTTGCGCCCCAAACTGAGGACCAGCAGGCGGCCACGCGGGCACGCTTCAGCCAGGGGCAGCCGTATTTTTTGTTTGTGGGGGCCTTGCAGCCGCGCAAAAATCTGGCAAATCTGCTGCGGGCCTTCGGCCTATTTCAAGCCACGGAGGGGGGTAGGGCCGCCGAGGTGCGCCTGCTACTGGTGGGCCGCGAGGCCTGGCAAACGGGACCCATTTTCGAAGCCTATCAGCAGCTGCCACCTGCCACCCAGGCGGCTGTGCAGTTTACGGGCCGTGTAAGTGAATCCGACTTGGCTGCCCTCTACGCGGCGGCGCTGGCCACGGCCTACGTGCCTTTCTTTGAAGGCTTTGGCTTGCCAGTAGTCGAAGCCCAAGCCAGCGGCTGCCCAGTGCTGACTTCCAATATATCGTCTTTGCCTGAGGTATCGGGCGGCCCGGCAGCAGCCTTGCTTTGTGACCCATACCAGCCGGCCGCCATTGCCGAAGGGCTGCGTCAGCTAGCCCACAGCGCGCCGCTGCGCGCCCGCCTGCGCGCGGCCGGCCTCGCCAATGTCGCCCGCTACGCCTGGGCCCACAGCGCCGAGGTGCTGTGGCAAGCCGTGCAGCAGGCGAGCGCCTCGGCCGGCCGCTAGCGCTTTTTTTTGCTTTTGCCCGCCACAAAGGGGGTAGGGAGGTGGTACTTTTGGCGCCGCTTATCGCCTGGTTTTTGCTTTTTAGTTAGTCGCCCACTCGCCCGCATGGCTCGTTTGCACCCGCACCATTTTGCTTATACCATGCTGCCCCAGTTGGTGTGGCGCCGCCCAGCCGCCGTGCGCCGCGAGTTGAGCGACCCGCTGCTGGCCCGCGAGCTGCTGCTCTACGTGTGGGACAAAGCCGCCGAAAGCCTGCCCCCCCGCGAGCGTGTAGCGCCGCGGGGCCTGCACCTGAGCTGGCACCGCGTGGCTGGCCGGCCCACGGCCCTGCTGCAGCTGCCGCCGCCCCAGGCCACTGGCGAGGCGCACTTGGCGGCTATAGTGTACGAGCAGGCCGACGCCGACCCCCACGACCAGTCGCGCATCCCCCACGAAGACGACGAGGCAGAAGAAGAGGAGGACGACCTCGCCACTGGGCCCGACTTGGCGCTGCCCCGCTTTTTCTTGCTCGAAGCGGCCCTGGGCCGCAGCCCCGACGAGGCAGGCACGCCCACGGTGCTCGGAGAGCTGCGCGGCGAGCAGCACCGCCACCACACGCCCGGCCCACCGGCCGGCCGGCCCGACACCGCCGGCCGCTTTTTACAGGTACTGGCCGAGCTGCTGGGCCCGCTACCCGACGATGTACCCTTTATGCGCGTGGTGCGGGGGTAGGGGCCCCAAGCCGTCTACTGGTTTTTGCCGATTACTGTCACGTCGTTGCCTACTTCAGGGAAGGTAAAGTGGCCGCTCACCGCCTTTTTGCCATTCACGCGGCACTCCCAGGTGTAGCGGCCCGGCGTGGGCTGCGCCGCCAGGCCCTGCATGTTTTTAAAATAATCGGGGTCGCTGGGTTCAGTCGGAAATAGCACGTCGAGGCCACTTTCGCCCTTGGGCACCTGCCTGGTAAGCATAAATTCTTGTCCCGAGCGCTCGTTGGTGACCACAAACACGGCCGTGAAGCCCCCCAGCGCGTTGTACTTGTCCAGCACGCCCAGCTTGATGTAGGGCGTCGTCGATACCATCCAGGTCTGGGCCTGGGCGGCGGGTGCGCTCAGCGCTAGCAGCAGCGCACCGCCCACCAACGGCCGGAGCCAACTACCGATTGGAAGAGAAGTAAAGAATAAGGCCATCCTGAAAAAATTATAATTTAGAAAAGATAAGTGATGCGATTGATTTGCTGACTGTTAAATGCTAGTAAACGGGGATCAAGATAGGTAATTGCCTTATAAAATCGCAACTTTTAGCCTGAAAATTTCCTTTCTAAAACTAGTATAATCAACCGAGTGGGCGCCAGAGGCCATTCGTTTTGTCCTACCCCATGCGCCGGAGCCAACAACGCCAGCAAGCCGCCGCCGAAGCTACCGCCCGGGCCCAGCAGGCCACTGCCAGCTGCTGCGGCTTGTGCGAGCGTGCCGTGCAACAGACCTCACGCCACCACCTGGTGCCCCGCGAAGAAGGCGGCCGCCACGGCGAAACCGTGGACCTATGCCAGCCCTGCCATAGCAGCGTGCACCGTTTTTTGAGCAACCGCGAGCTGGCCCAGCAGTACCCCACCGTGGCGGCCCTGCGCGCCGCCGAGCCCCTGCAAGGCTACCTCAGCTGGATTCGGAAAAACAAAGTGGAGAAAATCCGTAATCGGCGGGGTGAGAAATAGCGGTGTGCCACAACGCCAGCCACTATTTTTCGCGCTTTCTCAACCCATCATGAGCACAGAAAACCCAAACCAGGCGCGGTATTTTGTGCCTTTTGCGCAGCTACGGCGGCAGCCCACCATCGTGGTCGATAGCACGGGGCTGGGCGCGGCCCTCACGCTGGCGCACTGGCGCGGTGCGGCTACCCCCCCAGCCTTGCGCGACGATACCAGCGCTGGCTCGTGCCTGCGCGCCCTGCACGCGCCCACTACCCCCGGCCTGGAGGCACAGGCCGTGACGGCCAACCACTTTGATGTTGACGGCTTTATCGGCGTGTGGGCCCTGCTCAACCCCGAGTTGGCCCTGGCCCACGAGGCGCTGCTGCGGCTGATAGCCACGCTGGGCGACTTCCGCGAAATCGACTGGCAGCACCCGTTGGCCAGCCAGGCACTGCAGCTCGTGTGCTGGCTCAACGCTGAGGAAAAAGCTCACTTTTATGAGCCCTTCGGCGCGCCCATCCGCCGGCGGCGCGAGGACGAGGCTTCAGCCGAAAAATTCGCCTGGTTCCTGCCGCGCTTCGCGGAAGTTTTGCTAAACCCCGAAGCCGGCCGGGCTGCTTGGGAGCCAGAGTATGCGCGCGTGCAGCAGGCTGTGGCGGCGCTGCAAAGCCCGCTGACCCAGCGCCTGGCCTACCCCGAAATTGGGCTGGCCGTGGTGCGCACGCCCGCGCCGGTGCCGTACTACGCGTTATTCGGCCCTACCGCGGGCCTCGACTGGGTGCTGAGCCTCTACGATAGCCAGCGCTACGAGCTGGAGTGCAAATACACCACCTGGATTGACCTCGAAAGCCGGCCCACGCTGCCGCGCCTATCCCTCGCCCCACTCGCCGCACGCCTCAATGAGCTAGAAAAAAGCAACTACCGCTGGGCCGCCGACCAGCTCACCGACACCGGCCCGCTGCTGCGCCTGGCCGGCCGCCAGCTCGCCAAAGCCGAGCGCTACGCCGACCCCGATGGCCGGCCTATCTACGCGTCGTCGCTGGCTGCCAGCGTGGTAGAAGCGGAGGTTGTAGCCTTTCTGCAAAAGGGCTACGCCGGTGTTCAACCCAAGAAATACTGGACCTGGGCCGAAGTGCGGGCGGCAGGGCAGTAGCGCGAACTTTGTAGTTCGCGTCCCCGCACCGTTAGAGCCACCCTCCCGGCACGGGGACGCGAACTACAAAGTTCGCGCTACTGTGTAACGGCAGTAACTCATTACTCCCTACCCCACGCATTCCTGCTCGTTGCCAACAATATCTACCACGCGTACGGTGCTGTTGCCGCCGGCCACCGGTTGCACCCGAATCTGCGTGCCGATGCGGTCCTTAAGGTCGGCCACGTGCGAGATAATGCCAATCATCTTGCCCGAATGCTGGAGGCGCTCTAGCGCGTCGAGCGCCGTGTTGAGCGAGTCGGGGTCGAGGGTGCCGAAGCCTTCGTCGATAAACAACGACTCGATGCGGGCCTTGTAGCCAGCCAACTCACTCAAGCCCAGGGCTAGGGCTAGGCTCACTAAGAAGCTTTCGCCGCCCGAAAGCGAGGCCATTGGGCGCACAGTGTCGGCTTGGTCGTGGTCGATTATCTGCAGCTCCAGGTTGCGGTTGGGCGTTTTGAAAATGCTGTAGCGGCTCGTAAGCTGCTGTAAGCGCAGGTTGGCCAGCCGCGCCAAATGACTGAGCGTGAGACCTTGGGCAAACTGGCTGAATTTGTCTCCTTTGGCCGAGCCGATTTGTTCGGCCAGGTCTTGCCAGCGCTGTTGCTCGAGTACGCGAGCGGTTAACTGGCGCAAGCCAGCGGCCTGTTGGTGGCGGGCTTCGTCATCTTGGGTGAGCTGGTTGGCGGCGGCACCCAGGCGCTGGTGCAGCTTTTCGTTTTCGGCATTGAGCTGGGTTAGTTCGGCGGTGAGGGCAGCCGTGGGCAAATGCGTGAGGGCGAGCTCGTGGTGTTGCGCCAGGTCAGCCGTGAGTTTTGCTTGTAGCTGCTGCGCCGCTTGCTGGTCGGTGAGGTGCCGTTGGCGACGTTGGGCTAGCTGCTTTGCTTCGGTTTCTGGTAGTAGGAGTGCCTGGGCTTCGGCAGCGGTGGCAAAGCCAGCTGCGGCGAGGGCAGTTGCCAGCTCGGCCTGGCGCACCTCAAAGTCAGTTGTGTGGCGGTGCAGGTCGGCCCGGCGTAGAGTTATTCGTTCGCGCGTTCCTTCTAGGGCTAGCTGTTGGTGCGTGCGGGCCGCCTCGGCCTGCTGGGCTGCCTGGCTTAGTTGCTGCGTGGTGCGGTGCAGGCGCTCAGTTTCGGCGGCAGGGTCGGGGCCGGCATAGCGCGCTAGCCGGGCAGCCTGCTGCAGGTCGATGGCCTCTTGCTCGGCTTGCAGCGCTGCCGCCGCGTGCGTCAGCTTTGCGAGGTTTCGGGCGAGGGCTTCGGCACGCAGGGCCTGTTTTTCGTGCAGCCCGGCTACATCGTGCTCGCTCTTGGTGAAGGCAGTGCGGCGGTCCTGATATGTATCGGCCCGCTCATTAAGCGTAGCCAGCACCCCTGCGTAGGACTGCGCGGCAGCCGGCAGTGGCAACTGATGCGGAAGCAGTAAGCTCTGGATAACTGACCGGTAGTTAGCTGTTTGCTCGCGAGCATCGGCTAGCTCGGCATCAAGAGGCACCAGCGCTTGCTGCGCTCGTTGCTGGCGCATTTCGGCGCGTTGA
>CAZZDR010000079.1:0-4799 GCA_964652535.1 uncultured Hymenobacter sp. | reverse complement strand
GCAAGCGCCTCTTGCTGAGTAGCTACGCGCTGCTCCTGCTCGTTGGCATCGGCCGCAAAGTCGGCGGCAAAAGCGTGCTCGGCCGCTCCGCAGAGTGGGCACGGCTGGCCGGGCTGCAGGTGCTGGCGGTGGGCGTTGAGGTCAGCCAACGCCTGCTGGGCACGCAGCTCGCGCTGGTAGCTATCGAGCAGGCGCCGGCCGTCAGTTTGGCGCTGCTCAAGGTGCGCGTAAGTGGTTTCGGCAGTGGTGAGCGCGGGCGCAGCCTGCTCATGCTCCTGAGCCAGGGTGTAGGCGCGGCCAGCGTGGTCGTGGGTCGCCTGCGCCAGGGGTAGCAGGCGTTGCAGCAGGCGTAGGCGCGCCGTGAGGTCGGCGTCGTGCTGGGCCAGGGCGTCGGCGCTGGTGCCGTGCAGCAACGCATCGCGTTCCTCGCGGCAAGGGCGGCCTTTTTCGATGAGGGCACGCTGCTGCTGCTGGGCTTCGTGGGCCGCTTGCTCGTGGCGCTGCCGGTCGGTGGTAGCCTCGGAGTGCTGCCGGAGTTGCGCTTTCTGCTGCGCTTCTAGGGTAGCAAGCTGGGTATTTACGGCCTCTAAATCAATGAGCTGCCGGTTTATTTCAATCAGTTCATCCTTTAAGCTCTGCTCGTGGCCATGCGCCAATAGCCAGTCTTGCAGCGTGGCTTGCTGGCGCTCCAGGTGCGCTAGCTCGCTGGTTTGGGTGTGGTGCCAAGCGGCCAGGTCAGTGTCGTAGGCTGCCTGGTCGCGGCTGTGCGTGGCGCGGTCCTTGGCCAACTGGCCTTGGGCCGCGCGGATAGTTGTATCCCGGGCCAATACCTCCTGCAGCACTGGGCGAAGGTCATCGGCCTCCTGCTGGGCCGTAGCTTGGCGGGTGGCGGCGGTGGCGTGGGCCACCTCGGCCGCCTCGGCGGCGGTGAGCAGGATGGGGATCTGCTGCTCCAGTTGGGCCAGCGCGTCGCCATCACGGCGCAGCTCCAGGTGGGCTTGTTCGCTCAGCACAAAAGCGGTAGACAACGCCGGGGTAGCGGCACGCTCGTGGTCGGCGAGGCGGGCAAATGCCGGCTGCAAATCACTTTCTTCTTCTCGCAGCCGGTCGGCTTGCCGGCTAGCTTCGGCCAACTGCCGGTCGAGCTGGTCGAGGATGGTGCGCCAGGCCAGGCAGGTAGTTAGCTCCTGCTGGTGCTCGTAGGTCATTTCGGCTTCTTCGTGTAGCTCGTCGAGCAGGCGCGTCAGCCGGAGGCGTTCCTCGTCGGGCAGCAGGCGGGTAGCGTGGAGCGAGGCCTCCAGCAATTTGGTTTTCTGCTCTTCCTCCTTGGCTTTCTCAAACGCAGCCACCGACAGCTGCGAGTAGATGCCCACGTTGGTCATTTTTTCAAGCAGGGCGCTGCGCTCCTTCTCGGGCGCATGCAAGAAGCGCGCAAATTTGCCCTGGCTCAAGAGCACAGCTTGCTCAAATTGCCCGAAGTCGAGCCCCGATAGCGCACCCACTTTGGCCGGCACGGCCTCTTTGCCGCTCACCACAGCCTCGCCCGAGGGGCTGAAAACCAGCGTCATGGCATCCTGTCCCAGGCTGCCTTTGTCATCGCCGCGGGTTTTGCGCTTCACTTCCCAGCGCGAGCGGTAGCGCACGCGCTGCGTGTGGCCGGTGTCGGCGCTGGTTTCGTGCACCTCAAACTCGACCTCCGACCAGGCGCCCGTTGCGTGGCGGCTCACCATCTCGCCTACTTGGCGGTCGTGGCGCGGCACGCGGCCGTAGAGGCCCACCGCGATGGCGTCGAGCAGCGTGCTTTTGCCCGCGCCCGTGGGCCCCGTAATGGCAAACAACCCCGTGTCGGCCAGCGGCGCCGTATCGAACCGGATGAGGTAAGGCCCCGGCAGCGAGTTGAGGTTGGCAAAGCGCAGGCTGATAATCTTCATACCCTAAAATTACGCCCCTACCCGCCAAAAAAGCCGGTAGGGGCGCAGTTTTTAGGATGGCTGCTGGCTTTATTTGGCCGGTGCCGAGGGGGTAGGGGCCTGCTGGCGGCGGGCATCTTCGGCTAGGTAAAAAGCCATTTCCTGCTGGTAGGGTTGCAAGCTCCAGTCAGACTTAGCGCGGGCCACGCTTATGGCGGCTTGCTGAATTGCCGTGCGCTGCTCGGCCGTGCACACCACCGCCGTAGGGCTGGCCAGCATGGCGGCGTGGCACTGCTCCAGCTGCGCTTCGAGGGCTACGATTTGCTCGCTGGCCCGCTTGGGTAGCTTGTCGGCTGGCGTGCGCTGCATGACGAGCGCTTGCGGCGCGGCAGCCACCTCGGCGGCTGGCGGCTCTACGACCGGCGCGCTTTTAGGTGTGCGCGAGGCATTAACCGCCGCGCCGACGCCGATACCAACGAGGCGCCCTATCAAAAATACGGCCTGGGCCTGCGCAGTCTGCATAGCGCCTAGACCAATTACTAAAGACACGGAAAGTACTAATTTTTTCACACTAAAATGATGAATGAGGGTTGTAAATGAAATAAAAATACAAAACTCAGGCAAGGTATAGTGTGCAGTAGCGATGGCCAAGCACGCGGCCCACTAAAGGCGTAGTGAGCCCATTTGCGCTCCAGCAGAATGTTTGGCCGTTAGCTATTCGCCCTCACCGCTTCGGGCCAGCGGGTCGGCCTCGGCCAGTAGTTGGCGTAGCTCCTGAAACGTGGCCGTGAGGGCTGCCGCCCGCTCGGGGGGTAGGCCCGCCACACGGCGCCCAAACACCTCATCTACCGTGAGCTCGTGCAGGTGCACAAGCGGCGCGGCGGCTTCGGCCAGCGCATCGGGGGTAGGCGTGAGGCGGTGGTGGCGCACGCCGCGCGGGGCCAGCACCTGGGCGCGGCGCTCCTTAAGCACGGCCTGCACGCGGCGCTGCACCTCGGCGGTGGCCTCGTCGGAGTGTACCACCACGTCGGCCCAGGCTACTAAGTCAAACGCCTCATTATCAAACGCGAGGATGGCGGCTTCCACCTCCTCGAGCCCGCCGTGGAAGCGCTGCAAGCGCCGCGCCACCGGCACGGCCAGCGCCGTGATGAGCGGTGGCCCAGCGCCCGCAAAATCGAGCAGCAACACTTGCTGCTTATCATCGGCTTCAGTGAATGAGAGCGGCACCGGCGAGCCCGAGTACCGGATGCGCGCCTGCCCGCCCACTACCTGCGGCCGGTGCAGGTGGCCCAGGGCCACGTAGTCGAACGCCGCCGGGAAGTGCTCGGCCGCTATCACGCCGAGGCCGCCGATGTGCACGTCGCGCTCGGCGCCTTCGCGGGCCTCGCCGCCGGCCGCGTAGAGGTGGCCGGTGGCCAGCACCGGTACGTCGTGCTCGCGCAAGTTGCGCACCAAGTCGTGTTCGCTCAGTAGCTTATAATGCCCTGCTATGCTGTCGCGCACGCGCAGCTGGCGCTCGTCGGGCGTTTCGCCAGCCACGGCCAGGCGCAGGTCGCGGTCGCGCAGAAAGGGCACGGCGCACACCACCAGGCCGGGCCGGCCGCCAGGGCCAGGCAGCGTCACGACCTGCTCGGCGGCCTCGGCGGGCACGCCCCCGATGACGTGAATGCGCAGCGCCCGCAGCAGCCGGCGGCTGGCGTTGAGCAGCGTTGGCGAGTCGTGGTTGCCGCCCACTACCACGATGTCGCGGCAGCCGGTGGCTTGCATGCGCACCAAAAAATCGTAGTATAGCTCTTGCGCCGCGTGCGAAGGGGTAGTGGTGTCAAACACGTCGCCGGCCAGTACCAGCGCCTCCACGCCTTCTTGCTGTACCGTCGCCAGCAGCCAGTCGAGGAAAGCGCGCTGCTCGGTGAGGCGCTCTTGGCCGGTAAGAAAATGCTGACCCAAGTGCCAGTCAGCGGTGTGCAGTACGCGCATTTTTGAAAGTTGCAGAAGCTCAAAGTTACCCTCGCGCGGTTTGGCGGGCGCCAGCCAGTCGCACCAGCTTTCAGCCCGGCTCCAAGCGCGGCTGCCGGGGCTTGCAGACCGAGAGTCCGCGCTACTGGCTCACCAAAAGCCAGCGGCTGCGCAACGCGGGGTACTCTCCAAAAATTCACGTTCGCAACGCGCCCACCTGCGTATACCTCTCACCTCAGGACCCTACCCCCCGCGGGTACCCAAGGTTTACGTAACGGATAATCAAATATGAAAACGCGCAATTTTCTAGGAGCAGCCCTCGTGGGCTTATTTAGTACGCTCTCGGCCGCCGCGCAAGTGACGGTGCCGGGACAGGCATCGGTGCCAGGTGCCATGGCCATTCCGTCCACGCCGGGCCGCCTCAATCCGCCCCCGGGCATAGGCGCGACGGCACCGGGGCAGCCCGGCATCCCGACCATGACGGGCGCGCTGCCCTCGGGCGCCGTAGTGCCCAGCGCAGGCGCCACCTATGGCAATAACTCGGGCCGACTAAACAACAATTCGGGCACGCTCAACGACCCTACGCGCAACGACCCCACGCGTACTTATAGCAGCACCGACCCCGCCAACCCGGCCAACAGCCCACTCTACAACGGTACCGGCACTCAAAACAACAGCATGCTAAACAACCAGGGTATGCTGCGACCCAATGCCCGGCCGGCCGCCACGCCAGCTACCCGCCCCACGCGGCGTGCCACACCTACCACCGCTCCTGTGCGGAGTAACGCTGCCCCCGTGCGCGCCACTACCACTACTGTGCGCCCGTAAAAACGAGCGCCTCGGTAACGAAAAAGCCTGATTACGTTCGAGTAGTCAGGCTTTTTGTTTGAACACGAAAAAGCTGCTCGGCCGCGAGAGGGTAGGGCTAAAGCT
>CAZZDR010000078.1:0-13630 GCA_964652535.1 uncultured Hymenobacter sp. | reverse complement strand
CAGGTTGCGCGTCCAGTGGTTGTTGTAGCCGCCCTCGGGCAAGTCTAGTATTTTTTGGCCAGCGGCCGTTATTTTAGTGGCACCTGGCTGGTACGGGAAGCGCATCACGCTGTTGGTGTTGCCAACGTAGAAATAATCGCCCATTATTAGCATCCCGAATGGCTGCTTCAGGCCAGTCAGAAACACCGAGCGCACGTCGGGCTTGCCATCGCCGTTGGTGTCGCGGAAGAGTGTGATGCGGTTGGCGCTGGTGGCTTGTAGCGAGCGTGACTTATCGAGATGCAGCGCGGCGGTCACCTGCTTTTTAGCGCCCTTGGGCAGGGTAGCAGCTTCCGACACAAACACGTCGCCGTTGGGCGCGACGTAGGCCCAGCGTGGGCTTTGCAAGCCTCCCGCAAACTCCGTGACCGTGAAGCCAGCCGGAGCGGTGGGCGTTTTGCCGGCCGGCCAGTCGATAACGTCCACGCGGTGCGTAGCCGATTTGGTGGCGTAGGGCGCGGGCAGGTGCACGGCTTCGTCCTTCGGGGTGCTAATGGTTTGGGCGGGGTTATCAGCCTGTGCCTGTTGCTTTTCTTCTTGGCTGGGGCCACTGCTGCAGGCCGCAAGCAGGCTCAGGGCGGGCAGTAGCCCGGCATATTTCAACGTCATAGCGGAGGGAAAGGGGTAGGCGACGGCGGAACCGCGCATTCATACACTTTCATTCTACTACTACCGCTTGGTTTAGGTTCACTAGGGCGTCCGGCTTCGAGTTACTATGTAATGAATTGGCGAACTGACCACCGAGCGTTTTTAGCCCGTAGCAGACGCAGCAGGAACCGACTACGCACAAGCTACTGCACTGCCCACAAGCTACTGTCACCTTCCACTAGCGCTTGCTGGCCGTCGCCCTACCCCCCTAAAAAAAGCAGCCTACCCCGAATGGAGTAGGCTACTTTTTTAGTGTCGGCCCGAGAGCCAGGATTGGCTTACTTGCGCTTAGTAGAGGCTTTTCTCACCGAGGCCTTGCGGCGACGCGATGCGCTCGACTTTTTCTTGCCGGGCAGTTCTTGGCCGCTTGCCTTCAGCTCCGAAATCGTCGGGGCGGGGCCGTACTTGGCTTCGGCGGTGTTGGCTTCGCCGGTGAGGTAGGGGTCGAAGTTCACACGGCGGTTTAGGGCCTGGCCAGCAGCCGTTTTGTTGTCGGCAACTGGCTTGGTTTCACCGTAGCCACGAGCCTCAATGCGGTCGGCCGCGATGCCTTTGCTCAGCATGTAGGTGCGGGCGGCGGCGGCACGCTCGTAGCTCAGGCGCAGGTTGTAGTCGTCAGAGCCTTTGCTGTCGGTGTGGCCAGCAATCGAGAGCGAGTAGTCGGGGTACTCACCCAGAATCTGCACCATCTGCTGCAACTTGGGGAGCGACGAAGCTTTCAGCGCAGCCTTGTTGAAGTCGAAGTTGATGTACTTCGTGGCCTCAGCCGGAATCTCGGGGCAGCCTTTGTTGCTGGCTGGGCCGGCACGGTCGGGGCAACGGTCCTGAGAGTCGGGCACGCCGTCGCCGTCGCGGTCGAGCGGGCAGCCGTTGGCATCCACTTTCACGCCCGCAGGCGTATCGGGGCACTTGTCGAGGTTGTCGGCCACGCCATCGGTATCGGTATCAAGCGGGCAGCCGCTGGCGTCCACTTTCACGCCGGCTGGCGTATCAGGGCACTTGTCATCGGCATCGGCCACGCCGTCGCTGTCCGCGTCGGGGCAACCTTGCAGGGCAACCACACCTTTTACGTCGGGGCACTTGTCTTGGTAGTCGGCCACGCCATCACCGTCGGTATCAACGGGGCAGCCGGTCACGTCCACTTTCACGCCGGCGGGCGTGTCGGGGCACTTGTCTTTGCGGTCGGGCACCCCGTCGCCATCCGCGTCCTTGGCTTTGCCGAGGGCCACCGTCAGGCCAGCCGAATGCACCAGAAAGCGGTCAAAGTACTTGCCGGTCGGCGAGTTATCGATGTCAATACCGTCGTTGGTGAAAGCGTAGTGCTGCGCAGTCGTGATGTCCAGAAAGATCGCCGGCGAGAGGCGGAAGCGCAGGCCAGCCTGACCAAACACCTCGGGCCGACGCACCTGATTGGAGAACCGACCAGTTTCTACCGACTGATTCTCATTGAACCGCAGATAGTTGCCCACGCTATTGGCTACAAAAAAGCCGCCGCCGCCCATCAAATAGGGCTGAATGAAAGCGTCTTCCTTCAGGATGTGGCCGTTGTTGAGTTTCAGCTTCAGGCCAAGGTCAAACATGGCCGTCTTGGACGTAAACTCATAGCGCGGATTAGAAGCGGCTACGAACCGGTAGTTTTCGTAGTTGCCGAGCAGGCTCAGGTCCAACGAGGGCGAGAGGTAGCGCGTGATGTGTGCACCCACGCCCACTTGCTCGGGGGCGAAGAGCTTGCCAAAATCGCCGCCCAAGTTGCCCTGGTACTGCAAGATGCTGATGTTGGCGCCGATGGCCGTTTTGCGGTCCGCCGTTTGGGCTTGGGCTGATGTGGTAGCCAAGCCAGCGGCGAGCAGCGTGGCTCCCGGCAACAGCTGGCGTAGAATAGAAAAGTGTGGGGTCATACGCGAAAGAGAAAGGTGAAGAGTGAGACCAAAGCAGATTTGCTGGCCCTACCTACGAAGAAATTAACCTAACGGTAATAAAACGCGCACCGCTGAGTTGCATTTTTTTCACTTTATCAAAGTAATACGCAGCAGGGCAAGGGGGTAGGGGCCGGCACCCTACCTCTTTAGAGCTTCCATTTGAAGTGAGCCAGGAATATGCGTTCACGCTATTTCTCTTGCTGCAGCACAGAAGGCCGCCTATAGTACATCACCATCGCGGCCATTGCTGAGAGCGGCGTGCCGCGTCGCGCGGCCGTCGGCAGGGCGCAGCAAAAACAGTTTTCTGGCGCGAGCGAGCGCGGCGGCGATGGTCTATTTCTAAAAAACTTATAGTGCGGTATGTCTACTTGCGCGTGCCACGGCAGCAGCGGCTACGGCACACGCCTACCCTCTCTCGCGCGGCAATAGCAACGAATTGCGCCGCGGCCAACGCGCGGCTACGGCACACGCCCATCGTTGCTATTGCCCCCGCTGAGCGCCCTACGTGCCTTTGGGTAGCCCTGTGGCTATTTCTTACTGGCCCCTTCTGCCTTCTACCTTGCCACTTTATTCCCTACCCCACTCTCTCTAATGAAACACCGTCAATCGTTATTTCAGGCCGCGCTGCTGCTGGCTTTGGGCCTAGCTGGCCCCCGCGCCCAGGCGCAAGTGCGCCCCAAAACTCCTGCTAAAGCCAAGCCTGCCGCAGCGGCCAAGACCACCACCGTGGCCCCAGCCGCTGACCCGCAGATGGAGCAGTTTGTGACGAACCTCCTGCAAAAAATGACGCTGGAGGAGAAAATCGGCCAGCTTAATCTGGTATCGGTGGGCTTCGACGTAACGGGACCCGTAGTGAGCCAGAACGTGGACGCCAACATTAGGAAAGGCCTGGTGGGCGCGGTGCTGAACACCTTTACGCCGGTGGCGGCCCGCAAGCTGCAGCAAGAAGCCATTCAGGACACGCGGCTGCATATTCCGCTCATTCTGGGCTACGACGTCATTCACGGGCACCGCACCATCTTCCCGATTCCGCTGGGCTTGGCGGCTAGCTGGGACCTCGACGCCATGGAGCGCAGCGCCCGCATTGCGGCCGCCGAGGCCTCGGCCGATGGCCTCAACTGGGTGTATTCGCCCATGGTAGACATTGCCCGCGACCCGCGCTGGGGCCGCGTGGCCGAGGGCGCTGGTGAGGACCCGTACCTCGGCGCGCGCATTGCGGAGGCCATGGTGCGCGGCTTTCAGGGCCCCACCAACGACATGACCAAGCCCGAAACGGTAATGGCCTGCCTCAAGCACTTTGCCTTGTACGGCGCCGCCGAAGCTGGCCGCGACTACAACACTACCGACATGAGCCGCCAGCGCATGTACAACGAGTACCTACCCCCCTACAAGGCGGCCATAGACGCGGGAATTGGCTCAGTAATGTCGTCGTTTAATGACATCAACGGCATTCCGGCCACGGCCAACAAGTGGCTGCTGACCGATTTGCTGCGCAAGCAGTGGGGCTTCCAGGGCTTCGTGGCCACCGACTACACGGCCATCAACGAGCTGGAGGCGCACGGCCTGGGCGACGAGAAAAAGGTGTCGGAGCTGGCGCTGAACGCGGGCGTGGACATGGACATGGTAGGCGAAGTTTTCCTGAAGCAGTTGGCTACCAACCTCAAGGAAGGCACGGTGAGCCAGGCCGCCATCGACCTGGCTTGCCGCCGGGTACTGGAAGCCAAGTACAAGCTCGGCCTCTTCACCGACCCTTACCGCGGCGTGACCGAGGAGCGCGCCAAGGCCACGCTGATGAAGCCTGCCTACCTCGCCGATGCCCGCGACATCACGCGCCGCACGCTGGTGCTGCTCAAAAATGATAAGCAGGCCCTACCCCTTAAAAACACGGTAAATATTGCGGTAGTAGGCCCGCTAGCCGACCGCGCCCGCGACATGATTGGCAGCTGGAGCGGGGCCGGCGACGGCAAGCAGGCGGTTTCCATCTTGCAGGGAATCAAGAATGTGGGCGGTGCCGGCGTGCGCGTGACCTACACGCAGGGCGTGAACGTGACTGAAGACGACCAGCTGATAAAGCGCCTCAACCAGCACGGCGGCGAGCTAAACATCGACCCGCGACCCGCCGAAACCACCATTGCCGAAGCCGTGCAAGCCGCCCGGGGCGCCGACGTGGTGGTGGCCGTGGTGGGCGAAAGCCAGGGCATGACCGGCGAGGCCGCCAGCCGCGCCGACATTGGCCTGCCCGGCCGCCAGCTCGACTTACTAAAAGCATTGAAGGCTACCGGCAAACCGCTGGTGCTCGTGCTCGTAAACGGCCGACCGCTAACCCTGCCCTGGGAAGACCAGAATGCCGACGCCATCCTCGAAACGTGGTTTGGCGGCACCCAGGCCGGCAATGCGGTAGCCGACGCGCTATTTGGTGTGTACAACCCGTCGGGCAAGCTCACAATGACGTTTCCGCGCTCGGTGGGCCAGATTCCGATTTACTACAACCACAAAAGCACTGGCCGCCCCTACTCTGGCGTGCCACTCGACAAGTATAAGTCGCGCTACCTCGATATCCCCAACGACCCGCTCTACCCCTTCGGCTACGGCTTGAGCTACACCACGTTCAGCTACAGCAAACCCACGGTAAGCCAAGCCAGCGTTGGGCCCGGCCAGGGCCTGGAAGTAGCCGTGACGGTGCGCAACACTGGCCAGTACGACGGCACCGAGATAGCGCAATGCTACCTGCGCGACATGGTAGGCAGCAGCACCCGCCCGGTGCAGGAACTCAAGGGTTTCCAAAAAATCACCCTCAAAAAGGGCGAAAGCCGCCAGCTCACCTTCCACCTATCGGCCAACGACCTCAAGTTCTACAACGACGACCTCAAGTTTGTCTCCGAGCCCGGTGAGTTCCAAGTGATGACCGGCGGCAATTCGCGCGACGTGCAAACGACCACCTTCACGCTAACGAAGTAGCCCTAGTTCGACTACTGAAACAAACGTCGGACTACGCTTCCTAAAGCAACGTCCTTCCAAGTTTGCCGAGGAATCTCGCCCGTTTCATTGAACGGTACCCGCACGGCGCAGGCGAGATTCCTCGGCAAACTCGGAAGGACGTTGCTTTTTTCGCTGGGTTGGGCACCAACCGAGGGGGTAGGGCCGGGGGTTAGTCCGCGTCTTTCAGCGACTGCATATCAATGACGTAGCGGAAGCGTACTTCCTGGTCCATCATTTTGCTATAAGCATCGTTGATGTCCTGCATGGCAATCATCTGCACCTCGGGGGCGATGTGGTGCTCGGCGCAAAAGTCTAGCACTTCTTGCGTTTCGGCAATACTGCCGATGATGGAGCCGGCCACCGTGCGGCGGTGCATAGCTACTTCCATGTTATTGAGCGGCAGCTTGTAGAGCCCCAGCAAACCGACCGTCGTGATAACACCGTTGCGCTTAGCGAGCTTCACGTAGTCATTCACGTCGAACATATCGGGGATGGTGATGAGGATAAAATCGTACTTCAGCTCGTGGGTTTTCATCGAGTCAGCGTCCGTCGAAATCAGCACCTCATGGGCGCCCAGCTGCTGAGCAGCTTCGCGCTTTTTCTCGTCGCGGGTCACGGCCGTGACCGTGGCACCCAGGGCGCGAGCCAACTGCACAGCCATGTGGCCCAGCCCGCCGATGCCCACCACGGCCACGCTCTGGCCGGGGCCCACGTTCCAGTGTTTCAGGGGCGAATAGGTGGTGACGCCGGCGCACAAAATCGGGGCGGCGGCCTTAATATCCAGCGTATCCGGAATTTTGAGGGCAAAGGATTCTTTCACCGTCATATTGGTCGAGTAGCCGCCAAAGGTGTTGAACTCCTTATTTTCCGGCTTCATGTAGCCATTGTAGGTGGCCGTCCAGCTCACCGGGCCCTCGCAGTAGTTTTCCTCTTTCTCTTGGCAGGCGGGGCACACGCCGCACGAATCAATCATGCAGCCTACCCCCACAATATCGCCCACTTTAAATTTGGTAACGCCAGTGCCGATGGCATCGACGCGGCCTACTACCTCGTGGCCCGGCACGCAGGGATAAATCGTGTTGTGCCAGTCGTTTTTCACCTGGTGCAGGTCGGAGTGGCACACGCCGCTGTACAGAATATCGATATGGATTTCGTCGGCCTGCGGTGCCTGGCGCTCGATGGTCATCGGCTTGAGGCCGTTGAAGACCGAGCCGCTGGCTCCGTAGGCTTTGGTTGGGATGGTTTGCATAAGCGGAAAAGGAGGTTTGGAAAAGAGAAATTATCCTCCTCAACGGCCAAGTCAGTCTGCGAGTTATGACCCGAACGAGGCAGCAAGCAGACTAAGCAGAACCTTAAAAAGCGAGAAGAGCGTCAGGCTAAGCTCACCAAAGCAGCTCGGCCTGACGCTCTATTTACTGGCTCATCCCTACCCCCTAGTTTACCACCGGGTTTGGAGTTTTCACATACTTGTTCAGCCACGCATCCATCTCCCAGAGCATGTGCAATAGGTTTTCGCGGGCGGCGTAGCTGTGCGACTCGGCGGGCAGCACTACGTAGCGGGCCGTGGCGCCCTGGCCCTTGAGGGCGGCGTAGAAACGCTCGCTCTGGATGGGAAACGTGCCCGAGTTATTGTCGGCCTCGCCGTGAATAAGCAGGATGGGCGTTTTGATTTTGTCAGCAAAATCGAACGGCGACATGGCATCGTACACACTCTTTGCCTGCCAGTAAGTGCGCTCCTCACCCTGGAAGCCGAACGGCGTGAGGGTGCGGTTGTAAGCGCCGCTGCGCGCAATACCGGCTTTGAACAAGCTGGAGTGCGCCAGCAAGTTGGCTGTCATGAAGGCGCCGTAGCTGTGGCCCATCACGGCCACGCGGGCGGGGTCGACCACGCCTAGGCTGGCGCCCTCGTCGATGGCGGCTTTGGCGCTGCTCACCAGCTGCTCGGTGTAGGTGTCGTTGGGCTCGGCAGTGCCTTCGCCCACAATGGGCACGGTAGCGTTTTCAAGCACCGCATAGCCCTGCGTAACCCAGTACACGGGCGAGGCCCAGCTGATGCGCGTGAAGGTATTGGGCGAGCCAACTACCTGGCCTGCATTAGCTTTATCCTTGAATTCGACGGGGTAGGCTTCCATGAGTGTGGGCAGCGGGCCGTCGGTTTTCTTATAATTGGGCGGCAGGTAGAGGTTGGCGGTGAGGGGCACGCCATCGGCGCGCTTGTAGTGCAGCACCTGCTTACGGAAACTACCGCCAAACTTGGCGTAGGGGTTGGCAAAGTGCGTGAGGGCCAGCGGCTGGCCTTTCTTGCCTAGCTCGCGCAGGTAGTAGTTGGGCGCTTGGTCGGCCGCCTCACGGCGGGTCAGCAAGTCAAGCTGACCTTTTTTACCATCGAAAAGCGCCACGGGTATTTCGTAGTACGGCGCTTCGGAGCGCCAGAGGCGGGCCGTTTTTTTGGTGGTCAGGTTCAGCTCATCTATAAACGGCCGGTCGCCCTCGGGCGAGGCGCCCTGCCCACTAAGGTAGATGCTTTGCCCGCCCTGGCCGAGCCGCAGCACGGCGCGGCCCTGGGCATTGCGGCGGGTGGCCGGCGTACCGGGGTTGTGGTACGTGTCCTGCGATGAGCCATCGAAAAGCACTTGAAGGGGTTGGCTGGGTGCGCTGGGGTCGAGGCGCCAGGTGGTTTCGTGGCGGTCGGCCCAGCGGTAGCCATCCACTAGCGCTAGGTGGTCGGTACCCCAAGTGAGACCGGCGTAGCGCAGCGGCAGGGCCGCCAGCTCCTGCGGCGGGCCGCTAAAGGGCGCGGGCAATAGGTATACTTTGTCGCGCACGGCGGCTTTTACCTTAGGGTCGCCACCATCTTGGGCTTCGGCGTAGCTGAGGGTAGCGGGCGCGTCGGTACGCCAGCTCATGTCGCGCGGGCCGGTGGGCACGGCGTCGAAGTTAGTGGGCACGTTGTCAGCCAGCGGCAGGTCGGCCACGGTTTTCACCACGCTGCCCGAGGTCAAATCGAGCACGTCGAGGCGCTGTGGAAAGCTGCTGATGGGCAACGTATAGGAAAAAGGCCGGTGAGCCACGCGCAGCAGCGCAAAGCGGCCATCGGGTGAGGGTGACGCCGTCCGGATTACCCCTGGCTGGCCCAAGGGCTGGGCGCTGCCGTCGGCCAGCTTCACCCGCACGAGCTGGGCGGTGGCATAATACTCAAAAATGCGCTCGTCGGCCGGGTTGCGCAGCAAATCTTGGTAAGTACGAGCCCCCGATTTCTTGCCGCCACCCGTTTCCTGCACGGCGGGGCCGGTGGGAGCAGCGTCGGCGGCCGGGGCCGCGCCGCGCCCGGTGGGCACGATGCGCGCCAGCAGCGTCTGACTATCCGACACCCACTCGAAGGCATTGCCGAATACGTCGTTGAGCGGCGTGGCCAGCAGGCGTCGGGCCGAGTTGGTGGCCACGTCGGCCACCCACAGCTCTACCCGGCCGCCTACCCCCTCCCCGGCAGGAAAAGTCAGGGTAAAAGCCAGGTGCTGATTATCGGGCGACCAGCTGGGGCTACTGATGCGCGCCTGGGCGGGTAGGCCCTGCACGGGCGTTTCGGCCCCCGAAGGCAGGCGCTTGAACTGCATACCAACCGCGTAGCTAACGCGGCTGGGGCCGTTGGTGCGCGGGTTGAGGCGCAAGCCAGCCAGCCGCAGCTCGGGCTGTGAAAGCTCAGCAATGGTTGGAAAGTCTTGCACCGCTAGAATGGCCAGCACGCTGCCATCGCTAGCGAGGCTCACGCGGGGGGTAGGCGGGGCGAGCAATAAGTCGCGCAGGGCGGCGGGCGGCTGCTGGTACTGGGTTTCCTGGGCCATGGCGGGGGTTGAGGCGACTAGCAGAACCAGGGCAGGTAAGAGATATTTCATGGACGAAAAGACAGCAAGGGAAGTGACCGGATGCTTAGTCCGAAGGTACTGTGAATGGGTTCTTTATAAAAAAGACGCCAAGCGAAATTCGCTTGGCGTCTTTTTAACTCGATTGCTAACCAGGCCTAGGGCGGTCTCCGCACTATCCTAAGCTAAGTAAGCGCTGTTTTCGTTGCTCAAACTTCGCTTCTGTAAGCACTCCAATAGTAGCATGCTGTGCATAGCTAGCCTAGTGCTTCAACTGTTACTGCAAATTACAAACGGCCAAAATTCAGGCCCAGAATCAAGACAATGCCGAGAACCATCAGGATGAGGTAGGTTTCGACTGAGCCTGTCTGCACGTTGCGCAGCAACTGGCCGCCAGCCAGCGTCACGCGGCCCACGCCGTTGGCGATGGGGTCGATGATACCGTTCTCCACAAACTTGTAGAGGCCCGTCGAGAGGGCCATTACTGGCTTCACGATGAGGTTGTTATACAGCTCATCCACGTAGTATTTGTGGTACACCAAGTTTTCGGGAGCCGAGCGCGAGGCGTCGTCCTCGGCGGGGCGCTGGGCGCGGGCCACATACATGACGTAGGCCAGCACGATGCCTACCACAGCTACCAGCACCGAGATGCCCATCAGCATCAGCTCGGTATTGTGCTCGGGCTCCGTGTTGAAGGCGGCTGGCAAAAGCTGCTTAGAATAGGTGAAAATCGGAGCCAAATAGTCGGCCAAGTAGTGCTTGCCCACAAACATGGGTGCCCCCATAAAGCCACCCACGACTGATAGCACAGCCAGCACAATCAGCGGCAGCGTCATGCTGGCCGGCGACTCGTGCAGGTGGTGGCGCTGCTCCTCAGTGCCCCGAAACTCGCCGAAGAACGTGAGGAACAGCAGGCGGAACATGTAAAAGGCCGTCAGGAACGAGGTGAAAACGCCGATAATCCACATCACCTTGCTGTGCTCATAGACGTGGCTCAGGATTTCATCTTTCGAGAAAAAGCCCGCAAACGGTGGAATGCCCGAGATGGCCAGGCAACCAATAAGCATTGTTAAGAACGTGATGGGCAACGCCTTGCGCAGGCCACCCATGCGGCGCATATCCTGTTCGTTGCTCATGGCGTGAATAACCGAGCCCGCACCTAGGAAAAGCAGCGCCTTGAAGAAAGCGTGCGTGAGCACGTGGAAGAACGACGAGGTGTAGCCCATGACGCCAAGCGCCAGGAACATGTAGCCGAGCTGCGACACAGTGGAGTAAGCCAGTACCTTCTTGATGTCGTTCTGCGCCAGGCCGATAGTGGCCGCAAACAGCGCCGTAGCTAGGCCGATAATGCCTACTACTTCGAGCGTTTGGGGAGCCAGCGTGAAGAGCACGTTGGAACGCAGCACGAGGTAGATACCGGCCGTGACCATAGTAGCGGCGTGAATGAGTGCCGACACGGGGGTAGGGCCGGCCATAGCGTCGGGCAGCCAAGTGTAGAGCGGCAGCTGCGCCGACTTACCCATGGCGCCTACAAACAGCAGCAGCGTGATAGCCGTGCACACGCCCACCCCGTAGTTGCCAAACTGGCCTAAGCTAGCTTTCTGAAACACTTCGCCGTATTGTACAGAGTTGAAAGTCAAGTACATCAGGAAGATACCAAGCAGGAAGCCCAAGTCGCCGACACGGTTGATGATGAAGGCCTTCTTGGCGGCGTTGTTGTAGCTGGTGTTCTTGTTCCAAAAGCCAATGAGCAGATA
The DNA here is from genome assembly GCA_964652535.1 of uncultured Hymenobacter sp. Lineage (GTDB taxonomy): Bacteria > Bacteroidota > Bacteroidia > Cytophagales > Hymenobacteraceae > Hymenobacter. The sequence goes on along the minus strand of CAZZDR010000078.1, from coordinate 2,428 downwards.
CGAGCAGAGCCCTACCCCCTCCCAACCAATGAACAAAATAACGAAATTGGCGCCGAGCACCAATATCAACATACTGAACACGAAGAGATTGAGAAAGCTGAAGAACTTCCCCACGTTCTCGTCGTGGTGCATGTATCCGATGCTGTAGATATGAATCAGGGTGCCTACGCCCGTTATCAGCAGCAGCATGAGCAGGCTGAGCTGGTCAATCTGGTAGCTGAACGGGATTTGTAGCGAGCCGACCGAAATCCAGTCGAACAGATTGACGGTGTACTGGTACTTGAAATTGACAAACAGAAACACCGATAGCAGGAACGAGCCCAGCACGGCGAGCGTGCTAATCGCCCCGGCCAATGTGCCCGACAACTTCCTATTTAGCAAGCCATTGAGCAGAAAACCAAGGAAGGGCAGCCCCGGAATCAGGACGTAGAGCAGCGTAGAAAAAGGTGCCGTGGCACCGGGGAGAACAGTTTCTTGCATAAGAATAAGAAGGCGCCTACGCGGCTGTCATTACCCCTTCAACCGGCTGAGCAGGTTGACGTCGGTATTCTGGAAGTTGCGGTAAATCATGACGATAATGCCCAGGCCCACCGAAACTTCGGCGGCGGCCACAGCCATGATAAAAAACACGAACACCTGCCCGTTGGGGTCGGCGCGGTAGGCGGCGAAGGCCGTCAGCAGGATATTCACGGCGTTGAGCATCAGCTCGATGCACATGAAGATAATGATGGCGTTGCGCCGGATGAGTACCCCCGTGACGCCGATGCAGAAGAGTGCGGTGGCGAAAAACACGTAGTACTGCAACGGCACTTCGTGAATGACGGCGGGAACGATGGAAGCGTTGGTCATGGCAAGAAAGCTGCGGAAAAGCCGGCCGGCCTGCGCCAGCTTAGCGGGCAAAGTTATCCTGCAAAACCCGAAGATTATGCAGTAGCCGTGGCGCGAACATTCTAGTTCGCGACCCAGAACCACATTTAGTGCCGCTGGCGCAGGGCCGTCAACTGGAAAGTTCGCGCTACTTTCAAGCCGCTAAAATATTGGCTGAGGCCCCGCGTCTGCTTAGCCACGATGGAAGCTTTAGCCCTACCCCTCTCTGCCCTTATGACGACCGCCGCCGGCCAAGACCAGCAAATACAAGCGGCGGTGCGCGAGCAGCGGGGCCGCCTGCTGCGGTTTATTGAACGGCGCGTGCCCGACCCCGACGAGGCCGAGGATATTTTGCAGGATGTGTTTGCCGAGCTGGTGGAAAGCTACCGCCTGCTGAAGCCCGTGGAGCAGGCGGCCGCCTGGCTCTTTCGGGTGGCGCGCAACCGCATCATTGACCGCTACCGGCGCGTGCCGGCCCAGCGCACCGTGTCGCTGGATGCGCCGTTGGGCGCCGGAACCAGCGGCGAAGAGCCTGCCCGCCTGCTGCAAGACGTGCTGCCCGCTCCCGACGACTCGCCCGAAAACCGCCTGCTGCGCGAAACCATCATGGACGCTCTCACCGATGCGCTGGCCGAGCTGCCCGCCGAGCAGCGCCAGGTGTTTGTGTGGCACGAGCTGGAAGACAAGTCGTTTAATGATATGGTGGCCGAAACCGGCGTGCCACTCAAAACGCTTATTTCGCGCAAGCACTACGCCGTGAAGCACTTGCGCAAGCGCTTGCGTAAGCTCTACGACGAGTTATTTACCGACTAGCGCGCCCTACCCCCCTAAAATCTACCTTCCGATATGAACCGCTCTTTCTGGCTGAAAAAGGCCGCTAAATTCGTTTTTTTCGCGGCGCTGTTTGTCGTCGTCGCCGTGTTTGCTACCATGAGTTTGTGGAACTGGCTGATGCCCATGATTTTCCACTTGCCCGTGCTCGACTTCTGGCAAACGCTGGGCCTAGTCGTGCTCAGCCGCATCCTAACGGGCGGCTTCGGGCGCGGCCGGCACAACGGTCGCGCCCGCTGGGCCGCCTGGAAACGTCAGACGCAGGAGCGCCTCGAAGCTTTTTCGCCCGCCGAGCGCGAAAAGTTTCGGCAGCAAATGCGCAACCGCTGCGCTGGCTCGTGGGGCCGGCAGCCTGTCGAAGCGCCCGCCGAACCGGCCGCGTAGCCACTTTTTTTGTCCATTTGTTCCAGCAAAAAGGCCGTCGTTTCGACGGCCTTTTTCTTTGGGTGGTAGCGACTGTTTGGAAAGTCCAGCAGAACGTCATGCTGGGTTTGTCGGAGCATAATACTTTGATTACCAGCCGCGCTTACTGCTGGCTGGCGCGAAACAGCTTTTGCTTCTCGTCTTTCGATAGGCTTTCGTAGCCCGAGCGCGAAATCTTGTCCAGGATAAGGTCTACCTCTTCGGGGGGGGTAGCACTGGGGCCAGCCTTGCCCGCTACAGCGGCCGAGCGGCCCACGGTGGCGGGGCTACGGTGCGTCACCTTCATGGCGGGGCTGCGCTGAAACAG
>CAZZDR010000077.1:7729-13753 GCA_964652535.1 uncultured Hymenobacter sp. | reverse complement strand
GAATGTACCAGTCGGTGTTCAGGTACGAGAGCACGGCCACGCGCACGTCGGTGCGCACGCCTTCCACTTCCTGCACGTACCAGAGTGGGAAGGTATCGTTGTCGCCGTTGGTGAACAGGATAGCGTTTGGCGCGCAGCTGTTGAGCAGGTTGCGAGCCGAATCTACCGAGTTGAAGCGGCCGGAGCGGTTATGGTCGTCCCAGCCCTGCGCCAGCAAAATAGTCGGCGAAATCAGGCCTAACAAGATGGCTACGGCGGCGCGGGCATTCTCAGCCTTGAGCGCCGCAGCTAGCAGTTGGCCCAGGCCAATGACGCCCAGCCCAATCCAGATGGCAAACGCAAACGTGGCTCCCGTAAAGGTGTAATCTCGCTCGCGCGGCTCCAGCGGCGGCTGGTTGAGGTACACGATAATGGCTAGGCCTGTGAACAGGAACAGCAGGCCCACCACCAGGGCGTCTTGCCCGCGCTTGCGAATCTGCACAAATAAGCCGATGAGGCCCAAAATGAGCGGAATTGCAAAGAAGTTGTTGTGCGCAAAGCTGCCGCCGATGCGCTCGGGTAGCGCGCTTTTAGGAGCGCTGAAGGGCGTGACTACGCCCGCCTGCTGCACGTCGGACTCACGCCCCACGTAGTTCCAGAAGAAATAGCGCCAGAACATATGCCCCATCTGGTACCGGAACAGGAAGCCCAGGTTTTGGGCCATTGTGGGTTTCTGGCCCTCCTGCAAGTCAGGTATCCACTTTTTGTACTCCTGAATGTGCGCCGGGTCGTAGCTATAAATGCGGGGTAGCAGCATCTTATCGGCGTCGGCGTAGCCAGGCTCCTGGGCACGGGGCAATATTTCGACGTACTGGCCGCCCTGGCGCTTGTAGCGCGGGGCACCTTCCTCGTAGTGGTCGGGCTGCGCATTGAACTGCGGGCCGTAGAGTAGCGGCCGCGAGCCGTACTGCTCACGCTTGAGGTAGCTCACGAAGGAGAGCACATCCTCGGGGTCGTTTTCGTTGATGGTGGGGTGAAACGACGAGCGAATGGGCACAATCAGGTAAGTCGAATACCCGATGAGGATGAACACAAAGCACAGCATGCCCGTGTTAAGCAGCTGGCTGCGGCGCTGGTACGATAGCCGGAAGCCCGCGTAAATCAGCCCCACAAACAGCAGCAGAAAAATAATCAGGCCCGAGTCGAAGGGTAGGCCGAGCTTATTGATGAAGAAAACTTCGAAGCCGCCCGCCAGCGTGGGCAGTCCTGGAATGATGCCCGCCAGCACCGAGCCCACAATAACGAGGCTGACCAGCAGCGTAATGATGCCACCCCCAGTCGTAGGGTTGGCCGAGCGGCGGTAGTAGTAAATGAAGGCCAGCGCCGGCACGGCCAGCAAGTTCAGCAAGTGCACCCCGATGCTGAGGCCAATGACGTAGGCAATGAGAATGAGCCACTTATCCGAGTCGGCTTCGCTGGCGTGCTCTTCCCACTTCAGCATAATCCAGACCACGGCGGCGGTGCACAGCGCCGACATGGCGTACACTTCGCCTTCCTCGGCGTTGAACCAGAACGAGTCGGAGAATGCGAACGAGAGCGCGCCCACTACCCCCGCGCCCAGGATGAGCAGCGTTTGGTAGCCGGTCGGCTCGGGCGTTTCGGTTTCAAAATCGGCCCGCGCCACCAGCAGCTTGCGCCCCATGCGGGTAATAATCCAGAACAGAAACAGCACCGTAAACGCACTGCTGAGCCCCGAAAGCGCATTGACTAGCACCGGCACCTTTGTGACGTCGCCAAAGCTGAGCAGCGACATCAGCCGGCCCAAGATGAGGAATGTAGGCGCGCCCGGCGGGTGGGGCACCAGCAGCTTGTAGGAGCAGGCAATGAACTCGCCGCAGTCCCAGAACGAGGCGGTGGGCTCCAGCGTGAGCATAAAGACGACGGTAGCGATGGCAAACACCACCCAGCCGACCAGGTTATTCAACCGTTGAAAAGAACGCATACGGGGCAAAAAAGGCCCGCCGCCGCTGCTACTCGCAGCCGCCGCTTAGCCAGGGAGAAATTCCGTTGTAGTTAAAGCGTTGCCAGTTGGCAACACGCCCTCAAAAGTAGGCACTAACCGCTGAGGGTTGCGCCGGGGGGTAGGGCTTGCGCGTAAAAACGTCTGTCATTGCACGTGTAGCAACGCGAAGCGCGGCAATCTTACCTGCTCGTCGGGATAGTAATCCAAACGGGAAGGAAGATTGCCGCGCTTCGCGTTGCTACGCACGCAAGGACAGCTGAGCTAATGAATGCCTTATAACAGCGTTAGCCGGTTGGTGCTCACAGCCTTGTCATTCACTAGCAGCGAGCAGAAGTACAAGCCGGCCGGCAAGCCGCTCACATCGAGGGGTAGGCCGCTGGCAGCTGTGGCGAGTGGCAGCGGCAGCAGGCGCACCTCGCGGCCCAGCACGTTGCTCAGACGCAGCTTGTAGTCGGGCCCAAACTGGGCCGATAGCTGCACCGTCAGCAGCCCGCGCGCCGGGTTCGGAAACAAGCTCAGCGTGGGGTTAAAGCCTTGCAGCGGAATGGGCGCCAGTACCGAGTGCTGCGTGCTAGTGCCGCGCAGCGCCGTATAAATGCTGGTTTTGGTGATAGTAGCCACCGGCATAGCCACGTAGCTGCCCAGTGCAGGCATGGTCCACATGGCAGGCGCGCTGTCGGCCAGGGTGGGCCGGGCCTCCGAGGTCCAGCCCAAACCAAAGTGGCCGCTGGTGGCCGGCTGGTTCCGGGGCGTGAGGGTGATGGTGCTGACCGGCGTGCGCTGGGCCGGGTGGGCAGTGGCCCCAACGGCCGCCGGCACCAAGGCCAGCGCGGCTAAAGCCAGGGATAAAAGACGAGTAGCAAGACGCATGGGAGGGAAAAGAAAGGGGAGCAGCCGAAACCGCTTCGCAAGTTAGTAGGATAGCTGTGTGTTAGCTATGAATACAAGCGCCGTGCCGAACCAGAAGTTGCGGCAATGCCGGATAAAGTCGGCCAAAGCGTCGTTTTGTCAGACGAAATAGGGGTAGGGAAGCAAGAATTTAGGCATCCGCGTGGCCATAGTTGACGCAAATTTATAAACCAGCAGCAGCGCCTTAGCCCACGGCTGGCCCTTACCTCTGGCCCCCGCGCCAAAAAAGAGGGGGTAGGGGCAGGCCCTACGCCGTTCCTTTGCCCCATGCTTTCTCACCCCCACGAAGTTTTTCTTGAAGTGGCGCAGCGCCTGAGCTTCACCAAGGCGGGGCAGGCGCTGTTCATCAGCCAGTCGGCGGTGAGCAAGCAGGTGAAAGCGCTCGAAGAGCACTACAAAACGGGCCTTTTCGAGCGGCTGGGAAGTAGCGTGCAGCTTACACCCGCTGGCCAGAAACTATATCAAAAGCTACTGCAAGCCAAACAGTTGCAACAAGAGTTGCAGCAGGAGATGACCGAGCTAAGCCCGGCCTTTGCGCCAGCTGTGCACTTGCTTATCGGGGCCAGCACCACCATCTCGCTCTACGTGCTGCCGGCCGTAGTGGCGGCGTACCTGCGGCAGCACCCGCAGCACCAGCTCAGCCTCAAAAACCGCAACAGCGACAACATCCTGCGGGCGCTACTCGACCACGAAATCGAGCTAGGCATCATCGAGGGCATTCACAAAGTCAGCAACGTCACCTACACGCCGCTGCTCACCGATGAGGTAGTGGCCGTGTGCGCCACCGATAACCCACTGGCTAGCCGCGCCCTAGTAGTCAGCGACTTGCTGAGTATTCCGCTGGCCCTGCGTGAGGTAGGCTCGGGCACGCTGGCCGTGCTCGAAGAGGCGCTGGCGCAGCACCACCTGCGGCTGGCCGCCTTGCCGGTGCGGGTGCGCCTGGGCGGCACCGAAGCCCTCAAGAATTTTGTGCGCGTCGAAACAACCTGTCTGGCTTTCCTACCCCGCCAGGCAGTGTTGAAAGAACTGGCGAGCGGTGAGTTAAAGGAAGTAAAAATCAAGGATTTATACCTGAAAAGGCAATTTAGCTTTATTCAGCGGCGCGGCACCGAAAACAACGGGCCATACCGGGACTTTCTACGGTTTACGCAGCGCTACTATTCCGGTAAGGAATAGGCTACGCCAAAATCTCATTTCGCTAGGGCATAGCAACCCGCATAGGGCCACCAGAACTTTGCCCTATGAACCAAGTAGCCACGCCCGTTTCGCGGGTTCACGCCCTGCACTGTGCCCAGTGCGGCATTCCATATTCGCCTTTCGAACTGCAAGCGGTGTCGACCTGCTGCCAGCAGCCGCTAGTAGCCGACTACGACCTGCAATTTCACCTGAGCCGCGAAAACGGTATTAATCTGGCCGACAGTTCGATGTGGCGCTACGGCCCGCTGCTACCCCTGCTCGACGAGGCCAATAAAGTAACCTTGGGCGAAGGCATGACGCCTCTGCTAGCCCTACCCCAGCTGGCAGCCCGCTACAGCTTCAATTCCTTGCTGCTCAAGGACGAAGGCCAAAACCCGACTGGTTCATTTAAGGCGCGGGGCCTGAGCATGGCCATCTCCAAGGCCAAGGAACTGGGCGTCACGGGCTGCATCATTCCTACTGCCGGCAACGCGGGCGTGGCCATGGCGGCCTACTGCGCCCGTGGCGGTTTGGCGGCTACCGTGGTCATGCCGCGCCATACGCCCGAGGCGTTTAAGGAAGAATGCTACTGGTACGGCGCGCAAGTAGAGCTGGTCGATGGCCTCATCAACGACTGCGCGGCCCGCGTGCGCCAGCTCAACACCGGTGGCGAACTGCTCGACATCTCGACGCTGAAGGAGCCCTACCGCCTCGAAGGCAAGAAAACCATGGGCTACGAGATAGCTGAGCAGCTCAATTGGCAGCTGCCCAACGTGCTGCTGTACCCCGCCGGCGGCGGCACCGGCCTCATTGGCATCTGGAAAGCGTTTCAGGAAATGAAGGCGCTGGGCTGGTTGGCGCCCGACGTGGCCCTACCCCGCATGGTGGCCGTGCAGGCCGAAAACTGCTGCCCGCTACTCGAAACTTACCTCGGCCGCCAGCCCAACTGCCACAACTACCAGGGCCGCCCCACGCTGGCCAACGGCCTGGCCGTGCCGCGCCCCCTCGGCGAGCCGCTGATGCTGCAAGTACTGCGCGAGTCGCAGGGTACAGTGGTGGCTATCAGTGAAGAAGGAATGCTGGAAGGCATGCGTGAGCTGGGCCGCCACGAAGGCCTGTTTGTGGCCCCTGAAGGCGCCGCCGTATGGATGGCCGCCCGCAAGCTGCTGGCCGATGGCTGGCTAAAGGCCGACGAGCGCATCCTGCTCCTCAACACGGGCAGCGGCCAGAAATACATGAGCAACGTGGCCGGTCGCGCCTGGGCCTAGCAAGTACTGACGAATGGGTAGTGACTACTGTCGTTCTGGCTTTCTGAACGGCAGTAGTCACTACCCATTCATCATTATCACGGACCTTTGCGCCATGCGCATTCTGCACGTTCTATCTGCCAATTTTTTTGCGGGTTCGGTAGCCTATGCCGTGGCTCTGGCCGAAGCCCACCACCGCGAAGGCCACCAAGTGTGGCTGGCCTCCGACGCGGCGGCCCTGCCCACGGTAGCGGCGCAGGTGCAGCTGCCCATCAGCCAGCGCAAATACGGCCAGCGGCTGCGCAATATTCGCGCGCTGCGCCAGCTAGTGCGCCAGCACAATATCGACGTAGTGCACGCTCATTCGCGAGCCGCGAGCTGGGTTAGCTACTTTGCGCTCAAGGGCTTGTCGGTGCCACTGGTGAGCACCGTGCACGGCCGCCAGCATCTGCACACATCCACGTCGCTCTTCGACGTTTACGGCCAAAAGGTCATCGCCATCTGCGAAAACCTAGCCGAGCACCTGCGAACCGAAGTGCAAATGGCGCCAGCCAAGATTGTGGTAGTGCCCAATGGGGTAGCCTTCGGCGAAGAAGAATTAACAATTAAACGCGATGAGACAACCGCAGCCTCATCAGAGCTAATTTTTGATTCTCTGCGCCTAGCCTTCATCGGCCGCTTCAATGGCCC
>CAZZDR010000077.1:0-7629 GCA_964652535.1 uncultured Hymenobacter sp. | reverse complement strand
CAGAGCTAATTTTTGATTCTCTGCGCCTAGCCTTCATCGGCCGCTTCAATGGCCCCAAGGGCGAGCGGGCGGCCGAGCTGCTGCACCACGTATTTCCGCCGCTGCTGGCCGAGTTTCCGCAGCTGCGCGTGGCCCTCATCGGCGGCGAATTGGAGCAATTGCCCGAAGCCGGCAAAACGGCTCTCACGCAGCTGCAAAGCCACTACGGCGAGCGCGTCGAGGTCATCGGTTTCACCGACGATGTGGCGGGCTGGCTTCAAAAAACGGACCTCATCATCGGGGCCGGGCGCGTGGCCATGGAAGGCCTGGGTGCGCGCCGCGCAGTGCTGGCGCTAGGCGAGGCGCTCTACGTGGGGCCCGTCACGCCCGAAAATTATCCCGAAGCAGCGGCCTCCAATTTTGGTGATATTTCGGCCCAGCTGAGGGGGGTAGGGACGTTCGCCCCTGCGCCGGTACTGGCCGATGCGCGGGCTTTTTTGGCGCGGCCGCACCGGGTAGCGCCTGCGCTAGCGGCGCGCGTGCGCCACGACTACGACCTGGCCCGCGTGGCGGCGCGGGTGCTGGGCGTGTACGAGTCGGCGCGTATGGTGCTGGCCGCGCCGGGCTTTATGCCGGTGCTCATGTACCACAAAATTCCAGACGCGCCAATCGCTACCAAGCATCAGATTTTTGTCACGAAGGAGAATTTTGCCAAACACCTGGCTTACTTCAAAAGCCACGCTATTACCCCAATAACCTTCCGCGATTACCAGGATTTTGCCAGTGGCCGGCGCCCGCTGGCCGAGTTTCCGAAGCGGCCCATCGTGCTCACGTTCGACGACGGCTACCTCGATAATTACACCAACTTGCTGCCGCTCATGCAACAATACGGCTACCGCGGGGTGCTTTACCTGCTCGGCGATTTTGAGGTGCGCTACAACCAATGGGACCTGGCCGTGGACCCCAACGAGCCCCGCGCAGACATCATGAGCGAGGCGCAGAAGCAGGTGTTTGTGGCGGCTGGCTGGGAAATCGGCGCGCACACCCAAACGCACCCGCGCCTAGCGGCCCTACCCCCCGCCCAGGCCGCCCACGAGATTAGCGCCAGCAAAGCCGAACTGGAGCGCCGCTTGGGCATCGACATCCTATCGTTTGCCTATCCCTACGGCGACCTCAGCCCCGCCACCAAGCAGCTGGTAACCGAAGCCGGTTTCACCTACGCCGTGGCTACCGACAGCGGCGGCATGCACCTGGAAGACGACCGGATGCAGATTTTTCGTATCAATATGTTTCCGCACGAAACGGGGAGTAGTCTGTTCAAAAAAACGTCGGCCTGGTACCGCCGCTACTACCGCTGGAAGCGCAAGAAATAAGCCCTCACGTACTCAGCTGGGCCAGAACTGCCGCCCCGGCCTCGTCACTCACGCCGCTTATTTCTACTTTCTTGAAGGGCGCCGTGTGGCCGCTCAGCAGGTGCACATCGCGCCTGGGCACGCCAAAAATATCGGCCAGAAAAGCCAGCAGCGCGGCATTGGCCTGGCCGTCTTGCGGCGGGGCCGCCAGGCGTACCAGCCAGCGGCCGTCGGGGCCGGGCCGCAATTCGTTGCGCCGCGCATTGGGCTTGGCTTGCAAGTGAAGAATCAAGGGGCAGTAGCTAGCAAAGTTCAACCGTTAAGTTACTGTCCGTTGCTTACCGCCGCTTGCCCGGTCGGGCACACGTCGAGCATGACGCAGCGCTGGCAAGCCGGGCGGTGGTAAAAACAGCATTTTTGGCCGTGAAACATGAGGGCTTCGTGGTGGTCGTATACCTGCTGGGCCGTCCAGCCAGGGGGTAGGAGGGCGGCCAGCAGGGCGTGCGCGGGCCCTTCGCCCACCTTGGGACCGATGAGGCCCAGGCGCTGCGCCACCCGGTGGTGGTGGCTATCGACGGGCATGGCCGGTAGGCGCAAGGTGCTGAACAGCAGCGTGGCGGCGCTAGTTTTGGGCCCTACCCCCGTAATACTCTCCAACCAGGCGCGAGCTTCCGGAATGGGCCGCTCGGCCAGAAAATCGAGCGAGCAAGGCGGTAGGTTTTCGTCGCCGCAGCGGCGGCTTATCTCGTGTAGTACGGCCTGGATGCGCGGCGCCTTTTGCTCGGGCCAGGTGCAGGCGCTGAGCGCCCGCTGCACATCGATAGTGGGCGCGTCGCGCACGGCTTCCCAGGTCGGGAAGGTGGCGCGCAGCTGCTGGTAGGCGCGGTGCGAGTCGGTGTTTTTGGTGCGGTGCGAGAGCAGCGCACTGATAAGCTCGCTCAGCGGGTCTTTATCGCTGAAAAACAGGAAGGGCGCGCCATACTCGGCGCACAGCCGCTGGTGGGCCAGCAGCGCCAGCGCCTGGCGTGTAGTAAAATCGGCGGTAGAAGCAGTGGCAGGAGCGGGCATAGTAAGGGGTACTGCCAATCCTCGGTTCAGGTTGGCAGTACCCCACAAGTAGTGGCGCCTGGGCGCGTAGTTTATCAGCCCTACCCCCTTACCGGTAGCCCGTGCTGTTGTAAAGTGCGATGGCTTGGCGCTGGGCCGACGACTGCTTGCCCTGCAGTACCAGCGGCACGATAAGCACCGGAATAGCCGCGTAGAACAGTGACGAAATGCCAGGATTATTGGGCTGCAAAGACTGTAGCAAGCCCGCTACCAGCAGGCCGCCGCCCACTACGTAGGCCCCCACCACGAAGGTCTGGTAGCGCCGAGCTTGGCCGAGCAGCTCCTGGGCGCCGGCATTGTCGGTAGTGGCCAAGGCCAGGTTGCGCGAGTTCAGGTTTTGAATCGGGCCGTTGTCTTTCGAGAAATACTCTGTTTTGGTAGTGCGGTAGCCGCTGCCGTAGGGGTAGCCCCCAAAGCCGCCGTAGCCAAAACCCCCGTAACCCATGCCCGGCATGCCGTAGCCGCCCGGCGCGTAGCTGGTGCTATACGTGGCGTAGAGGCTGATGCGGCCAGTTTTTTCGCGGCGCAGCGTAGCCTCGCGCGACGAGCCGGGTAGGGTAGTACGCACAAAGTGCCCCGTCTCGTTTTCATAAAAGCCCACCTCGCTTAGCTCCACGCGGCGCTGGCCGTCGAGCAGCAAGAAGTTGCGCCCAAACAGCGGCTGCTTCACCTCCACATCGTATGCATTGTACACCGCGCCACTCTTGAGGCCCACCTGGTAGCGGGCGGGCTGCGTCGAGCCGCCCATAATGTAGGGCCGGTTGAAGGGCGACGTGCCGCCCGGCGCGGGGGCTGGCTGCGCGGCCGGCGCAGGCTGGGGCTGCGCGGCGGGGCTGGTGGCCATCTGGGCCGGCTGCGTGGCCCGGGCCGAGTCGGGCGGTGCTGGAGTGGCGGCGGTGGGCACCGGTGCTACCTCAAGCTGCCGGGGCGCCGGGGCGGCTGGGCGCGGTGCCGGGGCGGGCACCACAGGGGCGCCACCCAATTGCCGCGGTGCATCCTGCGCCAGTGTGGGCGCCCAGGCGGCGCTCAGCCCCAGGCCCAGCACCGCAACAAACAATGGTTTCATGCAGGCAAATAAAAGCGATTTTGGCCAACTGTGGCCACTGCGCGCCTAACGCCGCTACCCGCTGCAAAAGTGCCCAGCCGCTGGCCCGCTAAGGGGGGGGAGGGCCACCCCGCGCTGGCCGGCCAGCACGCGCTATTTCAGCAGTTTTTCCAGTAAGCTCAGGCTATCGGCCAGGTCGTCGCCCGAGGCAAAATCGAGAGGCTTCAGGATGTAGCCACTCACACCGAGGCGCGCGGCATCGGCGCGGTCCATGTCCATGCTCGAAGTGGTGGTCACAAACACCGGCAGGTGCTCGAGCTGCGGCGTGCTGCGCAGCACTTCCAAAAACTCAATGCCGTTCATGCGGGGCATGTTCAGGTCGAGCAAAATGACTTCAGGTAGCGGGTTCAGAGCGGTGGCGCCGTTGCGACCTAGCAGCATATCCAGCGCTTCTTCGCCATTAAAAGCTGTGTGCAGCTCATGCGGCACGTTGAAGCGCTCGAAAGACTTCTGCGCCGTCATCGTGTCAAAAACATCATCTTCTATCAGCAATACAGAACGCATAGGGGGGTAGGAAAAGGTGAACGAAGAAGCAGCGCCTCGCCAGCGCGCAGAATCAACTACTAGGAAAGATTGGCTTCGGTGGTTGCAACCAACTGGACTGCTTTAGGCCAGGTGAAAATAAAAGTGGCGCCCTGGCCCAGCGCCGACTCGACGCGAATGCTGCCATGCTGGTCGTCGATGAGCTTTTTTACGATGCTTAGGCCAATGCCGGTGCTTTCGGCCGTGTGGCGGTCGCGCAGGGTTTGGAAGAGCAGAAATATCTTGTGGTGATGCTCAGGCGCAATGCCCGGGCCGTTGTCGTGCACCGAAAACTCGTACTGCGGCCCCAGGTCTTGAGCCGAAACGGCTAGCTGGCCCTGGCCGGCGTTGGCGTGGTGCTTCACGGCGTTGCTGAACAAGTTGGTGAACACCTGCTGCAGGCTCAGGCGGTCGGCTACAAAGGTAGGCAGGCCGGGCGCCAGGTCCAGGACAAAACCGGGCGGTACCACCAGGTCAGCCACTTCGCGCACCAGCTGGGCCACGTCTACGGGCTCGAGCTGGCGCTCGGTGCGGCTGGCGCGGGCATAGGCTAGCAGGCCATTGATGGGGTCGTCGAGGCGGGTGAGGCGGCCCTTAAGCTGGTCGAGATACGTGCGCAACTGCGGCGACAGCTCATCTGGCAGCTCTTCTTCCATCCACTGCACAATGGTGCGCAGGCCGCGCAGGGGCGCCTTGAGGTCGTGCGAGGCTACGTAGGCAAACTGATCGAGCTCCTTGTTGCGGTTTTCGAGTGCTTCAAACGCCGTGTCGAGGGCCTGGGTCATCTGGTTGAGCAGCGTAGCCAGCGAGGCCAATCGGTCGTGCTGGTGGCCAGGGTCGGTTATTTTTACCTTGTAATCGCCCTGCACTACCTGGCGGGCCAGGTGCTCCATGGCCCGAATGCGCTGGGCCATGTCGAGGTTGGTGCGCGTGAGTTGCAGGCGCAGGTCGTCGTTGGCGTGCAGTTCACCCGCTATTTTGCGAAACAGCCACAGCACAATAATTACCGCCAAAATAGCCGACAGCACTACCGCCGACGGTGCCAGCTTCTGAAACAGCGATTGCTGGCGATTGCGGGTGCGCAGCAGCTCGTCTTCGTGCCGCCGCAACCGCAATAGCACTCCTTTGAGCGTGCGTAGCGGCCCCTGCTCGCGTAGCAGCAGCGACTGGGCAGCGGGTGGGGTAGGCGCAAATTCGCGGTAGGTGGCCAGCTCGCGCAACTGCCCCGCCACAAACTGCCGCAGCGAGTCGGCGCGGGCGTGCTGGGCAGCATCGTCATCCACCAACGCGTGCAGCGCGTCGACCTCCACCTGCATCAGGCGTGCATTGTGCCGATATACATCTAAAAACGTCGTGTCGGCCAGCAGCAGATAGTTGCGCACGCCGCCCTGTGCATCACGCACGCTGAGGCCCAAGTCACTAGTTTGCTGCAGCACGCGGTACGAGTGCTCTACCAGGCGCGTGTAGCGGCTCAGCTGCTGCATCACTACGTAGGAAGTAACAGACGTAGCCATCAATACCGTAAGCGCAATGGTAAATCCAAGTAAGATCTTGGTGTTAAGGCGAATAGCCAAAATAAAAGGTTGAGATGAGCATGAAGAACAAGTGAACTAGTGCCACTTTTCAGGTACCCCAAAGGTACGCTAGCCCCTGGCTGGCTGCCACCATGCGCTGCTAGGGGCTGGCCCCGGCGGCTGGGCTCAGTACCTTCGCGCTATGTTTGCTGCCCGCCCTACCCCCCCCGACCGCATTACTAGCCTGCACAATCCGCGCATTAAAGACGTGCTGCGCCTACAGGATAAATCGGCCGAGCGCCGCCGCCAGGGTCTCACGCTGGTAGAGGGCTACCGCGAGCTCACCAACGCTCGCCAAGCGGGCTGGGCCGTAGCCACGCTGCTGGTGTGCGAGGAGTTAGCGGGGCCCGACATTACCCAGCTACTATTTGCGCCCGCCCAGCTCGCGCCGCGCCCCTACGACTACTTGCCCGTGAGCGCCGCCGTGTTTGCCAAGCTGGCCGTGCGCGAGCGCTCCGATGGCGTGCTGGCTGTGCTGCATACCCCAAGCTCCGCCCTTGCCGACCTAGCCCTACCCCCCAACCCGCTGGTAATAGTGCTCGAAGCGGTAGAAAAGCCCGGTAACCTAGGCGCCATCCTGCGCACCGCCGATGCCGCGCCCACCCACGCCGTGCTGGTCGGCGACCCACGCACCGACCTCTACAACCCCAACGTTATCCGGGCCAGCCTGGGCGGTATTTTCACGGTGCCCACCGTGGCCGCGCCGATGGCCGAGATTCTGGCGTTCCTGCAAGCAAAAGGCATTCGCACCTTCGCTGCTGCCCTGGCCGACGACGCCAAAAGTTACACGGCTACCAACTTCAGCGGCCCCACCGCGCTAGTGCTTGGCACCGAGGCCGACGGCCTCACGCCCGCTACCCGCGCCGCTTGCGACGAAACCGTCATCATCCCCATGCGCGGCGTGCTCGACTCGCTCAACGTGAGTGTGGCCGCCGCCGTGCTCACCTTCGAGGCCGTGCGCCAGCGCGAGCGGGGGTAGGGCTGCCTACCCCCGCTCGCGGTAGCTAAGTTGGCTAATACGATTTGTAGGGCAAAAACTTGCCGCTCATCACGATGCTCACGCGGTCGCCGTTGGCGTGGGGCTCGCGGGTGAGGTCCATCGAAAAGTCGATAGCGCTCATGATGCCATCCCCAAACTCTTCGTTAATCAACTCCTTGAACGTGAGGCCGTACACATTCACTAGCTCGTAGAAGCGATAGATGAGTGGGTCGGTGGGCACGGCCGTGGGCAGCGAGCCTTTGTAGGGCACGATTTGCAGCCACGCGGTTTCCTCATCGTCGAGGCCAAACAGGCGCTTGGCTACGGCTGCTTGCTCGGCAGTGAGCTTCATTTGGCCGAGCAAAGCGGCGGTGGACCATTCCTTGCTCTGGCCGATTTCCTGGGCGATGTCGGCCCAGCGCAGGCCTTGCTTCACTTTGGCAGTAAGTATTTTTTGGGTAACGGTAGCGCGGTCCATTAGCTAGTAGGTAGGGATGGATGAAAAGTAGTAGCCTGCTTAGTAGTTCGGCTTACTTATCTGGCCGCAAGATGCACCTGCTTCTCAATATACCGTTACGCCGAAGCCCAGCTCCTGAGCTAGTCGACGGGCGTCCTCCGCTTGGGCTTCGGCCACCACGCTCAGCGGGTACGCGTCGCTGTCCAGCGTCAGCAGTGCCAGCGCTAAGCCCAACTGTTCCAGCCCTTCCTGCAAGGCATCGAGCGCTTCGGGCCCTTTGCCTACTGCCGTTAGCCGCAGGCGCTCGGGCCGCTGCTGTTGCTCTAGGATGTCATTCAGTCCCTCAGCCGTTTCAGCGGCGGGGTCTTGATAGCCGCTTTCCCACAGCAGGTCTTCGCTCAACAGCGCGTCGATAAGGGCCACGTCGCGCAGCTCCTGGGGGGGTAGGGCCGCCTCCATACCGCGCTCGGCTAGCTCCTCGGCGTAGTGCGTTTGGTAGGCAGCGGGGTCGCGGAGCACCAGCGCCAGCCGCTCCTTAATGCGTTGGCCGGCAG
>CAZZDR010000076.1:0-13768 GCA_964652535.1 uncultured Hymenobacter sp. | reverse complement strand
GGCGTGCTTTTGATGAGCACGGGCGTTTCCACTTCGATAAACTCTTGGCCATCGAGGTAGCGGCGCACGGCCTGGGCCATTTTGTGGCGCAGCATCAGGTTGTTGCGCACCGGTGTGCGGCGCAGGTCGAGGTAGCGGTACTTCATGCGCAGCTCGTCGCCGCCGTCGGTGTCGTCTTCGATGAGGAAGGGCGGCAGCTTGGCTGGGTTCAGCACTTCGAGCTGTTCGACGCGGATTTCAACGTCGCCGGTCGGAATGTGCGCATTTTTGGAGTAGCGCTCGGCCACTTTGCCAGTTACGCTGATGACGAACTCGCGGCCTAGGGTGCGAGCAGTTTCGCGCACGGTTTCGCTCTCTACCCCCTCTTCCAAGGCCAATTGGGTGATGCCGTACCGGTCGCGCAAATCAATCCAGAGGATGCCGCCTTTGTCGCGGGTGCGCTGGACCCAGCCAACGAGGGTAACGGTTTGGCCGACGTGTTCTTGGCGAAGCTCGCCGTTGGTGTGCGTTCTTAACATGGCAAAAGGATTTCGGGCAAAGTTAGCCTGCTGGGCGGCCTAGCCGCATAGCTTATGCGAGGCTAGCCAGCCAAAACTCAAATTGGCGGGCCCATCTAAGTTGGTACGGAGTATGCAAGTGAGCCGCATAGCAGCCTTTTGGCTGGCTCTCTTTTCCCTACCGACCATGAAATTTCTTCCTTCGCTGGCCCTCGCGGCCGCTTTGCTCACGGCTGGCGCGGCCCAGGCCCAAACGAAAGTTAAGACCAAGAATAAGTACGATGGTGGCACCGAAATAAAGTCGAAAGGCCAGGTGCCAGCCGTGACGCTCGACGGCCCCATAAAGCGCGTAGAAACGCTTTCGGGCATCGATATCTTCCCCAAGCCCAATTCTAATAACGTGATGCTCAGCTTCACGCAGCAGTTTACGAAGCCTGGTAAACTGGTGATGACGGACTACAAGAACAAGGTAGTGTACCAGCAGGAGCTAGACCCGCAGAACAATACCGGCGAGCCCGTAGACCTGGGCCACATCCAGGCTGGCACCTACTTGGTAGAAGCTAAAACCGGTAACTACGTGTACTGGAAGAAGGTCCGTATCAAGTACCCAACGGTAATACGCCGCTAGTTACGCTGAGGATTACAGAGAACGTCATGCTGCGCTTGTTGAAGCCTCACGCGTGCGTTGAATTACTAATTCAGCGGCGCGCATGAGAGGCTTTGGCAAGCGCAGCATGACGTTCTGCCCTTTATGCTGGAGTACCCAGCGGCCGCCCCGTATTTTTGCCTTACTTATGAAAATCCTACCTCTGCTGCTCGCCGTTCTGGCACTCACTAGTTTTGGGCCTAAGCCCAAGCTGACGACGGTGAAGCTCGCGCCTGGCTTGTCGGTGGCAGTGCCGCAAGGCTTTATGCCGCTGCCCGACGACGCCATTGCTGCCAAGTTTCCGTCGCCACGCAAGCCGCTGGCCGTGTACGGCAACCCCAGTGGGCGCGTCGATTACAGCATATCGGTGCGGCCCACCACCTTCGGGCCCGACTACAACGTGCTGCTACCCATGTACAAAGCCAGCGTGCAGCGCCTGTACACGAAGGTAGAATTTTTGACCCAGGAGGTGCATAAAGTGAACGGCCGCGACGTGGTGGCGCTGGAGTTTGTATCGACGCTCAGCGATAGCCGCCGCTCGGCTGTAGCGCTGGCGCCCGTTCGCAAGTATGAGTATATCGAGTATGCCGTGCAGGGCACGCAGCTGTATATTTTTGCCTTCTCGGCCCCGGCCGAGGAGCAGGCTCAATGGCGGGCGGTAGCCCAGGCAGCCCTGGCCGATATTAATCTGAAGTAAAATTTGGTATAACCTGTTTGTCTTTGCGAGCGCAACGCAGTGGAGCGCGGCAATTTTTCCTACTCGCTGGGATGGCAATCCTTACGTGAAGGAAGGATTGCCGCGCTCCACTGCGTTGCGCTCGCCATGCCGAAATCCCCTACCCCCCCTCTACTCACCGACGAATATTTTATGCGACAGGCGCTGGCCGAGGCGCGACGGGCGCTAGCGGCGGGCGAAATCCCGATTGGGGCGGTGGTCGTGCTGGCAGGCACCATCATTGGCCGGGGCTATAACCAAACCGAGCAGTTGCACGACGTGACGGCCCACGCCGAGATGCTGGCCCTGACGGCTGCTGCTAATTATTTGGGTAATAAATACCTAACTGACTGCACACTATACGTAACCGTGGAGCCCTGCGTGATGTGCGCCGGCGCCAGTGCTTGGGCTCAGTTGGGGAGAGTAGTGTTTGGCGCGGCCGAGCCCAAAACGGGCTACCGCCGCCACAGCCTGGGGCTGCTGCACCCGCGCACCCGAATGCAAGCGGGCGTGTGCGCCGACGAGTGCACGGCGCTCATGCAGACTTTTTTCAAAGAGAAGCGGGGGTAGGCTACTTTTGGGGCCACCCAACGGGCGGCCGTAACCCCGGCGGCCGGTTGGGGGTTATACTACCTGACACCCATCTTTTCACTTTCAATCCCCTGCCCCATGGCTTTTGAACTGCCCAAGCTGCCGTATTCCTACGACGCGCTCGAACCTACGTTTGACGCACAAACTCAGGAAATTCACCATACCAAGCACCACCAGGCTTACGTGACCAACCTCAACGCGGCTATCGCGGGCACGGCGATGGAAAACCAGTCGCTGGAGGAAATCTTGCACAACATTGCTGCTGCTACCCCCGCCGTGCGCAACAACGGTGGTGGCCATTGGAACCACTCGCTGTGGTGGACCATCCTGAGCCCAAACGGCGGCGGCCAGCCCACGGGCGCGGTCGGCGAAGCCATCACTCAGTCGTTTGGCAGCTACGATAACTTCAAGACGGAATTCACCAAGGCGGCTACTACGCGCTTCGGCTCGGGCTGGGCGTGGCTGTGCAAGCAGGTTGACGGCTCACTGCAAATCTGCTCGACGCCCAACCAAGACAACCCGCTGATGCCTGACGCCGGCTGCAAGGGCACGCCCATTTTGGGCCTCGATGTGTGGGAGCACGCTTACTACCTCAAGTACCAAAACAAGCGCCCCGACTACATCGCCGCTTTCTTCAACCTCATCAATTGGGACGAAGTGAATAAGCGCTTTGCCGACGCCAAGTAGGCCTCCCCCCCTACTACCCTTTAAAAGCCCTTTTGCCCCGCGCAAAAGGGCTTTTTTGTGGCCAGGCCGCGCGTGGGCAGCGGCTGGACTTTGTTACCCCAATGCTACGCAGTTGGCACTGTGCCAACAAAAAGTAGTGTAACTTTAGGCGCAAAAGCCCCTTTTCCGAACTTTAACGCTGAGCCCGCAATGAGCATCAAGCTGCGTCTTACTATTCTGAGCTTTCTCCAGTTTTTTATCTGGGGAGCCTGGCTGATTACGATTGGCGCGTACTGGTTTCAGACTAAGCACTGGTCGGGCGCGCAGTTCGGGGCCATCTTTTCGACGATGGGCATCGCGTCTATTTTCATGCCCTCGCTCATGGGCATTGTAGCCGATAAGTGGATTAATGCCGAGAAGCTCTACGGCGTGCTGCACCTGCTGGGCGGTATTACGCTGTGCGCCATTCCGTTTGTGACGGACCCCGGCGTGTTCTTCTGGGTCATTCTGCTGAACATGATTTTTTACATGCCTACACTGGCGCTCTCGATTGCCGTGTCGTACTCGGCACTGAAAAGTCAAGGGTTCGATGTGGTGAAGGACTACCCCCCCATTCGGGTGTGGGGCACCGTTGGTTTTATCGCGGCCATGTGGACGGTCACGTTTCTGGGTTTCGAAAAGTCGGCCAACCAGTTTTACGTAGCGGCAGCGGCAGCGCTGCTGCTGGGTTTCTACTCGTTCACGCTACCCAAGTGCCCACCGCCCTCGCAGGGCTCCACGGGCCGCTCGCTGGTCGATGCGCTGGGCCTCAAGTCGTTTGCGCTGCTGCGCGACCGCAAGCTGGCTACGTTCTTTGCTTTTGCCCTGCTGCTGGGGGCCGCCTTACAGCTCACCAATGCCTACGGCGATACTTTTCTGCACGACTTCGACAAGGTACCGGCTTACCGCGATACGCTCTCGGTGCAGCACCCGGCCTTCATCATGTCAATTTCGCAGATTTCGGAAACGCTGTTTATTCTGGCCATTCCCTTCTTTTTGCGGCGTTTTGGCATCAAGCAAGTCATGCTGTTTAGCATGATTGCCTGGGTACTGCGCTTTGGGCTGCTGGCTTACAGCAACCCCGCCGGTGGGCTTTGGATGATTATTCTTTCGTGCATTGTGTACGGCATGGCCTTCGACTTCTTCAATATTTCGGGCTCGTTGTTTGTTGAAACCCAGACGCAGCCCAGCATTCGGGCCAGCGCCCAGGGGTTGTTTATGATGATGACCAACGGCTTTGGGGCCGTGCTGGGCAGCTCTATCAGCGGCCTAGTTATTCAGAATTACTTTACCGATGCCGCTGGCAACAAAGACTGGCAGGGCATCTGGCTGGCCTTTGCAGGCTACGCGCTGGTGATTGCCGTGCTTTTCGTATTCATTTTTAAGCACAAGCACGAGCCGCAGCCGGCCAAAAACGAGTATTCTGAGCCCGTGCTGGCCGCTTAGCCTTCCGCCTCCCCCCCGTGATTAGCATGATGCCTACCCCGCCCCCGGCGGCCAACCCCGACCTGTCCGAAAGTTTCAGTCCGCAGGGTGCCTTTCAGCCTACCAGCTGGTTTTACGCCATGTTTGGCGAGCTGCCACGACGCGAAATCTACCAGCTGGCCACGGCCGAAGCCCGCCAGACGGTTCTCACGACCCTGGCCGAAACCTATGATATTGACCAAATAACGGTTTACCAATCCGTCTTTATTGAGGACAAGGACAAGACGCCGGAGTGGCAGTTTTATGCCTTGTCGCCCGCGCCGTGCACGCTGCTTTCATTTAGCGTGGTGGGCAGCTACGGCGACCAGGGCGCGTCGCTCTACTACTCGCCCACGACCGACGCAGCTGTGCTGGCGCAGCTGCGGGCCGCGCTGGTGGCACAGCTCGAGAGCGGGCAAGCCGAGCGCCAGCGCATTCAGGTGCTGCGCCTGATGGGCAGCGACCTGGAGTTCTCGCCCCTACCCCTCAAAATTCCGGCCCTAGACCTGGCCACCAACTACAACGACGACCTGCTGCCGGTGCACGAGGCCATCGTGCAGCGCCTGCAAAAGCCCGACGATAAAGGCCTCGTGATTTTGCATGGGCCGCCCGGCACCGGCAAAACCAGCTACATCCGCCACCTCTGCGGCCTTACCGACAAGCCTAAGCTTTTCATTCCGCCTAACTTGGCCCTGCGCATCGCCGACCCCGAGTTTATCAACCTGCTGCACGACAATACCAACTCCATCCTGCTCATCGAGGACGCCGAGGAACTGCTGACCAAGCGCGATGCCACGGGCAGCAACGCCGTGAGCAACTTACTGAATCTCAGCGATGGCCTGCTGAGCGATGGCTTTCATATTCAGATTATTTGTACTTTCAACGCCGACCTCACGCGCATCGACAAGGCGCTGCTGCGCAAGGGCCGGCTCATTGCTTCGTACGCTTTCGAGCCCCTGGCCCAAGACAAAGCGCAGGCCCTGGCTACATCGCTAGGCCAGGAGGCGCCTATTACCGAAGCTATGTCGCTGGCTGACATCTACAACCGCACCGACCCTACTTTCTTGAGCGAGCCCAAGGGCCCTGGCCGCATCGGCTTTGGGCGAGCCAGCTAAGCGTGGCAGTACAAGACTAGCACAAAAAAGGTTTGGTTTAAGTATACAAAAAAAGCCGCTCTGCACTAAGCAGAGCGGCTTTTTTTAGCTTCATTTCCCCTGGGAGGGGGGGTAGGGCTTACTTGCTGAAGAAGAATTCGCCTTCGATTTGGGCGTTCTCGTCCGAGTCGGAGCCGTGCACAGCGTTAGCTTCGATGCTCTTCGCGTACTTCTTACGGATGGTGCCTTCGGCAGCTTGGGCCGGGTTGGTAGCGCCAATGAGGGTACGGAAATCGGCTACGCCGTTTTCTTTTTCGAGGATGGCTGCCACGATGGGACCGCTCGACATGTATTTTACGAGGTCGTTGTAGAAAGGACGCTCCTTGTGCACAGCGTAAAATTCGCCGGCGCGCTCGGGCGTGAGGGTCACTTTCTGAAGCTCCACAATGCGGAAGCCGCCCTGCTCTATCATGCTCAGGATGCCGCCAATGTGGTTTTCGGCCACGGCGTCGGGCTTAATCATGGTGAAGGTGCGATTGGTTGCCATTCTTTTTTGACTTAAGAAAAAATTGTTGGGTTGGTATCACAAAGGTAGGGCGGCCGGCCCTACCCCCGGCGGCCCGAACCATCGCGGGGAGATTGATTGTTGATTGCCAATTCATGCCGACCTTTGTCGGCCAATTTGCGCTAAGCCAGTTGCCTGGCGCTTTTTCAGTGCATTCGTAGGTCATTCACGTTGTCGATGTTTCCTTCCGTATCCGAGTTGCAGACTTTGCTGGCCCAGCCCCGGCAGGTTTTTATTACCACGCACCACAAGCCCGACGCCGATGCGCTGGGCTCGTCGCTGGCCTGGGCCACGTACCTGAAGAAAAAAGGGCATTCCGTGACCGTCGTAACGCCCTCTGACTACCCCGCTTTCCTCAACTGGATGCAGGGCAACGACGAAGTGGTCGTGTACGAGCCGCGCCACAACGACCGGCAGGTGCGCGACCTGGTGAACCGGGCCGAGCTAATTTTTTGCCTCGACTTCAACTGCTTGGGTCGCATCAATGAGCTGGGCGAGCTGGTGCGGCAGGCGCCGGGCACCAAAGTGCTTATCGACCACCACCAGCGGCCCGAAGATTTTGCGGATGTCAGCTTTTCGGACCCCAAGGCGGCGGCCACGGCCGAACTGATTTTCGAGATTATCCGGGACTTGGGCGACCAAGACCTCATTGACCAAGGTATGGGCGAGGCGCTCTACGCGGGCATTATGACCGATACGGGCTCGTTTCGGCACCCCAGCACCTCGCGCAACGTGCACCTCATCATTGCCGAACTGCTAAATGCGCACATCGACTTAGCTTCGGTGCACCGTCGCATCTATGACTCGCATTCTGAGATTCGGCTGCGCTTTTTGGGCTACATTCTGAAGGATAAGCTTGTGGTAAACCGCGAGTTTAACACGGCCTACATTGCCGTGACCAAAGAAGAGCTGCGCGAGTACGAAAGCAAAACCGGCGATACCGAAGGCTTGGTCAACTATGCGCTCAGCATCGAAGGCATTGTGCTGGCCGCAGTGTTTATCGACCGCGGCTCGGCCGTCAAGATTTCCTTCCGCTCGGTGGGCGACTTCTCGGTGAGCGACTTCTCGCGCAACCACTTCGACGGCGGCGGGCACCACAACGCCTCAGGTGGCGTGAGCTACGAGCCGCTGGACGCTACCGTGACGCGCTTTTTGAGCGTGCTACCCCAGTACCAAGCCCAGCTTGTGAGCACACCCGCCACGCCCGTGGCGGTTGCGCCGCCCGTAGCCTAACTTTGCCTTCCAATGTGGGATAGGTAATTAAATGCGCAGGAAGTTACCAAGCTCTTCCGCCTTTGCTTATCTTTTCACATCCCCACATTCTTCACATTATTTAGTAGTTTTCATGCAGTTTTCTTTCCGGCCCCGCGCGGCCCGGCAGCTGGCCCTGGCGGCCGGCGTGCTCAGCGCAGCTTCCTTCCTGTCTTCGTGCAATAAAGGTGGAGGCGACTTTGCCAAAACCAAGTCGGGCATGGAGTACAAGATTTTCAAAAACGAGGGCGGCAAGTACGAGTCGCGCGAGATAGCGGGTGGCGAAGATGCCGCCTACAAAGACCGGGTAGGCAAAGTAATGTCGGCCCACATCGAGTACCGCACCTCAGGCGACTCAGTGATGATGAAATCGCGCGAGCGTCAGTTTGGCGTGCCCGTGCGCATTCCGCTCGAAGCGTTGACGGCCAAGCAATTGGGCGCCGAACCCGAGGCTTTCTCGCTGCTTCAGCCTGGCGACAGCGGTGTATTCCGCTTCAATGCCGACACGCTGTACAAGCGTAACGCCCGCCAATTGGCCCCCGCCAACCTCAAAAAGAAAGGCAACTTCATCATCTTGACGGTGAAGGCCGTAGCCTTGCAGCCCCGCGAAGCCGCTATGGCCGAAGCAATGGCCGACCAGCAAAAAATGATGGCCGAGCAGCAGAAGCAGATGCGCACCTACGCCGCTACCCAAGACAAGGCGGACGAGGTAATCTTGCAGGACTACCTCAAGAAAAACAACCTGACCAACGCCAAGAAAACCCCGAGCGGCGTGTACGTTATCACGACGCAGCCCGGCACTGGCGCCAACGCCAAGCCCGGCCAGACGGTGACTGTGCAGTACCGCGGTGCCCTGCTCGACGGTAAAGAGTTTGACTCAAGCGCCAAGCACGGCGGCCAGCCCTTCTCGTTTGCGCTGGGCCGCGGCCAGGTGATTCCGGGCTGGGACGATGCCCTGCAGCAGCTCAACAAGGGCAGCAAGGCTACTATCCTCATCCCATCGTCGCTGGCCTATGGCAAGCAGGGCTCGCCGCCCGCCATTCCGGCCAACTCGCCCCTGCGCTTCGACGTGGAGCTGACGGACATGCAGGATGCTGCCGCCGGCCCAGCTGCTTCGATGGCACCAGCCGGCCGCTAAGCTCTGGCCCCGCCCTATGCCTCTACCAGCCGCCACGCCACTCTGGCGTGGCGGCTTTGTTTTCTCCCTACCCCCTTCTTTTCCATGAATTTACGCGCTTCTTTTTTCGGGCTAGCCGGGCTGGCGTTGGCGCTGATGCCAGGGCTGGCGGCGGCCCAAACCACGGCCCCTACCCCCGCCGCTGGCTTTGAGCGTAGCCCCAGTGGCATCGAGTACCGGCTGTTTCGGCGCGATGCGGCGGGACGCTATGCCCCGCGGACGCTGGCCCCAGCCGGCGACGCGCCCTACGCTAGCCGTGCGGGCCAGGTGCTGCTCATCTACATTCAGTACCGCACCGACCGCGACTCGCTGCTGATGGACTCACGCCAGATGCGCCCCGAGCCCGTGCCGGTGCCGCTAAGCCCTACCCCCCCCAAAGGCGGCCTCGAAGAAGCGATGAGCCTGCTGCTGCCCGGCGACAGCGCCATCTTCCGCTTCAACGCCGACACGGTGTTTACCAAATCGATGCGGCAGCCGGTGCCGCCTTTTATTCAGCGGGCGGGCAATGCCCTGCGCGTAACGGTGGCTGCTAAGCAGCTGCTCACTACCGAGCAGATGCAGGCCAAGCAGCAGGCCATGATGGCCGAGCAGGAGCGGCTGGGCAAAGCGCGCGCCGCCAAGCAGCTAGTGAAGGATGACGCCGCCATTCAGGCTTATCTCAAGAAAAACAAGCTAACGGCCAAGGCTAAAAAGACGGCCGGCGGCACCTGGTACGTCATTACGACGCCCGGCAAGGGCCTACCCCCCAAAAAGGGCCAAACAGTGAGCGTAAAATACCGCGGTACGGTGCTGGCCACGGGCAAAGAGTTTGACTCGAGTGCCAAGCACGGCGGCACGCCATTTGACTTTTTGCTGGGCGCGGGCCAGGTAATTAAGGGCTGGGACCAGGGCATTGCGGCCTTACCGAAGGGTAGCAAAGCCATGCTGCTCATTCCATCGCCGCTGGCCTACGGCGAGCGCGGCGCGGGCGGCGACATTCCGGCCAATGCCGTGTTGCGCTTCGACGTGGAGCTAGTGGGAGTGAAATAGGTAGTAGGTAAAATGAGCAAGGGGAGTAATGTCGTTCTCACATCTGAACGACATTACTCCCCTTGCTCATTTTACCCACTATTCATCTCAGCCGGCCAGTACATCACTCAGGATTTCGAGCGATTTTATTTCGCCTAGGCCCTCGATATGCAGCTGGTAGTAGCGGATGAGCACGGCTAGCAACTCGCGCCGCACGTGGCCGTTGGGGATGGAATTGCCGGCCGAGGTGCGCAGCAACTCGTCGAAGTAGTGCTCAAACTCGCGCAGGCGCAGCGTGGCCGGGCCGCTGCTAAAGCCGCTGCCCGTGGGCGCAGCGCCGGCCATAGCCACCTGGTCGGTGATTTCGGCGCCGGTTTCGGCCCCAAAGCCCAGGTAGCTGGCCAAGTGCAGCAGAAAAAGCAGGGCGAAGTTTTCGATGCCCACATCTTGCTGGTCGAAGGCCAGGATAGAGTCGTGCAGGAAGCGAAACAGCGACAAGTTTTCTTCTTCTTCACGCACCGATTTGCTCAGCACTTCGCTCAAAAACAGGCCTACGCTGCTCTTGCGCATCTCGTAGGGCAAGGACCGAAACGGCTCAGCACAGCGAAACTCGGCCAGCCGCGTGAGGCCTCCCCCCTGCCGCGGCACGTAGGCCACCAATTCGAGCAGGGTGAGCGGCTGAAAAAGCGCGATGCGCCCCGGCGGCTTGGCCCGGCGCACGCCGTTCACGAGGTAGCTCTGCACACCGCGCTGCTCGGTGTAGACGCGGGCGATGATGCTGCTTTCGCGGTATTTGAGGTAGCTGAGGACGATACCGCGGGTTTTGATTAGCATGAGAAGTTGTCATTATGAGGAGGAACGACGAAGCAATTTTTCCTTCTTTGTTAGGCTAATGCATACGACAAGGAAAGATTGCTTCGTCGTTCCTCCCCGCAATGGCAAATGGCGCCTTTGCTCCTCAGTTGCTGAGTACGGCCACTTTACTTACGCAGGTATTTTTGCCGTTGGCGTCAGAAGTGAGTACGAGGTATACGCCCGAGCGCACGCGGCGGCCGGCGGTGTCGGCCAGGTTCCAGGTGACGGTGCCGCCCGCGGCGCGGGTGCTGTACACGAGGTGGCCGGCTACGTCGGTGATGCGCACCTGGGCATTGTTGGCCACGCCGCTGATGCCTACGGTGCCCGCAAACTCAGGCCGCACGGGATTGGGCGACACCTGGGCGCAGCTCGGAGCGCCGTCCGTGACACTAGCTGAGCCCTGGTAGCTAACCAGGCCAGCATCGGTGGCCACGAAGACCTCGCCGGTTTTGTCGTTCACGGCTACGTCCACGATGCTGTTGCTGGGCAGCGGGCTGTTGGCGGTGGTGAAGTGCAGCAGCGCCTCGGTAGCAGTTTCGTTGAACAGCCACAGGCCGTTGGGCGTACCAAACCACTTGCGGTTGGCCCCGTCGATGGCTATGCAGCGCACGGTTTCGTTGTAAAGCGTCGCATATAAGCCGCTGCCGCTTTGGGCGTAGGGCCGGTCAAAATCGGGGGGCGCGATGCCCGTCGCCGCCGCGCTCACCAACTGGCTAGGGTCGTTGTAAACAGCTACCCCCGCCGCTGTGCCCACCCAAATGGCCCCCTGGCGGTCGCGCGCCACGGCATAAAGTGAATTATCGGGCAGGCCGGTTTTATCGTTAGGACCCGTAGCGCTGAAATAAAACGGCTTTTTGCTGGCCGTGTCGTAGGCTACCAGGCCGCCTAGCCCCTGCGCCCGCGCCCGCGTGACCCAAGGATTGCCGAAGTTATCGACTGCCACGCGGTCGAGGTTTTCGAAGCCTGCGTAGCCCGGCACCACCAGCCAGGTAGCATTGGCAGGCCGGAAGCGGAACAAGGCCGGCACCCCAGCCAGCTGGTGGCGGTTCACAACCCATACCTGGCCATTGTTGGGGTCGGCGGCCACGTCGGTGACGCGCACGAAGTTGGGCGCGTTGGAACTGGTAGCGGGCAGGCTGCTGCGCAGCGGTGAGCCGGCCGTACCAGCCGTAAACTGTCGGAATTGCCCTACCCCCATCCATTCGAGCAAACCCTGGCCGTAGCTGGCGATGTAAAGCTTGCCATCGGGGGTGCGGGTGCCGTGCGCGAGGTCAGGCAGGTTGGGGAAGTCGGTGGGCGAGGGAAAGGTAGTAGCCGTGTAGTTGGTCCACTGTCGGTCTTTGTATTCGTAAAAACCCAGCCGCTGGTCTAGCTGCAAGCCGCTGTTGCCGGAGTAGCCGCCGCTGAATGCGTCCACAGTATTGGTAGCGGCGTTGGCCACCAGGCTGTAAGTAAGGGCCCGTTCGGGGGCATTAGGCTGGATGAGCTCGGGCGCGGCGGTGGTGCCGGGCCCAAAGCGCAGCAAGCCTTTGTCGTAGCTGGCCACGTACAGCGTGCCATCGGTTTCACGCACGGCGTCGGCCACGAGCGTACCTACGGCGGCCACCGGCAGCACGTTGGCCAGGTAGCCGGTGGGCGCGTCGAAGCGTCGCAGCGCGCTATTATCAAACGCTACCAACAGCTGGCGGCCGCTCGTGCGCAGGCGCCGCACGCCCGCGCCGTAGCCGTTGGGCACGCTGCGCCAGCGGCGGGCAGCCCCTACCCCCGCCAGGTAGTCGACGCCCCGAAAAGTACTGGCCGTGACCACGTGCCCCCGGTAAGCAGTCATTTGCTCGTACACCTGCACTGGTCTACTGGCGGGGGTAGGGCCATCAACCGTCCAGTTGCGATAGTCAAGCAGGTTGATGCCCACACCGATGCGGCCCCGCAAGATTCCCGCCGAGGTAGACGCGTAAATGGTATCGTGCAGCACAACGGTGGCGTAAGACGTAATGGCCTGGCCACCCGGCCCAATAGCGCTATAGGTATCGCGCACCTCCCGCTTGGCCAGGTCCAGCACTATCACGCCCAGCGTGCTGCCAATGTAGGCCAGCCCATTGTATACCTGCACTTGGTAAACGCTCTTGGCTGCTTGGCTTTCCTTGCGCAGCAGGTCCGTCACGTTGCGTACGCCACCGTTAGCACCCAGCAGGTCGATATTGCCATTGTTGTACACGATGACCAACTGCGCCGAGGCCGAGTCGTAGGCCATAGCCTTCACGCTCACGTCGCTAAGACCATCGCGGCGCGACAGCAGCTGGGTAGTATGCAGGCTTTTGTCGTAGAAATAAAACGACGACTCGTCTCGCACATACAGCCGACTGCCGGCTTCGGCCAGGCCCAGTGGGTGGCGGGCCGGCAGGTGCAGCTCCCAGTCACCGTAGGCGGCGCCCTGGCCCCAGGCCCGCGCCGCGGCCAGCATTCCTAATAAAAAGAACCAAGCGGAAAAACGCGGCATACAGGGTCAATTAGCAGTGAGCAATCAGCAAATAACAGTGCCTAACGCGCAGGCGCTGTTTATCATTGCGAGTAGTGGGGGTAGGGCGCGCCACCCCGTACCCAGGCGCGAGCGGCTACTGCTCCTTGCGCGCAGGCAGGGGCTCGGTGCCCATGGCTCGGGCGGACGTGCCAGCCAAGAAGCAGGGGCGGCAGCGAGCCTCGTAGCTGTCGGTTTCGCCCAGCAGCACTTGTTTTTCGCTGGCCGCAATGCGGTAAGAGTAGGCAGCTAACTCGCCGCAGCACACACACACGGCGTGCACCTTGGTCACAAACTCGGCGGTGGCCAGCAGCGCCGGCATGGGCCCGAAGGGGCGGCCGCGGTAGTCCATATCCAGCCCAGCCACGATAACGCGAATGCCGCTGTCGGCCAGCTGCTTGCACACCTCCACCAGGCTTTCGTCGAAAAACTGGGCTTCGTCGATGCCTACTACGTCGGTGCTGCCGCCAGCCAACAGCAGGATTTCGGCCGGCGACTGCACCGGCGTCGAGCGGATGCTGTTTTGGTTGTGGCTCACCACATCCTGGGTGTGGTAGCGGGTATCGAGGGCGGGCTTGAAAATCTCGACCCGCTGCCGCGCAATGCGGGCGCGGGTGAGGCGGCGAATCAGCTCCTCGGTTTTACCCGAAAACATGGAGCCGCAAATGACTTCTAGCCAGCCCCG
>CAZZDR010000075.1:0-13862 GCA_964652535.1 uncultured Hymenobacter sp. | reverse complement strand
GGCCGCTACTTCGCCATGCACCACCCCTTCACGTCGCCCAAACCCGACGATTTGCACCTACTCGATAACCCCGACACCATTGGCCAGGCTCGTGCCAACGCTTATGACCTGGTCATCAACGGGGTAGAAGTAGGCGGTGGCTCCATCCGTATCCACGACCGGGCGGTGCAGGCGCGCATGTTTTCGCTGCTCGGCTTCTCGCCCGAGGAAGCGCAGGCGCAGTTCGGCTTTCTACTCGACGCCTTCGAGTACGGCGCCCCACCCCACGGTGGCATTGCCTTCGGCTTCGACCGCCTCTGCTCGCTCTTTGGAGGCGCCGATAGCATCCGCGACTTCATCGCCTTCCCCAAAAATAATTCGGGCCGCGATGTGATGATTGACTCGCCCTCGCCCATCTCAGACAAGCAATTGACTGAACTGAGTATCAAAACGGATGTGGTGGTAAAGTAGAGATTTGGTTTTAACACCGAAGCGGCGACTGAGGAATCAGTCGCCGTTTTCGTTTCTGTCCGCTTATTACAAATAACTCAATGTACTGACTACAAAGAAAATGAGCCAAAATGTCCAGAGAATAGGTACTTTGTAGCTGATAGGCTTTTGAGCGAAGTAGGCTATCAAATTCATGATGCCGAGCGCAAAGAACGGGAGCAGTAAAAAGGCGGTTGCTCTGCCTACAATTGCGCTCGCGAATGACAAAAAATCATTGCCACCAATTACAGTTGGGTGAAATAGGTATTGAATTATACAGTTAATGACAATCGATAGCCAAAACATTATCCAGAGTGTCTTCTTAGTTGTCACCAGTACTTTATTTTGGATATGTTACAAAAAAAGCGGCCACCGATATTTCGGTGGCCGCTTTTTGTTTCTTAGTAAAGGGTGATTTTAGAAATTCCGCTCGCCCGTTTCGCGCTTACCCAGCATCACCGAGCCAACCATGGCAGCTAATAGCAAAATTGAAGCTAACTCGAAGGGTAGGGAATATTGCTTGAACAATACCATGCCTAGCCGGTCAACCATCCCCACCTGCGAATCGAAGGTGGCTGCGTTGTAGCCAGTTGGAACCACATTGCGCAGGGCTGCCACCATAATCAGCAGCAACGAACCACCAGCGATAGTGGCGGCGATTTTAGCTAATGCTGGCTTGTGCGGCTCCGTGTCCTCATTCAGGTTCAAGAACATAATCACGAACAGGAATAGCACCATGATGGCCCCGGCGTACACGATGATATTGACGGCAGCCAAGAACTGCGCATTCAGCATCAGGTAATGAGCCGAGAGAGTGAAAAACGTGAGGATGAGGAATAGCACGCTATGCACCGGGTTTTTAACCAGCACCACACCCAGTGCACTCAGTAAGGCCACAAACGCGAGAAAGAGAAAGAGAGACATATGTTGTAGCGTAAGCTTTAGCTTACCATTCTGCTTGAAAATTTCGTCGGTCAGCAAGCTGGAGCTTACCCTAACTTACTATGCCAACTGGCCACGTAGTTTCTCGGCTTGCTCTGGCGTAAGTTGAATGCCACGCTTCGAGCGATTATCGGGCGAAATAGGCTCTACCAAGCGGTCTTTCCCATAAATGAACTCGTCGCGCTCGTAACGCGGCGGCGCCATTTTGTCGGCTTGGAGGTACACCGCAGCTTTCGGACAAGCCTCTTCACAGAGACCGCAAAAGATGCAGCGTAGCATGTTTATCTCGTAGCTAACAGCATATTTCTCTTCACGATAGAGATTCTGTTCACCTTTTTTGCGCTCGCCAGCAACCATTGTTATGGCTTCGGCAGGGCAAGCCACGGCACACAAGCCACAGGCTGTGCAGCGCTCACGACCTTGCTCGTCACGCTTCAGCACATGCAAGCCTCGGAAAACGGGTGAAAACGGCCGCGTTTCTTCGGGGTAGCGAATAGTAACTTGCTTCTTAGTAGCAGCTCGAAAGAAGTGCTGCATCGTAATGGTCAGGCCCTGAAAAATCGCCGGTAGGTATGCCCGCTCAGCGAGCGTCATAGGCTTTTTTTCTAGTTTCTTGGCGCGGTTGCTTAGCGATTGCATGAATTTAGATAGGAAGAGGGGGGTAGGGCAGACGAGTTACGTCGCTTACCACCACTGCTTAATTTCCGGAATGATGCCAGTGGTAATAAGGCCGCCGGTAAGCAGAATATTGAAAATAGCAAGTGGGATGAGTATCGTCCAGCCCAAACGCATCAACTGGTCGTAGCGGAAGCGCGGCAGCGTCCAGCGCACCCACATGAAGAAGAAAATGAACGAGAAGATTTTAGCAAAAACGCTCACTACTCCCAAGATGGCAACAATATTCTGCGCTGCATCTAGCGATAGACCTTGGGATGAAGACAGCCAGCTACGCAGCTCGTATTGGAACGGGAAGTTGAAGCCACCAAAGTAGATAACGCTCATCACTGCCGAAGCCACGAAAACATTGACGTACTCCGCAAACAGGTACAAGCCCATTTTCATCGAGCTATACTCCGTGTGGTAGCCGCCTACCAGCTCGGTTTCACACTCAGGCAAGTCAAAAGGTGTACGGTTAGTCTCAGCAAAAGCGCAGACAATGAAGATGATAAAGCCTAGTGGCTGCTTCACAATATTCCAAAAGTGCCACTCACCAGGTACCGATTGCTGCAGCGTGATGTCGCGTAACGAGAGTGAGCCCGACATCATAAGTACTGCAATGAGAGCTAAGCCCATCGCCAATTCGTAGCTAATGTTCTGTGAGGCAGCCCGAATAGCACCGAGGAGCGAAAACTTGTTGTTAGAGGCCCAGCCACCAATCATAATACCATAGACGCCCAGCGATACAATACCGAATACATAAAGCATTCCGACATTGATTTCGATGCCTTGTAAGTGCACTACGGTTTCTCCGAATTTGAGAAAGCTACCAAACGGGATAACAGCTGATGACATCAGTGCCGTTATCATGGCCAAGCAGGGGCCAAAAATGAAAAGTGCTTTATTTGCTCCACTTGGGAAGAATTCCTCCTTAGTGAAAAGCTTTACAGCATCAGCCAAAGGCTGCGCGAGGCCGAAAGGGCCAGCACGGTCGGGCCCTACCCGGTCTTGCAAGAATGCGGCAATTACACGCTCAGCGTATGTACAGTACGTGGCAATCAGCAGCGAAACGCCAAATACCACCAGCACAACGAGGCCTTGCCAGCCTAAAGATTCGAGAGACATAGAAGAAAAGTGTCAGACTAGATTTTGCGAAGTGTTGTATCGTATTCGCCTATCTATAGGGTAACTAGTGCTAAGAAGGATTGGAAAAATATATCGCCTTTTTATCAACACGGCAATTAGAAACTGGTGCCATTGGGGCCGCCTAGTTTCAGTGGGGGATTCTTTTCTAACTCACGTACCGTACTCTCCGGCAAGTCAGCGATGACCTGCGCGTTGAGTACTGGTAGTTCGTAATGATTAGCTGAAATGACGGATGAACGGTCGATATGAGCGGGACCTTCA
The DNA here is from genome assembly GCA_964652535.1 of uncultured Hymenobacter sp. GTDB lineage: Bacteria > Bacteroidota > Bacteroidia > Cytophagales > Hymenobacteraceae > Hymenobacter. The sequence goes on along the minus strand of CAZZDR010000075.1, from coordinate 10,388 downwards.
ATAACCCAATCTGACGTTTCCTTCTTCTCAAAGCGGCACTCATTGCAAATCCACTCTTTCACCTCGCCGTATTCATCCTTGCGAGCAGTTACGCGCAATACGTCCTTGCCTTTGTACCACAATGTTACATGACCCGTGCACTTCTCATGATTGCAATCGCGGTGCGCATTCACCGGTTTAGTGAACCACACGCGCTGCTTGAAACGAAAGGTCTTGTCAGTGAGTGCACCTACTGGGCACACATCAATTACGTTGCCACTGAAATCGTTAGAAATTGTGTTCTCGATGTAAGTACCAATCTCAGCAGCATCACCGCGGCCTAATACTCCGTGCACCCGACCATCAGTAAGCTGCTCGGCAGTGTATACACAACGGTAGCACAGGATACAGCGCGTCATGTGCAATTGCACATAAGGACCAATATCGATTTTCTCAAACGTGCGCCGCTCTTCCTCATAGCGCGTAGTGCTTACCCCATGCTCGAACGCAAAGTTTTGCAAGTCACACTCACCAGCTTGGTCGCAGACGGGACAGTCGAGCGGGTGGTTGATGAGTAGCATCTCTACTATGCCTTTGCGAACGTCGAGCACTTGCTGGCTAGTCGTATTTTCGACTACCATGCCGTCCTGCACTGGTGTGATGCAGGAAGCTACAAGCTTAGGCATCGGGCGCGGGTCTTTAGCTGAGCCAGCAGCTACGCGCACTAAGCAGGCACGGCACTTGCCGCCGCTACCCTTTAGAGGCGTATAGTAGCACATAGCGGGTGGCACCACACCGCCCCCAATTTTGCGGGCTGCGTTGAGGATAGTTGTGCCATCAGGCACTTCCACCTCAATTCCGTCGAAAGTTATTTTAGCCATTAGGTCGAAAATTATCAGAGCTGAGCCAAATACATTTTTCGCTGAGGTAGCGAAAAATTACTCGAAAGCTGCAATGTTTTGATAATTTGTAATTGATAACTATTAAGTGAGTCTAGGCTAATACTAGGTTGCCGCGGTACACCGCACCCGGCGCAGTTGCCTCTTTTGGGTGCGTTACATGCCACTCAAATTCATCGCGGAAGTGACGCACAGCAGCAGCTACTGGCCAGGCAGCAGCTTCTCCAAGTGGGCAAATAGTATTGCCCTCAATCTGCTTGGCTACGCTCACAATAAGGTCAATATCGTGCATCGAACCGTGGCCATGTTCCAAGCGATGCAGCACTTTTTCGAGCCAGCCTGTGCCTTCACGGCAGGGCGAGCATTGGCCGCAACTCTCATGGTGATAGAAGCGCGAAAAATTCCAAGTATTTTTCACAATGCACGTCGTCTCGTCCATTGCGATAAAACCACCTGAGCCAAGCATCGTGCCCGTCACAAAGCCGCCGTCGCTGAGCGATTCATAGGTCATTAGGCGATTTTCGCCAGCAGCTGTTTTGAGAATTAGTTCTTTAGGCAGAATTGGTACTGAAGAGCCTCCTGCTACCACAGCCTTTAGTTCACGACCTTTCCAAATACCGCCGCAGTACTCGTCGGAATAGATAAACTCCTCTACTGGCACGCCTAGCTCTAACTCGTAGATACCCGGCTTATTAAGGTGACCACAAGCCGAAAATAGCTTGGTGCCAGTGCTTTTCCCTACTCCTATTTTAGCGTACTCATCGCCGCCCATATTTAGAATGGGCACAACTGTAGCGATGCTCTCTACATTGTTAACCACAGTAGGACGGGCATACAGGCCCTGCACAGCCGGAAAAGGAGGCTTATTACGCGGATTACCACGTTTGCCTTCTAATGATTCTAACAATGCAGTTTCTTCACCGCAGATATACGCACCGCCGCCCGGATGTACGTGTAAATCAAGAGAATAGCCAGAGCCTTGAATGTTCTCTCCGAGAAAGCCAGCAGCATAAGCCTCTGCAATAGCTTTTTCCAGAATACGCAATACATATAATAGCTCACCCCGGATATAGATGTAGCTGGTACGTGCGCCTAGTGCATAGCTGCCTGCAATCATGCCCTCAATGAGCAAGTGCGGCAGCTTCGACATTAAGTAGCGGTCTTTAAAAGTGCCCGGCTCTGACTCATCGGCGTTGCATACGAGGTAGCGTGGTACACCTTCAGGCTTAGCTAAAAAGCTCCACTTGAGGCCAGTTGGGAAGCCAGCGCCGCCGCGCCCACGTAGGCCTGACTTTTTCACTTCTTCTACCACTTCTTCCGGCGTCATCTTCAGCGCCTTCTCCACGGCGCGGTAACCACCATGTTTGCGATATACGGCGAAGGTTTCAATGCCTTCTACGTTAACATGTTCAGTTAATAGCTTGCGTCCCATATTATTAAACTAGTTCGCTATTAGTTATTTTGCAATGAAGTAGGCAAGCCAGTCTCTTCCCACGGCAGGATAGGCCGATGAACCAAGCCTCGCAGTTCACTAAGCATGGCGTTAACATTCTCCTCTGTGTCGAGTGATTCATAATACTTCTCGCGCACCTGTACTACAGGGGCAAAACCGCACGCGGCTAAGCATTCCACCTCCTTCAAAGTGAAATGACCATCGGGAGAAGTGCCGCCCACTTTAGCACCAGTGATGCGCTCAAGCTGTGCCGTTAATTCATCGGAGCCACGCAACATACAGGGGCCAGTACGGCATATTTCTAACACATGCTTACCCACTGGCTTGAGGTTGAACATGGTGTAGAATGTACTAACCTCATACACCTCAATTGGGCGCAGACCTAGCGTTTCGGCTACCAAGTCTTGCACTTCGGGGCTTACCCAACCACCAAACTCGGCTTGCGCAATATGCAACACAGGCAGTAAGGTTGATTTCTTGCGGTCATCAGGATAATGCGTGAGTAGGCGCTTGATTTCAGCTTGGGCAGCGGGGGAAAACTGAGGTTTAGCAGCGGCGGTAGTCGGCTCCATATCAAATACTTTCAACTAAAAAACTAGGCGTCCAGCTCACCAGCGATTACATTCATCGACGATAGAATGACGATGGCGTCCGATAGGCTTGTGCCTACCACCATTTCCGAGTAGGCTTGGTAGTAAATAAAGCACGGCCGCCGGAAGTGCAGACGGTAGGGGGTGCGCCCACCATCCGAAATCAAGTAGAAGCCCAGTTCGCCATTACCACCTTCTACTGATTGATACACTTCACCCACAGGAGCATCAATCTCACCCATGATTATTTTGAAATGATAAATCAGCGCCTCCATATTCTTGTATACAGCCTGCTTGGGGGGCAAATAGTAGTGCGGAGCGTCGGCGTGGAAAGGACCTTCGGGTAAACGGTCAAGCGCTTGATTGATGATGCTTAGACTTTGCCAGATTTCCTCGTTGCGCACCAGAAAACGGTCATATGTATCGCCGTTGGTGCCTACTGGAATTTCGAAATCGAAATCTTCGTAAGAAGAATACGGGTTCATTACCCGTACATCGTAATCGACACCAGCGGCTCGTAGGTTTGGACCAGTAAATCCGTAGTTCAGTGCCTTTTCAGCCGTAATAGGACCTACGTTTACCACGCGGTCCATGAAGATGCGGTTGCGATTGAACATCGCCTCAAACTCCTTCATTACTGCTGGAAACTCTTTGAGCCACTTGCGCAGCTTTTCGATAGCTACCGCCGAAAAATCGCGCTCCATGCCGCCCACCCGACCCATATTGGTGGTGAGACGCGAGCCGCAGACTTCTTCATATATTTCGTAAATCTTCTCTCGTTCTTGAAAAACGTAGAGAAAGCCAGTGAAGGCACCAGTATCTACCCCCAAAATAGAGTTGCAAATGAGGTGGTCGGCGATGCGGGCCAACTCCATCATTATCACGCGCATATATTGAGCGCGTTTGGGCACTGTTACGCCAAGTAGCTTTTCTACTGTAAGATGCCAGCCGATGTTGTTAATGGGCGATGAACAGTAGTTCATGCGGTCCGTTAGCGGCGTAATCTGGTAGAATGGGCGGCGCTCGGCTATCTTTTCGAATGCGCGGTGGATGTAGCCGATAGTTGGCACGCCCGAAATAATGCGCTCCCCATCCATCTGCAGGATGTTCTGAAAAATTCCGTGCGTAGCAGGATGAGTTGGACCCAAGTTAAGGGTTGTCAGTTCCTGCGAAAAGTCGTTGAGTGTAGGCACGAGCTGGCCGTTTTGCTGCTCGTGTGCTTCTTCGATAATCTTGTGAGTGCCGGCCAGGGCGTCATTTACTGCCATTGTGTAGGTGCCTGGAGCTTAGTTATGAGTGCTTGATTTCTAATACTGCTTTCTCAGGCCAAGTACTACGCACCGGGCACCAAGCACACTATTATTTATCGACCAAAGAATAGGTCCGTTTTGTCTTCGCGCGTGCCATCTTCGAGGGGATATTGCCTGCGCATGGGATGATAGTCCATATCCTCGACATTCAAGATACGACGCAGATTTGGGTGACCAGTGAAGATAACGCCGTAGAAGTCGTAGGTCTCGCGCTCCATCCAGTTGGCGGCAGCGTAGAGGTCAGTAAGCGTTGGTACTACCGGATCGGCTATCGGAAAAAAGATTTTGATGCGCAGCCGAATGTTATGCACCAAACTGTGCAAATGATAAATTATGCCGAGTTCCTGGTTGAGGTTCTCGGGATAATTAATGCCACACATCGTGGTAAGGAAGTGAAACTTCAGTGTTTCGTCTTGCTGTAAGCCAGCCACAATGCGGTGGATATGCTCACGCTTGGTCGTCACTGTAAGCAGGCCGTAGGGCTCGTGTACCTCGGTGAAAGTGGCCTCACCAAACAGATTGTGAAGCAAGGCCAAAACCTGTGCATTTTGTTGCGCGGTAGGGTCCTGAGCAGCAGCAGTTTCCTGGGCAGCGGTCGACTCTTCTTTTGTTGGATCAGCCATATTCTAACAGAGGCCTATGTTATGCCCTTAGCTTATGACTGCCAGCTCTCAGCTCTTTAACTAACAGGCTTCTGAAAGAAAAGCTAATAGCTAACAGCTAATTATTTAATGTTGTAGGACGCTAGCAACGCCTGGTATTCAGGCGAGTTGCGCCGGCGAATGCTCTCGTTTTTGGCGAGGTCTTGCACGCGCATCAAGCCATCAAGCACCTGCTCGGGGCGGGGAGGGCAGCCAGGAATGTACACATCAACCGGGATAATGCGGTCAATGCCTTGCAGGACTGAATAGGAGTCGAATATGCCGCCTGAGCAGGCACAAGCGCCCATGGCAAGCACCCACCGGGGCTCGGCCATTTGCTCATATACCTGCTTTACAATGGGCGCCATCTTCTTGGCGATGGTGCCCATTACCATCAGCAAGTCGGCCTGGCGGGGCGAGAAACTGGGGCGCTCGGAGCCAAAGCGTGAGATATCGTAGTGCGCGCCCATGGTAGCCATAAACTCGATGCCGCAGCATGAGGTAGCAAAAGGCAGCGGCCACAGGGAGTTGGCGCGGGCAATGCCCACTACCTTCTCCAAAGAAGTAGCGAAAAAGCCCGCACCCTCGATGCCTTCGGGGGCTGGTACGGATTTGATTTCAGGAACTCGGGTATCAACCATGAGAGTAAGTCAGTTTAAGCAGCCTGCGCAGCGATAGCGGGCTGTTTTTCCAACACCGGTTTTACCGCGAAAGTTTGACTAGGAACGGCTTCATTCCAGCGTAGAATTCCTTTCTTGATAACGTAACCAAAGCCGGCCATCAGTAGGGTCATAAAGATTATCATCTCCACGAAACCAGCAGAGCCGAGCTGGCGGAAGTTCACAGCCCAGGGGTACATGAAAATCACTTCCACGTCGAAAAGCACGAATAGGATAGCCGTTAGGAAGTACTTAACCGAGATAGGCGTGCGGGCATTACCCACACTCTCGATACCGCACTCAAAGGAAGAGTCTTTGACGCGGCTATGGCGCTTGGGTCCCACTAGGTGCGAGACAATCATGGCAAAGGCCACGAAGGCGACAGCTAACCCAAACTGGATGAGAATGGGGAGGTAGTCGCTGGGCTGGTAAGAGGAGTTTACGGCGAGAAGCATATCAGTCAGCTAGTTAGGTAGCGGGCGCACGAGCGCAGACAGGCAAAGGTACACCCGCGCCGGGTTGGACTAAAACGAAAAGTAGGTTGCCGCTGCTTAACGAGGGGTTTCGGTGGCTGGGGAGGGGGTAGGGCTAGCGCTGGGGTCGACTGTGGGCTGACCGTTCATGGCCCCGTCGAGGTTGCCGCCGTTGAAATAGTTTTCGGTAAAAATGCGGTAGCGGTCGAATACGGCGCGTACCGAGCGTACTAGCACGTACTCACCCCGAATACCTTCGGGCAGCGTCACGCCCGAGGCGTAGCCGTTCCAGATGGCATTATCCGTTTTGGTATCTATAAGCGTCACCATGAGCGTGCCGTCGAGCAAAAGCAGGCGGGTAGGCTGGTAGGCGTGGCGCTGCTCGTCGGGGGTTTCTTCGTCTTCTGCATCGTTGTTTTTAACCCAACGTGTAATATCCTCTTGCATGAAGCCGGGGAAGCGCATATCGCCTTCAAACAGCTTGAAGCTGACCATCAAATCGGGGTTGCGGCGTGCAAAACGATAGCCTTGCAAGCGCATGCGCTGCCGCACGGCCTCGCGCAGGGCCTCACTGAGGCGGGTGCTGTCGGCAGTGAGACCGTTGCCGCTCAAAAAACCATAGGTGCGGTAGTGCCGAAAGCGGCCCCGGTAGCTGTAGCTCGACTCGACGCGCGCCTCGCGAGAGGTGAAGCAACCGGAGAGTAAGAGCAGGCTAAATAAGCCAGCCAACTTAAATGTAGTGGTGGGTTTCATGGAAGTAGGGTAGAGGTTTTAATCAACTCTCTAAGCTACGGACAGAAACGGATTTTCTGGCTAGGGTTCAGCTTATTAGCCCCGTGAGTAAGCAGGATGATTTGCACTGCTTGCGCTAGTAAGCAGTGCATGCAAAGCTCAAAAAATAGGCCTAGTCTGGTAAAAAGACCACGCTACTGCCTAGCCTTCTACCCTAAAGGAACCGGGCAATATGAGATATCAATGAAGCGCTTTTTACACCCACTTTGCTAGCGGTAGCCAGCGGCTTGCAGAGCGAAGAGTTCCGCATAGCGCCCGTCCTTGGCAAGTAGCTCTTCGTGCGAGCCAATTTCCTGTACCCGACCGTATTCAATGACCAGAATGCGGTCGGCCATGCGCACCGTACTAAAGCGATGGCTAATGAGCACCGCCGTCTTGCCCAGCGTCAACTCTTTGAAGCGCTCAAACACCTCAAACTCGGCGCGGGCATCGAGGGCGGCGGTGGGCTCGTCGAGAATGAGCAACTGTGCTTCGCGCATGTAGGCGCGGCCCAGGGCGATTTTCTGCCATTCGCCGCCGCTTAGGTCTACGCCGCCGTTGAAGCGCCGGCCTATCATCTGGTCGTAGCCTAGTGGTAGCTTGGCAATGACTGAGTCGGCCAGACTTTGGTGGGCGGCCTGCTCGATACGCGGCTGATTTTGGCGCTCCTCGATGCGCCCCACGGCCAGGTTTTGGCCAGCGGGCAGCTGGAAGCGTACAAAATCCTGGAAAATGACGCCGATTTCCTGACGTAGCTCGGCTGGGTCGTACTCGCGCAGGTCGTGGCCATCGAGCAGAATGCGGCCCTCGCTGGGGTCGTAAAGGCGCGCCAACAGCTTGACAAGGGTAGTCTTGCCAGCGCCGTTTTCGCCCACCAGCGCGAGCTTCTCCCCAGCTTTTAGATCAAAAGACAAGTGACGCAGCGCCCACTTTTCGGCGTTCTTATACTTAAAGCCGACATCTTCGAAGGTGAAACCCTGTTGGATGGGCCGCGGAAAAGCGCGCACTGCCTGGCCTAGGGTAGGCCGCACGATGCGGGGTGTAATCTGAAAGAAATCAAAGAAATCTTGCAGGTATAGTGCCCCATCGGCCACCTGGCTGAAGCGGCTCAGGATACCTTCTAGCAGGCTGCGCAGCCGGGCAAACGAGCCCGCCAGAAATGTGAGCTGGCCAATAGAAATGGCCCCGCCTACCGCTTGCTTAATAATATAGAGATAGGCTCCGTAGTAGCCTGCCGCGCCCACGGCCGCGAACACTGTGCCCCAGCCGGCGCGCCGCAGTGCCAACGCCTTGTTTTGGGTATAAAACTGGTCTGACAGCGTTTCAAAGCGGGCAATCAGAAAGTCCGATAACCCAAAGATTTTTACCTCTTTAGCCGTTTCGTCGCTGGCGCCGGTTTGGCGCAGGTAGTCGAGCTCGCGGCGCTCGGGCGTCCAGGAGTGCGAAAGCGAGTAGCTGCGCTCGTTGAAGTGGCTTTCGCCTAGGAAGGCGGGCACCACGGCCAGCAGCAGCAGCCCCAGCAGCCACGGCTGAAACGCCACCAGCCCGCCGGCCAGCAGCACCAGCGTTACGGCATCTTGGCCCTGGGCCAGCACCTGGCTCATGAGCACCGAGCGCGACAGCGTTTGGCGGCGCGCGCGCTCCAGCTTGTCGTAGAAGGCGCTGTCTTCAAACTGGTCGAGGTCGAGCTCGGCGGCGTGGCGCATGAGGCGTACCGAGCTGGCGTTAGCAAATAAATCGCCGAGCAGCGAGTCGAGCAACGCTACGGCGCGGCCCAACGCATCAGCCAGTAGCACTAGCCCAAACTCTAGCGCCACCAGCCCAAAAACGGGGGGTAGGGCGCGGCCAGCGGCTGGCAACCGCGTGAGCTGCACCACATCGTCGAGGATGAGCCGGCCCACGTAGAGCATGGCCAGCGGCAGGGCCGCCCGCACCAGCCGCAGCATAATGTTGCCAAGCGTGAGCGCCGGCGAAGTCAGCCAAATCAGCTTCAGGAAAGCGGGCAAATGGCGCAGGGCCGACACGCGCTCGCGCACACTTACGGCCGGCTTTTCGGGGCCACGTCCGTGGCCGGGGTTTTTAGCGGAGATTTTTGTGAGTAAAGAAGTTAACCAATTCATAGTAGGGGGTAGGGCACATTTGGGGCCGGGGTGCGGGAGTGGCCGTTTTGGCAGAAACGCCCCAGCGGCTAGCCGTCAGCACCAGCCGCCTTTGGCAGTCAAGCACAGGTTGCCAACAAGTGCCAGCACGGCCAACAACGAAACAGGCCGCCGTGCTGCAGCCCGCGGCACCTAGCGAACTGCTACTGCCGCTCATCTGTTGCGCAGCAAGGCGCACCCAATGCGCTACTGATGGCCCATTTAGTAAGGTGACGGCTCAAAGGATAAGGCGAAACCTGCCGGCTATAGCTGGGGTAGGCAGTCCCTTTCCTGAGCCTCTATAAATAGGTTATCTTTGCTAGATTCCCACTTTCGTGCGGCCCTTTACGCGGCTGCTTTTCTATATATATTATGGCTTGTGCCTCTTGTTCATCCGGCGGCGGCTGCTCTACCAGTAAGGTAGGCGGCTGCGGCTCCAAAGGCGGCTGCTCTTCGGGCGGCTGCACTCGGCTCAACGTATTCGACTGGCTTGCCGACGTTGATATGCCCTCCGATTTCCGCGGTTTCGACTGCGTAGAGATTCGCTTTAAGGGCGGCCGCAAAGAATTCTTTCGCAACGACAAGCGCCTGCCCCTCGTCACGGGCGACGCCGTAGTAGTAGAGGCTGCTGGCTCGGGCTGGCACCTGGGCCACGTGAGCCTCAAGGGCGAGCTGGTGCGCCTGCAAATGCGCAAAAAGAAAGTGCCTACCGACTCGCGCGACATCCGCCCCATTCTGCGCGTGGCTACCCCCGACGACGAGGAGCGCTGGCAGGCCGTGCGCGACCTCGAAAATGGCACCATGTTCCGGGCCCGCGCCGTGGTTGATGAGCTGCGCCTCAAGATGAAGCTCTCCGACGTCGAGTACCAGGCCGACCGCACGCGGGCGCTGTTCTACTACTCGGCTGAAGACCGGGTTGATTTTCGGGAACTCATTCGGCGGCTAGCCGACGAGTTTCGGGTGCGCGTCGAGATGCGCCAGATATCCTTGCGCCAGGAAGCTGGCCGTATCGGTGGCATCGGCGTATGTGGCCGCGAGCTGTGCTGCTCTACCTGGCTCACCGATTTTAAGGCTGTGAGTACCACCGCCGCACGCTATCAAAACCTCAGCCTCAACCCCCAGAAGCTGGCCGGCCAGTGCGGCCGTCTCAAGTGCTGCCTCAACTACGAGCTCGACGCCTACCTCGACGCGCTCAAGGACATTCCGCAGGTGCAGCGCCCGTTGCAACTGGCTAATGGCGAGGCGTTTTTGCAGAAAACCGATATCTTCCGCAAGCGCATGTGGTTTGCCTTCCGGGGCGATAACAACTGGGTAATGGTAAGTGCTGAGCGCGTGCGCGAAGTGCTGGAGCTCAATAAGAAAGGCGAGAAGCCCGACACCCTGCTACCCCCCCGCCAGGAAGCCGAAATCGCTCCCGCAGTTTCGACCCTGATGGAAGGCGAGCTCGACCGCCTCGACGACCAAATAAAGGCCGG
>CAZZDR010000074.1:11151-14043 GCA_964652535.1 uncultured Hymenobacter sp. | reverse complement strand
TTGCACGCAAGCTTGAATTTCCGCATCATCGGTGCTAGTAAGGCCCCGCATGATGATACTAATTGGCCAAATCATGTCCAGGCCCACATGCGGCCCGCCAACACCCTCGGCCGCCGAGCCTTTGAAAAAGAAGGGATTACTGGCCGAAAGCGCTAGCCGGCGTGTATTCTGGTAAGTAGGCTCGTTGAGAGGTAGTGCGCCGAGGTAGGGTAGGGCCAGCAGGCTGGGTACGTTGGCATCATCCATGAAGGTGTGGCTGCCGTAGCCATCGACCTCGTAGGCGTAGACAGAGCCAAACTCGGGGTGCGTAATGAGGGCATGCTGCCGCAAGGCCACCGCGATTTCGTCAGCAAAAGCCATCAATTCGTTGTAGCCCGCCTGCTCGTGGTACACGTCGTAGAGCATGAGCGCGGCCTGCCGCAGGCTGGCCACAGCAAAGAAATTGCTAGGCACCAAAAAGGGGAGGAGCGTGGCATCGTCGCTGGGCCGGAAAGCTGAGGCAATGAGCCCGCACGGCCGTACCGGGTAGCCATAACCGGCCAGCGCCTGGGTGTCGGCTGAGGTCAGGGTTTGGCGTTGGAAGTGGTAAGGGCCAGCGCTGGATTTGCGCTGCTGCTCGCGGAAAGTTTTTACCACCAAGGCGATGGCTTGGCGCCAGTCGGCATCGAAGGGCTGGGTGTCGCCAGTGGTTTTCCAGTAGCTATACGCCAGCCGGATGGGGTAGCAGAGCGAGTCGATTTCCCACTTGCGCTCGTGCACGCCGGGTTGCATGGCCGTGTGGTCAGCGTGCCACTCGCTCACTTTAGCAGGGTCGTTGTAGAAAGCGTTGGCGTAGGGGTCCTTTAAGATGTACTGCGTCTGCCGGTTGATGACGCCCGCCACTAGCTGGCGCAATGCCGCATCCTGGGTAATGAGCGGTAAGTAAGGCCATACCTGGGCCGAACTATCGCGCAGCCACATAGCATCGATGTCGCCCGTGATAACATAGGTATCGGGCCGGCTGGCGCGCGTGCCGGGTATCACGGTCGTATCCAGCGTATTGGGAAAGCAGTTGCCAAACAGCCAGCCCAACTCAGGGTCTTTCACCTCGCGCTGAAACTCGCTAACGGCTGCGTCTACCGCGCGGCTGCGAAAACGCCGTTGACCAACTGCTGGGCGTACCACTGGAAAGCTAGGTGCGCTGGCAGCCAAAAGGGGGGGTAGGGGCCAACAAGAACTTGCAGCGAGCAGGCCCGCATCCCGCACGAAAGCTCGACGATTCATAGGCAAGGGTAAAGCACCGGCAAAGATGCAGCGCAAACCCACGCGCCAGCTTCACGCTGCTTAATGATGCGCGTAAACGCAAGCCCTATCCGTCTTCCTGACTAGCACACATGGCCGCTCTGCTGCCTACTCGCCAACGCCCCCGTGTGGGCCGATGTACCTCTAGATCGACCAAGTAAGCCGATAACCGCTTGGTTCTGGTGCCGCAGCTGAGCCGCATCACCAGCTTCTAGAGACACACAAAAAGGATACTTCTCCATGCATCTACCCAAAACTGCCATTAAGTAGTCTAGCTTTCTCAGGGTTAACAACAGGTGATAATTTCCTGAGAAAGCACCGAATTGCTCAGTAAGCAATAGGGCGCTTTTCTAATTAGTTAATTTCGGAAGAGTTACTTATTTCTACTATCCAGCCGTGATCCTAATAATGAGGGGTAGGGCTATTCAAAAAGGCGGTTAGTTCGGTTTGCTTGAAGTAGGTGATGAGCTGCTCCGGGTCAGCGGGGGCGTGTCACCTGCATGAAGCGGTCTACTGCCGCAGAGCTGGCGGCATACGCGAGGTAGGTGTCGCCTTCCTCGTCAGTTTCGAGGTGGTCGAGTAGCACGGGGTCATGCGCTATTAAAACGGCGTGAATGTACTCTGCCCACGACGGGCCATTGCCTGAGTAGCCGTATTCTTCAAACAATTCCGCATATTCGTACTGCCCCACATCTACCAAAATGCTGTAGCGGCGATGGGGCATATCGAGGTGTATTCCCTCGACCTGTTGAACAGTGAAAGGAAACGTTTCGGCCATAGAAAAAGAGCTAGCGATGGGCATAGGAAGCCAGTTGCCTGGCCGCCCGCCCAAACAGAATCAACTAGCGAAAGGGGGTAGGCGCCGCTAAGCGAAGAAATCCTCTGGGTCAGCCTGAGCGAAATATTTCTTCAACTTGCCCAAATCGCCAAAGTAGGGTAGCACCAGGGCCATAAAGTCGCGCACCGCATCGGGGCTTTCGGCGTAGGCCACAAACGTAGCGTCATCTTCCTCAAACTCTAACTGGTCCAGCAGTTCCGGCTGAAACTCCTCGATAATGGTTTCGATGTGCTCGCGCCACGAGAGGCCATCGCCGCCGTAGCCATAGTCTTCGAATAATTGATAGTAATCATCAAGGCCACTCACTTCGGCCAGGATAACAAATTGCCGAGTCGAGTCGGCGTCCGTCTTAGCAGTAGCTACTTTAAAAGGATAGGTGGACGACATAGGACAAAAAAAAGAATAACGGGGTTAGGTTAGATGATGCTGATTGCTTAGCAAATACTCGTCCAGCACAACGGTATTTCTGGCTACCTGGTACCAATCGTTGCGAACTAATACCGCGCTCTCAACTCTAAATATACCTATAAAATACTGTTCGTCCTTTCATAAATATTAAAATAAACTTCTAATTTATAGAGAGTTATATTTGGAGCTAATGGGTATCGTCTGCATAGTGTGCAGGCTATGGCGCTTGTCAATAGAAAGTTAAAAAAACGTGCGTTGAAAGAGAAATCTGCGCATTCGTCATGAAATACTTGCTTAAGAGTTTTGCGGCCTGCTCTGTATAAGAACAGCTAGTAGCGCCATCGCCAAGGTGTTGCGATATGTGT
>CAZZDR010000074.1:7294-11051 GCA_964652535.1 uncultured Hymenobacter sp. | reverse complement strand
GCCTATGTGCGCAAATTTATTCTCTACTCCCTTCTTGGAAATCGCATACAGCACCGACCTAGACCTACTAATGGGCCGCTGGCTCTGTACGGTAGCCGAGGCTGAAATGCACGCCAGCTACGATGCACTACGTCAGGCCGCACTACATTATACCTATGGCAATTGGCTGATTGACGCCCGCCGCCGCGTGTGCCGCTACCTCCACCGTACCGAATGGGTCACGCGGCACTACTTGCCTCAGATGCAACAAGCACTAGGCGAGCCCCTGTGCGTGGGTTTATTAGTACTGCCCGATTACCTGGCCAGTTTGCCCCAGGCCTACGCCTACTGTGTGCCCACTGCTGCTGTGCAGTTTGCCAGCTTCGTAGACGAGGGCGCGGCTAACTCCTGGCTAGCCACCGAACCAGTGGCTAGCTAGTACTAAGTGAATAGGGTAGACCTGGCTGTTTGCGGGCTGCTGCGTAGTTTTAGCATGGCCGTAGCTCAGCTAGGGCTGCCTTTAAAGCTTATGTCGCCCGAGCCGTTTTCCACCGACTTTCTGCAAGTGGCCTACCGGCCCGACCTCGGCCACCTCACCGGCCGCTGGCTGCGCTCGGTCACGGAGGCGGAACTGCACGCCGGCTACGCGGCTCTGCGCCAGGCGGCGCTGCAGCACCGCTGTGGCTACTGGCTTATCGACTCGCGCCGCCGCACCAACCGTAGCCTCAACGGTCCCGAGTGGGTGACTACCGACTTCTTGCCCCAGGTGCAGCAGGAACTGAGCCAACCGCTACGCGTCTGCTTTCTAGTGCTGCCCGGCTACTTGGCTACCCTGCCTGCCGATGCCCAGGCCGCTATGCCCGCTAGCCCCGTGCAGTTTGCTCGCTTCGTAGACGAAGGTATGGCCAATGCCTGGCTAACAGAGGGGTAGGGTTGAGTGATGCTGCCAACTTTATAGAAACGGCAATTCCTATTCTTTCTATAAATAGGTCTTAAGCCAGATTAGGATTTGCTGGCACACATGGCCAGGAGTTCTAAGGTCTAGCTTGTGCAGGAGCATCGATTCATTGGTTAGCTGATCCATACCAGTTGGTGATGGTGCCTAAAATTGTCACGGCTAACCAAGCCAGCGCCGCTAAGTACTTGCTATATGGGCTCGCTTGCGAGGTCATGAATAAGCTGCTTTTCGGTAAGCGTATAATTATAGTCTTGGGTGAGCGCTGCAAGCTCGGTGGCTTAGGTAGTTCGGCGGCAATGGGTAGGGTCGCTAACAGCCATTTCTTCGAAATAGGGCGTAGCTGGCGGCGGCTGCTCATGTCCAGAAGAAGCTCTCGTAACACCCCTATGGCAGCAGCAGCAGCTATTATTTCCCTTGAATTTAATAGGTCAGATAGCTATCGGCATCGTTCAGATAGTGAGCATAGTTTGTCGCTAGCGCTGAGCCAGCGTCGGCGCTAAACTGCCACGTTTAGACAACAAGGCTCAAATTCCTGCGTAAACGGCAGCTATCAAATAGTTCCAAACACCCTCTTACTCCGCTTTTACTCATTATTGTTTCTCCATACATAGCTAGGGAGAGATACTTCAAAACACCCTATTTCATGAAACACATCTGTTACAAAGCAGCCCTATTTGGGGTTGGATTGCTGACCGCCTCACAAGCAAATGCCCAAACGGCAGACCGCAAAACGGCCATTGGCCTGCATGCCAACGCTACGCAGTACCGCGGCGACCTCGGCAACAACTTCTGGAAATGGGACAACATGCCCTACAGTGGAGGTCTTGACATTACGCAGTACGTGGGCCGTTGGCTCGACCTGCGCCTAGACTTGGACTACACCCGTCTACGTAATCCCCAAGATGGCAGTGTAGGCACCGCCCGGCGCTTCAAAGCGCAGATGTACCAGGCTGGCCTGGGCTTCAAGCTGAAGCTGCCGGTTAAGGATGAGTTCTTCCTGCACCCCTACTTGTTGGTAGAACCGCAATTTTCGTGGGTATTGGCTAACCGCTATGCCACGCCAACGGCCCCCAACAGCTTCACCCGCTTTGGCACCTTTGGCGGCCACGTAGGTGGTGGCCTTGACTTCCATCTGGGTGAGTCGGCCGTTTTCTTTGCGCAAGTCACGCAGGCTTATCTGCAAACCGACGACGCTCGCTTGGACGGGGTAAACAACAACGCTACTACTTTTTGGGACAAGAAGGACCGCTACCTGCAGTTTACGGCTGGTGTACGGGCCAACTTGGGCAAAGCCAAGGATGAGGACGGCGATGGTGTATCGGACAAAAAGGATAAGTGCCCCGGCACCCCAGCCGGCGTAAAAGTGGACGCAACTGGTTGCCCCATCGACACCGATGGCGACGGCGTAGCTGATTACCAAGACAAGTGCCCCGACGTGAAAGGCCTCGCCGCCCTGCAAGGCTGCCCCGATGCGGACAACGACGGTGTAGCTGACAATGACGACAAGTGCCCCAACACCCCGGCCGGCGTGCGCGTCGATGCTTCGGGCTGCCCACTTGACTCGGACGGCGACAAAGTACCCGACAACCTCGACAAGTGCCCCAACACCCCCGCTGGCACCCAAGTAGACGCTAACGGTTGCCCGCTTGACCGCGACGGCGACGGTGTGCCCGACTTCCAGGACCGCTGCCCCGACCGTGCCGGCCCCGCCAGCAACAAAGGCTGCCCCGAGATTAAGGCCGAGCAGAAGAAAATCCTCAACGAAGCCACGAAGTACATCAACTTCGACTTCAACAAGGCTACCCTGAAGTCTAGCTCGTTCCCCAAGCTGCAGCAGATGGTACAGATTCTGAACGAGTACCCCGACTACTCGCTCTCGATTGCTGGCCACACCGACAGCAAAGGCGCCGACGACTACAACCTGAAGTTGAGCTATGATCGTGCTGCTGCTGCCCGCACCTACATGCTGAGCAAAGGTATCCCTGCTGACCGCATCGAGGCCCGCGGCTACGGCGAAACCAAGCCAATCGCCGACAACAAAACGGCCGCTGGCCAGGCCCTGAACCGCCGCGTGGACTTTGACCCCTATCTCACCGGCGAATCCAACGCTGCCGAAGTGAAGTATGGCCCAGCCCCCACGGTAGCTGAGATGATGAAAACTGCACCTGCAAAGGCTTCAGCCAAAAAAGCTCCAGCTAAGAAGAAGGCGCCCGTTCGCCGCAAGAAGTAAGTTGCCCAACACCTGCTAAGCTCACAAGCCTAGCAACAAAAGAAAAGTCCTGGCTATTTGGCCAGGACTTTTTTTGTTTGAAATAGGGGGGTAGGCCGTGCAACGCGCTAGCGCCGCCGCCAGAAAAATAGGCCCACGCTCACCAAGGCCAAAGCTGCCAGCAGCGCATCACGCACGGTGCGGCCCTGCTGGGCTTCCCGTAGCTCGGCTTGTAGGCTGCGCTGCTGCGTCGTGGCTTGACGCAAGCGTTCCTGTTGGTTCTGTAGTTCGTTTTGCAGTTCGCTTAGGCGCTGCGCCGTGAGGTTACGGTCATCGCGGCCGGTGTTTTGCAGCGTGGTGGCCGTCGTTTGGGCCTGCTGCGTGGTTTGGTTGAGTACAGCCACAATCTGTTCGTCCTTGTCCACAATGCCCTGCAGAGCGTCTACCACCTCTTGCAAATCTTGCTTGCTAGGTTTGTTGCTGAGGCCCAGCAGGCCGTGGCGCTGGGCGTTGGCCTCGGCATAGCGCGCCGTGAGCACGCGGCGCTCGGCCAGCAAATTTGTTAAGTCTGAGCCGGGGGGTAGGGCCTGTGCAAAAGCTGCGGTGGGAGC
>CAZZDR010000074.1:0-7194 GCA_964652535.1 uncultured Hymenobacter sp. | reverse complement strand
TGCGTCCCGAACGGCTTCGCCGGGCACCTGCTGAATACTGAACGGCCGCGGGGCCCGCACCACGCAGCGTCCACCTGCCAGTGAGGTGAGAGTGGCCGTGCGCAGCTGGTGGCTTTGCCAGTCTAGGGCTACCTCAAAGCCACCCCGTGCCTTCAGGCCCTGGATATGGCCTGTGGCCCAGGTCTTTGGCAAAGCTGGTAGCAGGTTAATTTCACCTAAGTGGCTTTGCAGTAGCATTTCGGCCATACCCGCCGTACCGGCAAAATTGCCGTCAATCTGAAACGGCGGGTGCGCATCGAAAAGGTTAGGGTAGGTGCCGCCGGAGCCCCCGTACCCCGTGCCGCTGACATATGTGAGCAACTGGCGGATGAGCCGGTAGGCGTGGTCGCCATCTTGCAGGCGGGCCCACCAGTTTATTTTCCAGGCCTTGCTCCACCCCGTGCCCGCATCGCCGCGAAGCTCCAGCGAGCGGCGGGCCGCCTGAAACAGATCCGGCGTGCGCGCCGCCGAGAGCTGCCGCCCTGGGTGCAGGCCAAACAGGTGCGAGGCGTGCCGGTGCAGTGGGTCGGTTTCGGTAAAGTCCTTGTACCACTCCTGCAGCTGCCCTTTGCTGCCAATATGCGGGGGGTACAACCGCTGGCGCTTGGCTAGCAGCTCGGCCCGAAAATCGGCATCAATGCCCAGTACCTGCGAGGCTTCGATAACGTTGGTAAACAAGTCCCAGATAATGGCCATGTCCATGGTCGTGGCAACGGATACTCCCTGCGCCTGGCCATTTTTGTCGCGAAACGTATTCTCAGGCGTGGTAGAAGGGGCCGTGACTAGGTAGCCGTCCTTATCAGGCACTAGCCAGTCCAGCGAAAACAGCGCGGCCTCCTTCATAATAGGGTACGCCCTGGTGGCCAGGTACTGCTTGTCCTGCGTGAAGGCATAGTGCTCCCACAAGTGCTGGCTAAGCCAGTTGCCCCCCATATACCAGTTGGCCCACACAGGTTCGCCAGCTCCCCGGTCGCCCACCGGGTTGGAAGTAGCCCAGATTTCGGAGTTGTGGTGCGCTATCCACCCCCTGGCTCCGTAAAACTCCCGGGCCGTGCCTGCCCCCGTCACCGACAAGTTTTTGATGAAACGCAGCAGGGGCTCGTGCAGCTCGCTCAGGTTCGTAACCTCGGCGGGCCAGTAGTTCATCTGGGTGTTGATGTTGATGGTATAGTTAGCGCTCCAGGGCGCGCGCAGCTCCTTGTTCCAAAGCCCCTGCAAGTTGGCCGGTGGCCCGCCCGGCCGTGAGGAAGCCAGCAATAGGTAGCGGCCAAACTGAAAATAGAGCGTTTCCAGGCCAGGGTCGTACGCATTTTTAGCGTAGGCTTGCAGCCGCTCGTCGGTAGGCAGGGCCTGGGGCGCCCGGCCCCCGGTAGAGTCGGCTAGCTGAAAGTCGACGCGGTTGAAAAAATGCTGGTAGTCGGCTACGTGTGCCCGGCGCAGGGCTTCGTACGAGTAGCGCGTGGCCTGCGCCATGGCCCCGTGGGCCAGGGCGTTTTCATCCTTGCCCTCCTTGTCGGGGCACTTGTCGAAGCCGTTGAAGCTGGTAGCGGCCGCCACGTAAAGCACTACTTCCGTAGCCTGCCTAATGTGCAGGCCCGCCGTGTCGGCGCGCACTTGGCCACCCTGCGCCACAGCCTTCACCCGGTACTGAAACCGCATGCCGTTGCAGCCAGTGGTATCGGTGTATTCAATGGGCTGGCGCCCCTTCACGTTGTAATAGTTGGGGTCTACGCGTGCCGGTGCTTTGGCCGTGACCACCAGCTCATTGCCCTCCTGGCCTACCGTTTTCTGGTAATGAAGCAGGCTGCGCGCCGCTATATCCAGCGTCAGTGCCCCGCGCCGGCTGGCGCGCAGCCGAACCAATAGTACCTGGCCAGGGGCCGAGGCCAGCACTTCGCGCGTGTAAGTGACCCCGCCTACCGTGAAGCGCGTGGTGGCAATGGCCTGCCGTATGTCTAGCTCTCGCCGGTAGCTGGTCGGCGCGGCTCCCTTGAAATCCTGCGTAATTATTACGTCGCCCAGCGGCAGGTACGACTCGGTATAGAGGCCCTGCATCTGGCGCGCCAGCGCGTCGGCCCGGCCATAGTCTTCCTGCTTCAGTAGCGCGTCGCGTAGCTGAGGTAGGTACGTATGCGCCTGTGGATTAATATTCTTTTTTACTGGGCCGCCGCTATAGAGCGTGCTTTCATTAAGCTGAATCAACTCCCGCTCTATGCCGCCAAATACCATCCCCCCGATGTGGCCATTGCCTACGGGCAGGGCCTCGACCCATGAGCTAGCCGGCTTTTTATACCACAGCGTCAGGTCCGCCTGCGCCCGGCTGGCCCAGGGCAGTAGCAGTAAGGTACCTAGAAAAACTGCTTGCTTCGAGAGGGCGGAGATGGAGATCCGGGCGCTTGGCATGTAGGCTGAAATATATAAACTGCTTGATAAACTGAAGGAAGTAGCTACTGCTACCCCCCTGGTGGGGTACAATAGTAGTAGCCAAGGTAATTGGCTTTACAACTGCGCTCAGATTGGTACAGGCAGCACTAGGTGCACTGGAGAAGAATAGGCCAGCCAAAGCGGTTGAGCAATTTGCCTCTGCGGGTGTTTAAAACAACTATTCTCCTAGCAGCGGTACGCGCGTAATCATCAAATAGTCAAGACACCAGAGTAAGAAGCGGTGCTTGCTTGTAGCTGGGCCGGCATGGTCTTAAGGGTGTGCGCAATACTACTGGGCTTTGGGGGGGGTAGGGGCCTGGACTTCCTCTAGCACCTTGTCTACCCAGCCTTTGCCCCACTCCTCCAGCTCCTGGGGCGTCCAGAGCTGCGGATAGAAAATGCGCCGTTGAAACTTGGGAGGCAAGTAGTTGCGCCAATTGGTGCCGCCGGTGGCGGGCACGTCGGTAGGGTCGCGCTGCAAGTAGCGCACCGCCGACTTGTAGTGCATGAGCGGCCAGTTGACGTTCACGTTCACGTCGAGCTGCTTGAGGGCGCGCAGCAGGCGCGGGTGATGGCGCTCGGCCTCAGATAGGCGCTGCACCACGGCCCAGGCATTGCGGTGCTCGAAGTGGCGGGCGTGGGCCACGAGCTGGCCGGTGTATTTGCGCTCAAACTCCAGTAGCGTCAGGGCTTTAGCCCCAGTTTCCTCCACAGTGGCCCCGGCCTGCCAGTAGATGCAGCCCATAAATTCTTCGTGGGTAGGGGCGTCGCCGAGCAGGCGGCGTTTCTCGGTGGGCACCAGGTTTTCGAGGTCCGTACTAGCAATTTCGATAAAGCGGTACTGCACACTCTGGAAGCCCGAGGCCGGCATCAGGCTCATCCGAAACTGCAGAAACTCCTGCTTGTCCATGCCGTCCACCATCACATCAAACGAGTCGATGAGGTTCTCAAAATACCGGTTCACGCGGCCCAGGCGCAGCACTACTTCGCCCATTGTGGGTGCTTCGAGCGCGCCCAGCTGCTCGTATTCCTGCAGGCAGAGCTTAAAATACAGCTCCGTAATCTGGTGGTAGATGATGAAGATTTTCTCGTCCGCAAACTTGGTGAGCGGGCGCTGCAAGCTCAGCAGCGTGTCGAGCTCGATGTAGTCCCAATAGTTCACGTAGTCAGCGTGGTACAGGCCTTCGAGGTAGGCAGCTAGCTCCTGCCCATCGGCCGTGTAGCGGGCCTGCAAGCGGCGCAGCTGCGCCAGCACAGCAGGCGAAAACTCACCTTCGGACGAGGCGGGGGGGGTAGGGTCAGCGGCCATGGGCAGGAAAGTTGGTAACAGCGCAAATATCGACAGGGGAGGCGCGGCCGGATGCCGCTAGCCCGCTACTTTTGGGGCGTTGAGAGGCGCGAAGCGTAACGAGAATAGTAGGGCAAGCTTCAGGCTCGCCTTACCTAGTTATGATTTATGGCTCATACTTTATAAACTCCCTTCAGGTGGCCGAAAAATCCAGCATTTTTGATATGATAGGCCCAGTGATGATTGGGCCCAGCTCGTCGCACACGGCAGGGGTAGTGCGCATTGCGCGGGCAGCCATCCGCATTTTGGGCGCCCTGCCCACCGAGGCTGTTATCACGTTCTACAACTCGTTTGCCCGCACCTACGAGGGCCACGGTTCGGACCGCGCCATTGTGGCCGGGCTGCTGGGGTACGCCCCCGATGATACTCGCATCCGCACCGCGTTTGAGCATGCGGCCGAGGCCGGGCTGCGCTACACGTTTCAGAGCGTAGGCAATGCTTCAACCCTGCATCCCAACACCATCAAGCTGAACCTGACCGGCCCCGATGGCCACCGCGTGGAGGTGGTAGGCCAGAGCCGGGGCGGCGGCGTTATCCGCATAGTGGAGGTTGACGGTTTTGGCTGCGACTTCTCGGGTGGGTTGCATACGCTCATCGTCGATGCCAACGACGTGCCGGGCTCTATCGCATTCATCGCCTCGGTCATTGCCCACGACGATTGCAACATTGCCACCATGTTTGTGTCGCGCAAGGGCAAAAACGACGCTGCCCGGCAGTTTATCGAAATGGATAGCCCCATTAAAGAACTGACACTAGCCTATTTGCGCCAGCTCAGCTGGGTAAAGCACATCACTTATATTCCGACGCTGGAGTAGCCCGACCTACTTTCGCCTGCGAATAGAGGTGAAAACCAGTGAAGCTTGGTAATGAACGGCGACCGCTGGCGATGCTACCCCAGCGCCGACGCCAAAGAACCCGCCGAAAGACAAAAAATATTCGCTGGCCTGCCGCGTTTTCCTGCTACCTGGTCTCTGTTTACAAATACGTTAGCTCTTTTTCTTCTATGACTGCACCAAGTACTTACCTCCTACGCGCCACGCTGGGGCTAGCGGGCTTGCTGGCGGCGGGCCCGCTAGCGGCCCAGGTGCCGCAGGCGGCCCGCCCGGCCTCGCCCCCAGCTGCCGCGCTGGCTTCGGCCGCCGCGCCGGCCACTGGTCCCTGGTCGCTGCAACGCGCCGTCGATTACGCCCTGGCTCATAACCTGGGCGTGCGCCTCAACCAGCTGCAGGCCGACAACAACTACCAGGTGCTGCGCCAAAGCAAGGCGGCGCTGCTGCCGAGCGCCAACCTCAACGGCACCCAGGCCTGGCAGTACGGCACGAGCGTAAACCCGCTCACCTTCGAGTTTCAGAGCCAGACGGTGCGGGCCAATAACTTTGCGGGCGTGTCGCAGCTAGTGCTGTTTCAGGGTTTTCAGCTGCGCAACACGATCAAGCGCAACGACCTCGACTACCAGGCCAGCCTGCAGGATACCGAAAAGGCGCGCAATGATTTGAGCCTCAACGTAGCCTCGCAGTTTTTGCAGCTGGTGCTGGCCCAGGAGCTGGTGCGTGCCAACCAAACGCGTGTGGCCAGCGACCAAGCCCAGATTGAGCGCTCGAAGCTGCTGCTTAAGGCCGGCAGCATTCCCGAAAGCACCCTGCTTGACAGCCAGTCGCAGCTAGCCACCGACGAGTTGAACGTGGTAACGGCCCAGAACCAGGCCGACCTAGCGCGCCTGGCGCTGCTGCAGCTGCTCAATATCGACCCGGCCACGGCGCGCGACTTTGCCATTGAGGTGCCCGACCTGCCCGACCCCGACCAGGTGGCGCCTTACACCATTGACCTCAACCAGACGTTCCAGACGGCGGCCACTACGCTGCCCGAAATCAAGGCTGCCGAACTGCGTGTGCTCAGCGCCCGCCGCAGCATCGACCTGGCCCGCGGTGGCTACTACCCCCGCCTGGCGCTCACGGGTCAGATTTTTACGGGTTACTCGTCATCTTCGGTGTCGCGGGTGCTCACGGGCACCTCGGCGGGCACCAACTACCCGCTGACGGTTATTGACCCTACGGGCGCGACAGTGCCTACGGGCTACAACGTGATTCTGCCGGGCCAGCCCACTTACGACGTGCTGCCGGTCCGGTACTTCGACCAGCTAAATAACAACATCGGTAAGTCTATCAACTTCGGCTTATCGGTGCCTATTCTGAACGGCTTGCAGGTGCGCACCGCCGTGCAGCGCGCCATCATCAACGAAGAGGCAGCCGGGGTGCGCGCCGACCAGGCTCGCCTCACGCTACGCCAAAGCATCGAACAAGCCGCCGCCGATGCGCGCGCAGCTCAGCTGCAATACGCTGCCACTACGCGCCAGGTAGCGGCGCTCACGCTCACGCAGCGCAACTCGGAAATTCGCTTCAACAATGGCCTGCTGAGCGGCACTGAATTTAATATTTCTAAAAATAACCTGAACTACGCGGTTTCCAGCCAGATTCAGGCCAAGTACACCTTTATCTTCCGGCGCAAGGTGCTCGACTTTTACCAAGGTCGCCCGCTGGCCCTCTAATTAAATTATGAGTTATGAATTAGGAGGGATGAATTGGCCAACTTGGCCAGTTTGCAGCTCTTGATTCGTGATTCATGGTTCATAATCATATGAATAACAATCGTTTACTGTACATCCTGGCGGCCGTAGTGGTCTTGTTTATCGGTGGTTTTGCGCTGGCCAAGAAAAAAGGCTGGGTGGGCAAGCCCACCGGGGCCGAAGTGACGTTGGCGATGGCTGGCCCGGCCTCCATCGTCGAAAAAGTGAGTGCCTCGGGTAAAGTGCAGCCCGAAACCGAAGTCAAAATATCGCCCGACGTATCGGGCGAAATCACGGAGCTGTATGTGCAGGAAGGCGACTCGGTGAAGAAAGGCCAGCTGCTGCTGCGCATTCGGCCCGATAACTACCTGGCTATGGTGAGCCAGCAGAGCGCCGCCGTGGGCACCCAGCGTGCCAATGTGGGCCAGGCCGAAGCGCAGCTACAGCAGCAAACGGCCAATGCCAAGCAAACCGAGCTCACCTACCGCCGCCAGGCGTCGCTGTACAAGCAAAAGGTGATTTCGCAGTCGGACTACGAGGCAGCGCAGGCGGCCTACAATGCCTCGCAAGAGCAGCTCAAGGCCATTCGGGCGCAGATAACGGCCGCCCAGAGCACCGTGCGCAGCGCCCAGGCCGGCTTGCAGGAAGCCCAGAAAAACCTGAACAAAACGACTATCTACGCGCCGGTGAGCGGCACCGTGAGCAAGCTCAATGTGAAGAAGGGCGAGCGCGTGGTGGGCACTACCCAGATGGCGGGCACCGAAATCATGCGCATCGCCAACCTGCACAACATGGAGGTGCGGGTGAGCGTGAACGAGAA
>CAZZDR010000073.1:0-14055 GCA_964652535.1 uncultured Hymenobacter sp. | reverse complement strand
CGGCCCACGACGATTTCAGCGGGGCCGTGAAGGCTGACCCTACGTATGCCTTTGCCTATCACGACCGCGCCAGCACCAGCCTGCGGCTGGGCAACTACCCTGCTGCCGTGGCCGACTACTCGCGGGCGCTGGAGCTGCAGCCTACCCTGCTGCCAGCCCTGCTCAACCGGGCGGCGGCCGAGCGCCACACCAACCAGCTGCCCGAGGCCCTGCGCGACTACGACGCCTACCTAGCCCAAAAAACCGATAACCCGCTGGCGTTCACGAACCGGGGCAACGCGCGTTTTGAGAACAAGGACTACGCCGGAGCCGTGGCCGACTTCGACCGGGCCTTGGCCCTCGACCCCAAATACGCCTACGCCTGGAACAACCGCGCTGCCGCCGAGCTCAAGCTCAAGCAGTACGCCAAGGCCAACGCCGACGCCACCGAGGCCCTGCGCCTGGCGCCCCGCTACGCCGAGGCCTACCTCAACCGGGGCCACGCCCGCGAGATGCTACGCCTGGCCGATGATGCCTGCCGCGACTGGCGCCAGGCTGCCGCGCTGGGCCTGCGCGCCGGCAACAGCTACGCTGCTGCCGCTGGCTGCGCGGGTGAGGCCAGCGCTGCGGGGGCCGAGTAGCAGCCCTGGCCAGGTCCAAAGTCATTTACTAGCATTTATCGAATCGGCTTATTTCTACGCGTGCATTATGCGACGGTTAATTTTCCCTATCACCCTGTCAATCAGCATTCTGCTTGCGGATGAAGCGCTGGGTCAGAGCGTTGATTTTTCCAAAGAGGAGTTTGGGGCTGATAAGCAGGGGCTGAAGGAAGCGGTGCGCGAGCTGAAGGCCGGTGACGAGGCGTATCAGGCCGACCCCGCACGCTACGGCGCGGCCCTACCCCACTACCTGGCGGCCCAGCAGTTCAATGCCAACAACGCCGAGCTGAACGTGAAAATCGGCGATTGCTACCTGCATTCGGGCACCAAAACGCTGGCCCTACCCTACCTGCAGAAGGCAAAAACGCTGGACCCGACCAGCAGCCCGCGCCTACACTACCTGCTAGCCCGCGCCCTGCACCTGAGCGCCAAGTGGACTGAGGCCACCAAGGAATACCAGCTGAGTAGCCCCACCAGCGCCAGCGATAAGGCCCACGAGAGCGAACCCGTAACGGCCGAGGACCTAGCCCGCCGCCTGCGGGAGTGTCGTAACGGCCAGGAGCTACAGAAGAACCCGGTGCGCGTATTTATCGACAATGCTGGGCCCAACGTCAATTCGGCCTACGCCGATTACGGCCCGGTGGTGTCGGCCGATGAGGCGATGCTGCTCTTTACCTCGCGCCGGCCCACCAGTGCCAATGCGCCCAAAGACCCCGCCAGCGACGGCTACTTTGAGGATATATACCAAACCACAGCTCGGGGCCAGGACTGGCAGCCAGCCACCAACCTGGGCGCGCCCGTGAACACCGCCGGCCACGACGCCACCGTGGGCCTCGCCCCCGACGGCCAGCGCCTGCTGGTGTATGCTGACGAAAACGGCGGCGACCTGCGCGAAACCGAGTTGCAAGGCACCACCTGGACCAAAACCCAGCGCCTACCCGGTCGCATCAACTCCAAGTTTCACGAGTCGTCGGCCGCGTACTCGCCCGATGGGCGCTACCTCTACCTCGTAAGCGACAAGCCCGAGGGCAGCCGCGGCAACCGCGACATCTATAAGGTGGACCTGGCGGGCAAGGGCTTGCCCGAAAACCTAGGCCCGGTCATCAATTCGCCCTACGGCGAGGAGGCTGTATTTCTGATGCCGGATGGCAAAACGCTCTACTTCTCGTCGGAGGGCCACAACTCGATGGGCGGCTACGACATCTTCAAATCGACGCTACGCGCGGGCAAGTGGAGCGAGCCCGAAAACCTGGGCTGGCCCATCAACACGCCCGACGACGACGTATTTTTCGTGACGTCGGCATCGGGGCGGCACGGCTATTATTCCTCCGACCGGCCCGGCGGCCTGGGCGGCAAGGATATTTACCGCATCACGTTTCTAGGCCCCGAAAAGCCGCCCGTGCTCAGCGAAGAAAGCCCGCTGCTAGCCTCACGCCTGGCCCCGCTGGCGCAGCCGCCGCTGGCCCCGCCGGTGGCGGTAGCCACCGCCCAGGTTACCATCCTCAAAGGCACCGTGACAGATGCGGCCACGCAGCAGCCGCTGGCCGCCACCATCGAGCTAGTGGATAATACGAGTGGCCAGACCATTGCCTCATTTCACAGCAACGCTACGTCGGGCAAATACCTAGTGAGCCTGCCTTCGGGCACCAACTACGGCATCGTGGTGCGGCAGGACGGCTACTTGTTTCACTCCGAAAACTTTGACCTTCCCGCCGGAGCTGCCTACGCCGAAGTGGTGAAAGATATTCCACTCAAGAAGCTGGAAGTGGGGGTAGTCATTGTACTCAACAACATCTTCTTCGACACCGGCAAAGCCACCCTGCGCCCCGAAAGCACCGCCGAGCTCGAGCGCCTGCAAACGCTGCTGGCCGCCCAGCCCACCATCCGGCTCGAAATGGCTGGCCACACCGACAACGTGGGCAAGCCCGCCGCCAACCAAGACCTGAGCCAGCGCCGCGCCCAGGCGGTGGTAAGCTACCTCACCGCCCACGGCATTGCCGCCGACCGCCTCACGGCTGCGGGCTACGGCGATACCCGACCCATTACTTCTAACACTACCCCCGCCGGCCGCCAGCTCAACCGCCGCACCGAGTTTAAGGTCACCAGCAAGTAGGCCCGCTAGCTGAGCGAGCTGCGCAGCCCAAATAGTGGCGCCCTACCCCTGCCCGGCGCTTAAAAAGACAGCTGGTCCCAGAAAACCACTTTGCCGCCCTGGTTGTGCACGAATTGCACGTTGCCATCCTGCGACACCATAATGGCTAGGCACTCGGGAGCAGCCAGGCACAGGCGGTAGGCGGCCCGGTGCCGGGTGCCCCCGTGGTCGGCGGGCACGGGCTGCAGCACCTGGCCTTCCATGTCCAGGGCGCGGTATACCTGGCTCAGCGGCACCTGCGAGGCCTGGATTTCGACCCCGAAGCCTACCAGGTCAATCTGCTGGGTAAACATAAGGGCCCCATCGACGGCACCCATGTCTGCAATGCAGTCGGCAAAGCGGTCTATCTCGGCCGCCAGGGCCAGTAGCTCGGCATCGCGCGAGCATTGAAAGTGCGCCCAGCTCAGCTCGCCCAGCTCCAGCAGGCGCCGAACACTGGCCTGCACCAAGGTCTGAAAGCGGGGGCCGGCCCCGGTGGGCAACAGCCGGTACTTGGGCCGCAGCACGCCGCCTGGCGCGGTCAGGGGTGCTACCTGGTGCGTGGGCACCAGCACCACCAGCACCCCGTGGCCGCTGGCTCGTGCGCGCGTGAGGGCCCGGCGCTGCATGTGCAGCACAAACCGAATGACGCATTCCTCTTGGGTAGGCGTCCACTCCAGCCCGGCGGCGGCCGCCCCGGCCAACTGCTGATTCTCAAAAAACCGCCCCTCGCCCCAGGCTATCGGAAACTGCAAAAACCCATGCCCGTCGATGCGCCCGCGCTGCAGGGTGAGCAGGCGCTGGATGCCGTAGTAAAACACGAGGCTACCCGGCCCGTTTACCTGCACCAGCAGCGCCCGGGGCGCGGCGGCCACAGCCTGGCGCGCGTTGTCGGGCACCCAGTCCCACTCGTGGCCGCTAAAAAGCATTCCCCACAGCAGGAGCTGCCCATCGGCGGCCGCCTCCACGGCCAGTAGGCTGCCGCTGTGCTGCACGGCCGGACTAAGCCGCCGCACCTCCTGCTCGTTCCAGGCCCGGATATCGGCGAAGCGCACCAAGTGGAAATCCGTGAGGGCCACTGGCTGCGCCTCCAGCTCGGCCTGCCCAGCCAGGACGGCATGGCACCCCACGGCCCGGCCCTCCTCAAAAAGCAGACTGCCCTGGTAAAGCACCGAAATAAACCGCGTGAGCACCTCCGGCTCCGGCAGCGGCGCCGCCCCGGCTGGCCAGCGGAGCAGCAAGGCGGCGGCTAGGTCGCTTGGGTAGTAGTGGCTGGTCATAAGCACGGGGGTACCCAAAGTGGAAGAGGCTCCGCAAAGATGAAGAAAAACACGTGTTCTTCATCTTTGCGGAGCCTCTTTTTATTTCGACCAGCTTAGGTACTACCCCTTCGCTGTCAGGGTAATATACGGAATAATGCATTCCTCCAACGACACGCCGCCATGCTGGAACGTGTCCTTGTAGTAGTTCACGTAGTAGTTGTAGTTGTTGGGGTAGGCGAAGAAATAATCGCCTAGCGTGAAGACGTAGGCCGTGCTCACGTTTTCGCGGGGCAGGAAAATGCTTTCCGGCTTGCGCACCACAAAAATGTCACGGCTCTCGTCGAAGCCCAGGTTGCGGCCGTGCTTGTAGCGCAGGTTGGTGTTGGTGTTGCGGTCACCTACAATCTTATACGGGCGCTTGACGCGGATGGTACCGTGGTCGGTGGTGATGACGAGCTTGCCCTTTTTCTCCGCAATGGTTTGGAGCATCTCGTAGAGCGGCGAGTGCAGAAACCACGAGCGCGTGAGGCTGCGGTAGGCGCTTTCGTCGGCGGCCAGCTCGCGTATCATCGCCATGTCGGTGCGGGCGTGCGAGAGCATGTCTACGAAGTTGTAGACGATGACGTTGAGCTTGTAATTGTTGTGCAAGTTGGCCATCTTGCCCAGCAAGTCCTTGCCGGCCTGCAAGTTAGTTATCTTGTGGTAGCTGTGCTTGGCCTTCTGGTTGTTGCGCTGGAAATTGATTTCCAGGAACTCCGCTTCGTGCAGGTTTTTGCCTTCCTCGTCTTCGTCCCACACCCACAGGTTGGGGTATTTTTTCTGGATGTCGCCGGGCATCATCCCCGCAAAAATCGAGTTGCGAGCGTAGGCCGTGGTAGTGGGCAAGATGCTGTAGTACAGCTCTTCTGAATCGACGGTAAACAGCTCGGCAATAATGGGTTCGAGCACCTTCCACTGGTCGTAGCGCAGGTTGTCGATGAGCACGAAGTACACCGGCGTGTCGCCGGTCTGCTTCATCAGCGGAAACACTTTTTCCTTGAACAGCTGGTGCGACATGAGCGGTGCGTCCTTGTCGCGGCCGTTTACCCAGTCCTCGTAGTTCTCAATAATGAAGCGGCCGAAGTAGGTATTGGCTTCGTCCTTCTGCATGTTGAAAACCTCGGCCATGCTCTTGCCCTCGGTTTCGTTGATTTCCAACTCCCAGTACACGAGCTTCTTGTACACATCGACCCACTCGGAGGGCGAGAGGCGGTCGGAGAGCTGCATGCCGAGCTGGCGAAAATCGCGCTGGTAGCCGGTGTTGGTAGCTTCGGTGATGAGGCGCTTGTTGTCGAGCACCTTTTTCACCGACAGCAAAATCTGGTTCGGGTTAACGGGCTTGATGAGGTAATCGGCGATTTTAGCCCCGATAGCGCCTTCCATAATATGCTCTTCCTCGCTCTTGGTAATCATCACGACAGGCACCGTGGGGCGCACCACCTTAATTTCGGTGAGGGTTTCGAGGCCGGTGAGGCCGGGCATATTTTCGTCGAGAAAAACCAGGTCGTAGGAATTCTCTTGCACCTCTTCAAGGGCATCGGCGCCGGAGTTGACGGGCGTTACATCGTAGCCTTTCTCTTTGAGAAAGAGGATGTGCGGCTTAAGCAGGTCAATTTCGTCGTCGGCCCAAAGGATGGAATAGCGTTGCATAGGCAAGGGCGCGCAACTAGGTGCGCGCGGCGGGGAAAAGTAAGCGGGAGCGTTATGAACGGCAGCCAACCCCAGCCTGGTATACAAGCGGGGGTTGGCAGGCCGTCCGTAGCTTTACCGGAAAACCGGGGTTTGGGTTCCTATTAAGCGCAGCTTAGTCGGCCAACCGGCCCCAAATACCGGCCAACGACCCCCAGCCCACGCGTGGGGCCGCGCCCCGCCTGCGATGAATAAAAAGAAGATTTTCAACGACCCCGTGTACGGGTTCGTGACCGTGCCCACCGAGCTGCTGTTTGACCTCATCGAGCACCCGTACTTTCAGCGGCTGCGGCGCATCCAGCAGCTGGGCCTCACCAATTTCGTATATCCGGGGGCATTGCACACGCGCTTTCACCACGCGCTGGGCGCCATGCACCTCATGCAGCTGGCCCTACGCACGCTCAAAGACAAGGGGGTAGGGATTTCAGCGGCCGAGGGCGAGGCGGCCCAGATTGCCATTTTGCTGCACGATATTGGCCACGGCCCACTCTCGCACGCGCTGGAAACCAGCATTTTTCAGGACGTGCCGCACGAGCAGCTCTCGCTGTTTCTGATGGAGCAGCTCAACGAGCAGTTTCCGGGCAAGCTGACCCTGGCCATGGAGATGTTTAAGGGCAGCTACGGCCGCGAGTTTTTCCATCAATTGGTTAGTTCGCAGCTGGATATGGACCGGCTCGACTACCTCAACCGCGATTCATTTTACACGGGCGTGCAGGAGGGCCAGCCGGGGGCCGACCGCCTCATCAAGATGCTGCAAGTGGTGGATGAGCGCCTCGTGCTGGAAGAAAAAGCCGTGTATTCAGTCGAAAACTTCTTGGTAAGCCGCCGGCTGATGTACTGGCAAGTATATCTGCATAAGACGGTTACGAGCGCCGAGCAGATGGTAATTCGGGTGATGCAGCGGGCCCGCGACCTGGCGCGCTCTGGCGTGCAGGTGCCAGGTAGCAGCTGCCTCACTTACTTCTTGGGCCGCGCCGTGACGCTAGCGGAATTTGAGCAGGATGAGCACATTCTCAACCACTTCACGCAACTAGACGACGTAGACATCTGGGCCGCTATGAAGCAGTGGACCAACCACGAGGACAAAATTCTGAGCTTTTTATCTAAGAGCCTACTCAACCGGCACTTGTTCAAAATCGTCATCAGCCCCGAGCCTTACGACGAAG
Source organism: uncultured Hymenobacter sp. (assembly GCA_964652535.1). Lineage (GTDB taxonomy): Bacteria > Bacteroidota > Bacteroidia > Cytophagales > Hymenobacteraceae > Hymenobacter. The sequence goes on along the minus strand of CAZZDR010000073.1, from coordinate 7,130 downwards.
ATTTCCAACTAGGTATTGTGGAGCTGATTGCCGAGCACTTCGGCCTGCCGCCCGAGGAGGCCAGCCAACTGATGATAACCGGTCGCCTCAGCAACACAGCTTACGACCCAGCCAGCCACGAAACCATCAACATCCTCACCAAGCTTGGCAAAGTGGTGAACGTGGTGGAGGCCTCCGACTTGCCCAACATCCGGGCGCTGAGCCAGAAAGTGCAGAAATATTACATCTGCTACCCCAAGGAGATTTTGTAGAAATGTAGCGCGGACTTTGTAGTCCGCGTTTTCGCACCGAGGGCATAACCGTACCGGCGCGGGGACGCGAACTGCAAAGTCCGCGCTACTTCTGCACGAATTTTTTGCGCAGCTCGCCAATCTGCTCTTTGAATTTCTTGTCCGAATCTATCAGGTCGGACACCGTTTGCACCGAGTGGATGACGGTGGCGTGGTCCCTACCCCCGAAGTGGTAGCCAATGGTTTTGAGCGAGTGGTTGGTGTGCTCCTTGGTGAAGTACATGGCCACTTGTCGGGCCGTAACTATCTCTTTCTTACGGGTTTTCTCCTTCAGCAAGGCCACCGGGACGCTGAAGTAGTCGGCCACCGTTTTCTGGATAAAATCGACGTTGACCTCAGCCTCCACTTCCTCGATGATGTGGCGCAGGGCACCTTTGGCCATTTCGAGGTCGATGTCGCGGCGCGTTAATACGCTCTGAGCCAGCAGGGTGGTGAGCACGCCTTCGAGTTCGCGCACGTTGGTGGGCACCGAGTGGGCCAGGTACTCGACCACCTGCGGGGCGATTTCCATGCCGTCCTGCTGGGCCTTGTTCTGGATGATGGCGATGCGCGTCTCGAAGTCGGGGCTTTGCACGTCGGCGGTGAGGCCCCACTTGAAGCGCGAGAGCAGGCGGTCTTCGAGGCCGCTAAGCTCGCGCGGGGGGCGGTCGCTGGTCATCACAATCTGTCGGCCGCCCTGGTGCAAGTGGTTGAAGATGTGGAAGAACATCTCCTGCGTCTTGCCCTTATTGGCCAGAAATTGCACATCGTCGAGGATGAGCACATCCACGAGTAGGTAGAAGTTGGCGAAGTCCTGCACGGCATTGCGCTGCAGGCTTTCGATAAACTGGTTCGTGAACTTCTCGGCCGACACGTAGAGCACAAACTTCTCCGAGTTAGTGGCCTTGATGTGGTTGCCGATGGCCTGCACGAGGTGCGTTTTGCCCAGCCCTACCCCCCCGTACACCATCAACGGATTGAAGGCGGTAGTGCCCGGCTTATTAGCCACGGCGAGGCCGGCCGAGCGAGCTAGGCGGTTGCAGTCGCCTTCGACGTAGTTATCAAAGGTATACGTGGTGTTTAGCTGCGACGGCACGATGTTGCGGTCCATCGTTTTGGCCGCATCGAAGGGGTTGCGTAAAGTATTGGCGGCCACCTGGGCGGCGGTGGCGGTGTTGCCGCCGGGCACCAAGTGGCGCGCCTGGGCCACGGGCCGGCTGGGCTGGATGCCGCCGGGCGCGGTGCCGTAGTTGGGGCCGCTACTGGCCTGCGGGCTGGGGGCCGACAGGCTGGGCGCGGCCTTGCGGGCGGGCGGCAGGTGCATGGTTTTGGCCGAGGCTTGGGCGTTGCCCTGGTCCACGACCACGCTGTATTCGAGGCGGCCTTCGGGACCCAGCTCCTGGTAGATGGCGCGCTTCAGCTCCTCGACGTAGTGCTCTTCGAGAAACTCGTAGAAGTAGACGCTTGGCACCTGAATAGTAAGCACCTTGCCCTGCAACTCGACAGGCACCACGGGCTCGAACCAGGTGCGAAAACTCTGCTCCCCCACCTCAGCGCGGATGACACGCAGGCAATTAGCCCATAAGGTGCGAAAATCCTGCGACATGAGGTAAAAAACAGAGAACCGGGTAAGCAGTCGGCGGCGAAAAAAACCTGCCAAATCAGGCCTGGGAAATACCCGGCCCGACTTGGGGGGGACAAATTTGCGCAAAAACCAGCAGACAAAAAAGCCGCCAAATGCTTGCTAATGTCGGGCGGCTAGCAGGTAGCGCCCACGGGCAGCACCAGCGCTCCGGTAGCCCGCACGGGCTGGGCCCCGCGCCGCAGGTCATAATCGATGCGGCCGAGGTTAATTCCGGACCAGCCAACCTGGTTTATGAGCGTCACGTGCCCATTGGGGCCGGTTATGGGCTCGGGAGCGGGCATAAAGGTGTGCGTGTGGCCACCCAGGATGAGGTCGATACCGCCTACCTGAGCCGCCAGCTTGCGGTCGTCTATTTTTTCGCTTTCGTATTTATACCCCAAGTGCGAAAGGCAAATGACCATGTCGCAACGCTCGCCCTGGCGCAGGCGCTGCACCTGGGCCTGGGCAGTAGCCACGGGGTCGAGGTACTGGGTAGTGCCGAAATTTTTGTCAGCCACTAGGCCTCTGAGCTCGATACCCAGGCCAAAAACGCCGATGCGCGCGCCACCTTTTTCGAACACTTTATAGGGGGCAAAGCGGCCGGCCACCGGCGTGCCGGAAAAATCGTAGTTGGCCACCAGAAACGGGAAGCCGGCGTTGGGCAGCTGCTTCTGCAGGCCTTCGAGGCCATTGTCGAAGTCGTGGTTGCCGAAGGTGCTGGCGTCGTACTTCATACGCGACATTAGCTTGTATTCGATTTCGCCCTGGAAAAAGTTGAAGTACGGCGTGCCTTGCCAGATGTCGCCCGAGTCGAGCAGCAGCACGTTGGCCTCCTGCTTGCGCACCTGATCAATGAGGGCCTCGCGCCGGGCCATGCCGCCTAGCCCGGCCCACTGTGGTGCATTATCGGGGAAGGGCTCGATGCGCGAGTGCATATCGTTGGTGTGCAGGATGACCAGGCGAGACGGGCCACTGGCAGCCTCCGCCGCCAGGGTAGGGCCGAGCAGGCTAAGGCCGGCCGTGCCGAGCAGAGATTTCTGGAGGAAGTCGCGACGAAACATTTTCAATTAGCAATTAGCAGTCAACAAATAGCTCTTGAATGACTGGCGAGCTGAAACCACAGCAACAAATTAGGAAAGCAATCAACAGTAATCGAGCTATTATTTAGGCTAGCTCATACTTACTTCGAGTTACTATTTCACCCTACCCTCCACCTGGGCCGTAACGGGCTGGCCAGCAGCAGTGAGGCCCTTAATGTGGTCAATAATAACGGTACGCAGCAGCAGGCCGGTGTGGCGCAGGCGGGCCTGCTTAAGGAACTCCATGTGGTCGCCACCGCCGGCCAGGTAGTCCGAAATGGCGATAGAATAAGTGCGGGCCGGGTCGAAGGGTTGGCCGCCAATCAGAATGGCTTGCGGCTTTTTATCGACGCTTACCGAGTAGGTAGCCCCCGAAATGGCCATGTGAATGGGCGCAGCATAGTCGAACAGCTGCTGCACCACGGGGCCTGGTGCATCGAGCACCAGGAGCTCATTTTCGAAAGGCATCAGCTCGAATACGTTGCCAAGGGTGATGGGGCCAGCGGGCAGGGCATTGCGCATGCCGCCATTGGTCATCACGCCCAGGTCAATGGTTTGGCCCTTGAAATAGCGGCTGGCGGCAGTGCGCTGCAAGTCGCTGACAAAGTTGACGATGGGGTTCTCGCCGGCGTTTTTGGCCAGCGCCACCGGCGCCGTGCCAATGACCTGTTGCATCTGGCGCTCGACCTGCTCGTGAAAGGGCTTGATGTAGTCGGCCGCGCCAGCATCGGGCGCAATGGCGCTGCCCACGGGCTGGCTAGTAGCGGCGGGCAAGTGAGCCGTGGCCACGAGGGGCCCGCGCTGGCAGCCGCCCAGCAAGAGCACGCTAGCGGCCAGAATAAGAGAAAATCGCATACGACACAGAAAATGCAGCCTGAAGATAGGACTGCAAAATTAACGCGTAAGCGTGAGCTGGACGTGTGGGGCTTTATTAGTAATACAGCGTGGGGTAGGGAGTGGCTACCCCACGCTGCAACTATTATGGGGCTTTTGTTAACGCGACTGGTGCACTGAGGCCAGCTGGCCGGGGTGGCGACAGGTGTTGTAGCGCTCTACGGCTGCCACCAACGCGTTTGTTCTGTATTCCGTCTTGCTCAGGCCTAGAAGCACAGCTGGGCAAGCAGCAAATTGTTCGGTGAGTGTGCCCCACCGGCATTATTTGCTCACGGCTACTATTCCCTTCCAGCACTTGCTGGCGCACTTACACGAGCTCGGCAGGTAGCGACGTCCCTATTTTTTACACTTGAAAATGCTCTTAGCTCTTATCATCTTGCCGAAAAGCAGCAAAGCCTCTCCCTGAACCAGCATTTCTAAAAATAGCAGGTGAGGAGTTGGTGCCACAGCAGTGACTGCTTTTCCAGCCACTGCCTCGTTTACTGGCATGGGAGGGTTAGCTGGCTGATAAAATGCTCGCCGCTAATCGAACCTTATCCTCGCAGCTGCTGAAGCAGGTAAGATATAACGACTGTGCCAGACGCCGGCCGAAACAAGCACTGCTCCAAGCTGCGGTAGGTACTGCGGTAGTCCACTTGTCCGCGCACAGTATCGCCGGCGGGGCGCACAATATAGCTGGGGCTGAAATCGACCTGCGCGTAGGCCGTATTGGTGCTGCCCAACACTAAGCCAGTGAGGAGAAGAGAGGGAAAAAGCAGCTTTTTATCATGCGTAAATACAAGAAACAGACAAGTACAGATAGCTAAAGGTATTGCCCTACCCCTACCTTTCTGGCCCGGCGGCGTATGAAGTAGGCACGGTATCTTGCAAGCCAGGCGGGCACCGCCAGCGTGGCGCCCGCTGCCCAACGTTTATGACTGATTCTTTTCCACCCGTCACTCCGCCGGTTTCGTTTCCCGAGTTTTCGCCCGTTAGCACGGCGCAGTGGCAGGCCCAATTGGCCCGCGAGCTAAAAGGCGCTGACCCCGCCAGCCTGCGCTGGACCATGCCCGACGGCTTGGTAGCTGAGCCATTTTACCACCGCGAAGCCCTCACGGCGCTGGGCGGCCCGCCCCCGCCCCTCCCCCCCCGCCCCGTGCCGTGCCGCAACGTGGTGCTGCTGGCCGTGCCCGCCGGCACCGACGGCCGCCTGCAAATAGAGCAGGGCGCCGATGCCCTAAACCGCGGGGCCGAGGGCCTGCACTTCAACCTGCACGGCGACCCCACTGCGTTTGCCGTGGCCGAGCTGGCCCAGCGCCTGCCGCTGGCGGCTACATGGGTGGGCTACACGGTATTGCAGCAGCCCGAGGCGCTGCTCGAACGGCTATCGACGGCTAACGACGGCCAGCCGCTGCGCGGCTTTTTACGCTTTGTGCCCATTGCTGTGCCCGAGGGGGCCGAGCTACTACCGTACCGCGCTACGCTGCGGCGTTGCTTGGCACTTGCCCGCACCTGGCCCGAGTTTTCGGCACTGGCGGTCAATGGCTTGCATTTCGGCAACCGGGGCGCGACGCTGACGCAGCAGTTGGCCTTTAGCTTGAGCACAGCAGCTGCCATGCTGGCCGAGCTGCCCGATGCGGCCAGCGACCTCACGGCCGCCGACGTGGCGCGGGCCCTGCACCTGGATGTGGCCGTGAGCCCCAGCTACTTTCCCGAAATAGCCCGGCTGCGGGCCGCCCGCCGGCTGTGGGCCACGCTGCTGCACGCCCATGGCCTACCCCCCCAGGGCGCGGCAAGTTTGCCCATCCACGCGACTACTTCTACCTGGACGCAAACTACCCTCGACCCGCATACCAACCTGCTGCGCCACACCACCGAGGCCATGAGCGCCGTGCTTGGCGGCGCCGACTCCATTCAGGTAGCGGCCTTCGACTGCTTGTACCAGGCGCCCAACGAGTTTAGCGCCCGCCTGGCCCGCAACCTGCCCCTGATACTGCGCGATGAGGCCCACCTCGACTGGGTGGCCGACCCTGCGGCGGGGTCTTACTTTCTGGAAACCCTGACCGATGACCTGGCCCGCGCCAGCTGGGCTGAGTTTCAGGCCTTGGAGGCGCAGGGCGGCATGCTTGGGGCGCGGGCCCGCGCCATGGAGGCCGTGAGCCTAGCGGGCCTGGATAAATTCAAGCGCATTGCCACTGGCCAAGATGTGGTGGTGGGCACCAACCGCTTTCAGAATGCCGCCGAAAAGTTTGAGTTTCAGCCCAAGCAGCTGTTGCGCTCGCACGACTTCGATACCACCCGCGCCACCTACCCCAGCGAGGTGCTGCGCCTGGCCACGGCCCTGCACTTCGAGCGCCGCGCCAACCAAGACAAGCAAGCCACGCTGGTGCTGCTCGGCAATGCCCGCGTGAACGAGGATATCGCGGAGGCATTCTGGCACCTGCTGCACCCCGACGAGCGCACCGCTACGCCCCCCGCGCCCGACATCGAGCCCGACTCCTACTCTGTGCTCTTTTCCAAGCCCGAAGAGGCGACCCTGATGTACGCTTCGCCTGCCCAGTTCGACCACTTGGCGCGGGTGGTACAGCAGGTGCCCGTGGGCCACAGCTTCGATATCCCTTCGCTCGTGACCTCCGACCTGGCCACGCTGCTGGAAGCCGTGCGGGTCTTCAACTTCAAGGAATTTGTGGTAGAAGGCCATCACACGGAGGAAGTGCTGGCCCGGCTACAAGGCCGGTAATTTCACTTATCAGTTATCAATGAGCAATTATCAATTGCTTGTCAGAGCAGCCTATGGCTAAGCATCTATTGGTAATTGATAATTGCTCACTGATAACTGATAATTGATCTAATGCGTCCCGACTTTTCCACTATCGCCTACGACGCTGCCGCGCTCCCTACCCCCCCTAAGCCGGCCGAATACCCGAGCGCGGGGCCAGCCGTGTACACGGCAGCCGATACGGCGCACTTGCCGCACCTGGGTTTCGGAGCAGGCCTACCCCCTTATTTACGAGGGCCTTATGCTAGCATGTACGTGCGCTCGCCCTGGACGGTGCGGCAGTACGCGGGCTTTTCGACGGCTGAGGAGTCGAACGCGTTTTACCGCCGCAACCTGGCCGGCGGGCAGAAGGGCCTGAGCGTAGCCTTCGACCTGGCTACGCACCGCGGCTACGACTCGGACCACCCGCGCGTGGTGGGCGACGTGGGCAAGGCCGGCGTAGCCATCGACTCGGTGGAAGACATGAAAATCCTGTTCGACCAGATTCCGCTGGGCGAAATGTCGGT
>CAZZDR010000072.1:0-14067 GCA_964652535.1 uncultured Hymenobacter sp. | reverse complement strand
GCATTGGCCGTGAGGGCGTGGCACACCCACACCACGTTGTCGCGGGCCGCGTTGAGCTGGCCCCAGGTGCGGTAGGCTACCTGCGCGCCGGTTAGCGTGGCTCCGCTTTCCAGCGGGAAGGGGGTAGGGAGGTCAAAAACTAAATCGGGCATGACGGCAAGTAGGGATAGCGAGCAAGTGCAAGACGCTACAATGCAAAATGGTGCCACTGCCCGGAGGTAGTGGCACCATCACTAACGCGTTAATTTACTTATACTTCCAATGGCTGTGCATGCTCGGGCTGCGGCTCTGGAATCGTGTCCACCGATTCATCTTTGCCGGTGGGCGCGGCGTTGGTAGCGGCGGCAATGGCCTGCTCGAGGTCGGCGCGGATATCGTCGAAGTGCTCGATACCAACCGACAGGCGCAGCAGCGTTGGCGTCACGCCCGAAGCACGCTGCTCGGTTTCGCTCAGCTGCTGGTGGGTAGTAGCCGAGGGCTGAATGATGAGCGTCTTGGCGTCGCCCACGTTAGCCAAGTGGCTGATTAGTTTGAGGTTGTCAATCACGGCCGACGCCGTTTCTTTGGTGCCGTGTAGCACAAACGACAGCACGCCGCCGAAGCCGCGCTTCAGGTACTTGGCCGCGTTGGCGTGGTGCGGGCTGCTGGCCAGGCCAGGGTAATTTACGCTGGCTACCTGTGGGTGCTGCTCCAGCCACTGCGCTACTTTCAGGGCGTTCTCTACGGTACGCTCTACGCGCAGGCTTAGGGTCTCTACCCCCTGCAACAGCAGGAAGGAATTGAACGGGCTCTGCGACGGACCGAAGTCGCGCAGGCCTTCAACCCGGGCCCGAATGATGAAGGCGATGTTGCCAAACGGGCCATTCTTGCCGAATACATCGTTGAAAACCAGGCCGTGGTAGCCCTCGCTAGGCTCCGTGAACTGCGGGTATTTGCCGTTGCCAAAGTCATACGTGCCGCCGTCCACAATCACGCCGCCGATGCTGGTGCCGTGGCCGCCAATCCACTTCGTAGCCGACTCGACCACGATGCTCGCCCCGTGCTCCAGGGGCCGGAACAGGTAGCCGCCCGCGCCGAAGGTATTGTCAACTACCAGCGGAATATCGTGCTTCTTGGCCACGGCCGCCACGCGCTCAAAGTCGGGCACGCTAAAGCTGCCGTTGCCGATGGTCTCGACGTAGATGGCGCGGGTTTTATCGTCAATCAGCGATTCGATGCTGTCGGCATCGTCGCCCTTCGCAAATCGCGCCTCAATACCTAACCGCTTGAACGCCACCTTAAACTGGTTGTAGGTGCCGCCGTAGAGGTAGGAGCTCGACACGAGGTTGTCGCCGGGCTGCAGGATATTGTTCAGCGCAATGAACTGCGCTGCCTGACCCGAGCCCACAGCCAGCGCCGCCACGCCGCCTTCGAGCGCCGCAATACGCTGCTCAAACACGTCGGTAGTGGGGTTCATTAGACGGGTGTAGATGTTGCCAAACTCCTTGAGGGCAAACAAATTAGCGCCGTGCTCCGCGTTTTTGAACACGTAGCTGCTGGTTTGGTAAATGGGTACTGCACGCGAGCCGGTGGTGGGGTCGGGCTGCTGCCCGGCGTGAAGTTGAAGCGTCTCGAAATGCTGGGTTTGAGTGGCCATGAGGCTAAAAATAAAGAAGTTTTGAAGCTGAAAATCAAATAGAAAACCGGGTCGTTGGGCTTGCCTAAGCTGGAATGGCTACCGGCAGCTGCGCCAGGGCAGCCAACAAGTCCGCCGGGTCGGGCCGGTGCTTGAAGTTGGCCTCCACCTGCGCCCACGCAATCACGCCATCGGTGCCGATGAGAAAGGTGGCCGTGAGCGGCAGTTCGTCGTCGGCTGTGCCGTTGTAAGCTGCCAGGTCGATACCCACGCTGCGTAGCGTATTGGCTACTTCCGTACCTACCCCGTAGGCCAGGCCATACTGCCGCGCCACGGCGTTGCCCACGTCGCTCAGTACTGGAAAGCTGAGCTTCTTCTCGCTGGTAGTCACCGTAGTAAAGTCAGGCTTTTGGGGCGATACGGCCACCAGCGTAGCCTCGTAGTGGGCTAGCTCGGGTAGTAGCTGCTGATAGGCACGCAGCTGCACATTGCAGTAGGGGCACCAGTTGCCGCGGTAAAACGTGAGCACTACCGGGCCCTGTGCCAGCAGCGTAGCCAGGGTTTGGGGCTGGCTGGTGGCATCCGGCAGCGTGAAATTGGGGGCTGCCTGCCCAGCGGCTAGTGCGTGGCGCGTGATATCGGCCGCCTCGGTACGGGCAATGCCCTCGTCGATACTTTGTGCAGCGGTGGGGGGTAGGGCCGTGGCCAGATGCTGGGCCGTAGCTGCCAGATTTTGCTGAAACGAAGTGGCCGAAAAAGGAGAAGCGGAAGCAGGGGTAGACATAACGAGTAGAGGGAAATGGCTGCGATAAAAAGTTTTTCCAAACTCCGTGCTGTTGGCTGTTTCGTGCTCCCGGCAATACAACTGCAAAGTGGCATTTTGCGAAATACTTGGTAGCCAGCGTATTAAGCTTAGGATGGATGCGCTAAGCTGCTGGCGACGCGGCAAAACCAGCCGGCCCAAAAATTACCCGCAAAGGAGAGAGTGAACAGCGCCGAGGCGTTAGCCGCGGCAACAACAGCACATACGCATTCGCCGGGCTGCAGGAGCCGGGCTAGCCAAAGCCGATTGCCAGAAGTGTCCCAAAGTGCGCACCGAAATGGCAGCGTGGTGGGGAGCAGCGAAAAAGGATGCGTGTGCCATGGTACTCGGTTTATAGCCCCCCAGGCTGCGGCGAGCAGCTACTGAGGTAGGAATTGGCACCTTTCAACGGGTGAAGGTTGCCAGCGGGTCACGGAGCCTAATCTCTCGCCGCTTCTGTATAAAACTTACTAAAACTGCCCTGCCTGCTGCGGGGGAGTACCAACTTGGTGAAGGCAAAGATAGACAGCGCCGCCGATTTCCCAAATTACTTCGAGAAAAAATGGGCTAAGTGTCGATTTTTTTCAGATTGCTAGCTAAGTGCAGCACGCAAAAAGTTCGTAAAACGCAGATGCCAAAGGATATAGCCTGCCCAATAGCGCTACCTATAAACAAAAAGGCCACCCCAATACTGGAGTGGCTTTTCTCACCTTTTTTCTGCAAAAAGTACCTAGATACTAGGTAGGGTTAACTCCTGACCTACTTCAATAAGGTCGGGGTTACTGCCGATGATGGCCTTGTTGGCCTCGTATATCTGGTGCCACTTGGCGGCATCGCCGTAGTGGTTTTTAGCAATTTTGGAAAGCGAATCACCGCTCACAACTGTGTATGAAGTGCCAGCAGCGGCCGAGTCGGCAGACTGTGCGCTGTTACCAAAGAAGTCGGTTCCAGTACCAGTAGAAGCCGGTGCAACGGGCTTTTTATCACCCTCGTTATTCAAAAAATCGAGCAAGCCCATGTGACAAGTGCGGTTAAAGTGTGAAAGAAGCGCTGCCGCAGCAAAGCTGGGCGACTTGTAGGCTTTGTACGGGGGTAGGGAATCAAGGTTACTGCCCATAACTAAAAAAAAAGCAGTGCGTAAGCAGGCCCATATTCACCAGTACTTTTCTCTTCACCTTCTTTCTTTTTTCCATGAATCTTTCACACGTTTCCCTCCGCTCTTACTTCGCCTCGATGCTCAGCGTGGTAGCCCTACTTTTCGTTATGTCGTCGTGCGGTGGCGGCGATAAGGGCAAGGTAGAAGGTGCGACTACCTTGTACGGCTCTGGCAGCAAAACCTGGGTAACTGATAAGCAAGTAGATGCTGCGGGTGATAAAGCGAAATTAGACGATGCTGCTAAAGAAGCAGAGTTCACTTTTACGGCTACCAACTTTACGGCTAGCGAAGGCGGCCAAAGCCAAACTGGTACTTACACGTTTGACCAGGCTGCCAAAACTATAACGCTTACGCCCCAAGGCGGCTCGACGGCCAACACTTTCAAGGTAGAAAAGCTGACTGATGATAAGCTCTCGCTGTCTGGCAACAGTGGCGCTATGTACGTACTGAAGGCTAAGTAGCCTTAGCTTCTGACGGGCCGCCGCCCCCTCCTAAACCTCGCGCCGTAACGGGCGCGAGGTTTTTTTATGCGCTATAGGTGAGGAATGACGTTAAAAGCTGGTCCTTTGGGCTAAAATAGAAGTAGCATAGTGTTTGACTTAAATCGTGACCAAATAATGAGGTGGTTTTGTGGACTGCTTTTGTGGGTGAGTAGCCTGGCCCTAGCCCCGGCAGCTTGGGCGCAGGTGGCGGCCGGCGAGCCCGCGGCGGTGCCCGCGCGTCGCTTGCACAGCGTGAGCCCCGCCGATACCACGTTTGCCGAGCTAGAGTTTTTGCGGTCAGAAATCGGCGGCGCGCGGGTGATTTTCTTGGGCGAGCCCACGCACGGCGAGGGTAACGTGCTGGCCGCCAAGGCCCGGCTGGTGGCCTACTTGCAGCAGCGCCTGGGCTTCACAACGCTGGCGATGGAAAGTGGCTTTTTTGATTTGCACAAAGCCCAGCGCCAGATTGGGCTGGCCAAGTCGGTGAGTAAGAACTTGCAAAGCAGCATCTTCCCTATCTGGATGCGCACGCAGGAGTTTCAGGCCGTAGTGCCCCTAGTGGGGCAGGATGGCCTGCGCGTGATGGGCTTTGACCCGCAGCTGGGTGGCGACTACAGCGACGATTTGGTAGACGACCTCGACGATTTTCTGGAAGACGAGCCGGGTAGCAAAGCCATCAACTACGACCTGCTCGACGACGCCGTAGGGTATATGCAGGTTCATTACGCCCTGCCGCCTACCCCCCGCCTGGCCGACATAGAAGCCGAACTAGCCAAAGCCGAATCACTGCTGCGCAAAGTCGCTGCAGCGCCCACGGCGGCCCGCCGCAGCGAGGCGCTGTTTTGGCAGCAGTGCCTGCGCAGCTTGCTGGCACTGGCCCACGACTACGCAGCCCATGACCCCAGCGCCAAAAGCGCCGCCGACTGGGTGGCCGCCGACAGTAACCCGCGCGATGCTCAAATGGCGGATAACCTGCTGTGGTATCTGCGCCAGCACCCCGCCGAAAAAGTCATTTGCTGGGGCGCGCTTCCCCACTTTGCCAACCGCGTGGGCGTGCTCAATAATGAGGAACTGCGCGCCTATCGGCCCATGGGCCAGGCCGTGAAAGCGGCCCTACCAGCGGGCCAGGTCTACCTATTGGGTACGCTGGCGGGCGGCGGTACCCACGGCCTGCCGGGCACTACCGGCGTGCCCGTGCCAACGCCTGCTCCTGGGACTTTGGAGGCCAGCCTGCTGGCGTTGGACTCTCCCTTCGCCTTTGTGAGTTTGCGGCACGATGCGCCCGGTCGCCAGCTCACTACGTATGCCTTTGATTACCAGCCGCTGGCCGGACCGTGGAGCGAGGTGGTTGATGGCTTTTTGTTTTTGCGCAGCGTGGAGCCGCCGCACTTGGTAGCCGACAGCACCGCCGCCGTGCCCGCCGACAGTGCCGCCGCGCGGGCCGCCTTACCCCCCCCTGGCTCGCTAAATCCAGTGCCCAGCCGCACCGGTACCACCGTGCGGCGAGTGGTGGTGGCCGCCGATGTGTCGGGCCTGCGCCCGATGCGGGGGGTAGTGCTAGACCAACAGCGTGCGCCGGTGCCCTACGCCTCCATTGAAGTAGCTGGGCAGGGCAAAGGCACCGTGGCCGACGCCACGGGCCACTTTGCGCTGGCGTTGCCGGGGCCCACACCCCTGCTGGTCAGTAGCTTGGGCTACAAGGCCGCGACGGTGCAGTCGCCGCGTGGTACCGAGGAACTCACGGTGATGTTGGCCCCAGCCAGTTATGCGCTGGAGGAAGTGCGTGTGGCTGGCGCCCCGCTCGACCCGCAGGTCATCCTCAAAAACGTTATCAAGAATATTCCGCTCAACTACGAGCAGCAAGACTACGCTACGGAAGTGTATCAACACGAGCGCCGTAGTAACTTTGACACCCTGCGCTACGAGGCCGAAACGGTGAGCCGGGTGTGGGTGCCAGCGGGCTACCAACACTTTGCCAAGGGCTTTTTAATGCTCGAAGATGGCCCTATTCGGCAAGTAGAGCAGCGCCACTTGCTGGTAAATACTGCTGGTAAAGAGCTTATTACTGCCGGCAATAGCATAGCTGGCCCGGCGGGTAGCTTGGGTGACCCCGTACGGATTTCGCCTTTGTTTGTAGCCCGCAACCTGCGCAAGTTTACCCTGAAGCTAGACAGCGTGCGCCGAAAGGGTACCGAAACGCTGTACGTGCTAAGCTTTGCTGCCAAGCGGGCCGACCACCGCAGCACGGGCTCCTACCTGGCGGGCGTGTACCAGGGCCAGGTGCTGGTGCGGCAGCGCGACTACGCCGTGCTGCGCTACGAGGCACTGTGGCAAGCGGATACGGCCTATTACAACGGCGTAGCGCGCAAAAACCAGCTGAAAACCAACCTGGTGTCTCAGTTATACAGCCAAGTGCTAACGGCCAACCGTACCACACACGTAGTAGAATACAGCAAGGGTGACAACAACCGCTACTATGCCCACCACAGCCTGGCCCAAGTCCTGAGCGCCGGCCGCGTGCTCAAAAGCCGCCAGCCCTTCTACTACCAAGGGTTGAGCGAACGGTTTTTTAAGCCGCTGCTCAATGCTGGGCCAGCCCCCGTAGCCCCCAAGCCGGCTAAGGGCAGCTCGCCTACCCCTCCCGCCGAGGTACCTTACCGGGCAGAATTTTGGGATAGCTACCAGCGGCCAGGCGGGGCACTGGCTACGCCGGCTGCGCGGCCGTAGGCTGGGGCTGGCCGGCCAGCCAGCGCGGCAGGTAGCCTACCCCCAGCGCTAAATAGAAGTAATACGTGACGATGCGGTAGAGTAGCACCAAGAAGCTCGTCATGGCGGCCGTGCCCATAAAGCGCCCGAAAAACGTAGGAAACGCGCCTTCCGCGATGCCCGCGCCGCCCGGCGTGATGGCCAGCAGCAGCACCACTTTGTAGGTGATGTTGCGGGCAAAGATGAACAGGAACGTGCTCGTAGTCATGGGGGTGAAGGCCGCGATGAGGCAGCCAATGACGGCGTAGCGAGCCGTCCACACAAACACGGTGCTGAGGCAGGCGCGCCACCAGTAAGCTGCACCCGCGCCGCGCAGGTGCTCCGAAGCCTGCACCATTTCCTGGCCCTGGCGGTAGGCCACGCGCCGAAAACGCCGCAACAACCGCGTCGAAGCTAGCCGCACCAGCAACCGCCGCACCGAGCGCGGATTGATAAACAACGCGTAAAACAGCAGAGCTGAGTAGGCCGACACAGCCACGTAGCTGAAAATAAAAATGACCCGCAGCGTTTGCACAAAGGCCGACTGCATGCCTTTGGGGTAGAGGCCCTCTCCGGCTAGCGCCACCACCAGCGGCACCATCAGCACGTAGTACAGATTGTCGAGAAAAGCCGTGACAATGGTGTAAGCAATAGCCTTGCCCAGCGGAATGCCCTCGCGGGTGAGGATAACTGGGGCCGCCGCCGTGCCGCCCGCCGCCGAGGGCAGTACGCACGAGGCAAACTCCCACACTACAATCACCCCAAATGCCTGCCGCCAGCTCAGCGCCCGCTCGGCAATGTAGCGGATGCGGTAGATGTAGCCCAGGTCGCGCGCCCACAGCACGAGTAGCGTGATTACCAGCCACTCCCACTTGGCATCGAGCAAGGGGGCCAGGTCGCCGGGCTTGTACGAGCGCCAAAACAGAAAGCCTACCACGCTCAAGCCAATCAGCGCCGGCAGCACAATGCGCGATGGCCGCAGCTGCTGCAGCAAGTTGGCATCGGGGCTGTTTGGGGCCGGTGGGGGGGTAGGGGAAGTGAAGGCCATATGAGCAGCAAAGGTGCGGCAAAAATACGGCCACCCGCCAGCACTGCCCTGTTAGGGTAGCCCAGCAAAAAGGTCCGGCCGCAACGCGTGCGGCCGGACCTTTTCAAAAATAACGCCTAGTGCGCCAACTTGGCCTGCTAGGGCCGGCCGCCGGGGCTACCCGCCGGCGTGATGCCACTCGGCGAGGTAGTGCCCGGCGATGGTGGGCCCACCGGCGAGTTCGTGCTGCCGGGCTTTATTGCCGGCGAAGTAGTAGGCTTGGTAGCCGAGCTATCGGCCGGCTGCTGGCCGGGAGCGGCCACACCGGGGCTAGCCGGCGTAGTGCCGCTCGGGGCCGCTTGGTTGCGCATCATCTGGAGCGAATCGG
This sequence comes from uncultured Hymenobacter sp., assembly GCA_964652535.1. Taxonomy (GTDB): domain Bacteria; phylum Bacteroidota; class Bacteroidia; order Cytophagales; family Hymenobacteraceae; genus Hymenobacter. The sequence continues at coordinate 5,852 of CAZZDR010000072.1, read as the reverse complement.
CCGGAATGGCGCGTCGCGTCGAGTCGGTGCCTACTGGTTGTGTACCGACGGGGCGCTGGCCTGCGCCAGGAGCGCCGCCAGGGCGCTGGCCGCCTGCGCCAGCAGGGCGAGCCCCGCCACCGCCCACGCCACCGGCACCACCGCCAATTTCACCGCCACCACCACCACCGATGCCACCGTCACCGCCTTCTTTCAGGTCGTCGTTGTTCACGCCTTTGCGGTTGCGCGGGCGCTGGTCCACGGTCAGTTTGCCGATGCGGTAGCTGAAGTTAATCTTGAAGTTCAGGTTCTGCACCAAGTTAGTGCTGTTTTGCTGCAGCACCGAGCCGTTAATGGGTACGGTAACCAGCACAGGCGAGGAGCCTCGGCTATCGGTATACTGGTAGTTGTCCACGTAGGGGGTAGCCACGTTGGTGCGAATACGGATGGAGCCGGTGAAGAAGTTCTCGGCGCCAAAGCCGATGCTGCCGCGCTTCTCAGCAAAGCTCTTTTGCAAGCTCAGGCTGTAAATGCCGAAGCCGCTCTGGTTGCCTTGCAGCTGCACCTGCTGGCCGCGGTAGAAGGCAAAGGCTTGCAGCGAGTAGCTTTTGCCCAAGTCGTACGAGCCGAAGACGCGTCCGTTTACCACCACGCCGGTGTTTTTGGAGTTGTAGGCAGCCACGGCGTCATTGTTTTTTAGCACGGCATAAAAGGCATCTACGCTGCCATTGAGCGAGAGCTTGCCGGTGTTGGCGCCCGCGAAAAGGCTGCCACCGTAAGCATCTTCGGTGCCCGAGTTGAGGTAACTAGTCAGCAGCGCGCCCGGAATCCGGTTGGGGTTAAGCTCATCGGGTAGCTGCGTGCGCACCGTCTGAATAGCGTCGGTGGTGTTGCGCACGAAGGCCGTCACGTTCACGTTCACCTTCTGCTTCACGGTGGTGCTGTAGCCCACCTCGTAGTTATTGGTGTACTCGGGGCCTAGCTCGGCGTTGCCTCGCGAGGCGTTCAACGGGTTGCTAGCCTGCACGTTGGGGTTCAGGAACTGCAGCGACGGGCGCTGAATGCGGCGGTTGTACGAAAACTTCACTACGTTGCCGTTTTCGAGCTTGCGTGAAAAGTTAATGCTGGGCACCAGCACGCCGTAGTTCGGAATATTGGTGTCGGTGAGTACCCCCTGGCCATTAGTAAAGTCGGCCGAAATGGTGGTGTACTCGAAGCGCACACCCGGCTTAATCGTGAAGCCCTTGGGCAGCCCAATGGTGTAAGTGGCATAGCCAGCGGTTACGTTCTGGCGATAGCGAAACGAGTTGTTGAGGTTGGGCGAGCCAGCTGCCGGCTGCTGGCTCGCGTCGTAGAAGTAGCTATAGTCGCTGTTCACGCGGCGCACAATGTCTTTCACGCCCAGCTCTAGTAGCTGGTCCTTCACGGTCGGCGTCTGGTAGTCGAGCTGGCCAGTATATTCCTCGTTGTAGCTGTCGTTGTTGTTGCCCAGCTGGCCCACATAGCGGCGGGTGTCGCGGTCGGTAGAACCGGTAGGGTCAAAAACGCTGTTCGTAAAATTGTTCGTCTGGTTGTTGCGGCTAAATAAGGTAAGCACGCTCAGCTCACGCTGCTTCACTTCAAAGAGGTGCGTGTAGTTGAGGCTGGCGTCGATGGTGTTCGAGTTGTTGGTCGAAGTCACGTCGCGGATGGAGTTTACCGCCAGGGGCGCCGTGCCGGTGGCGATGCGGCTCAGCAGGTTATCCTGGTAGTTATCGCCGTTGCGGATGCCGTAGGCTATTGAGCCGGCAAGCGAGTTTTGCTTGTCAAAATCGTAGGTGAGGCCCAGCGTGTAGCGCCCAAACGCGTCGTTGCGGCGCGTGTCGGCGCTCTGCACCACGTTGGTGCGGGTACCCGTAGTGAGGCCGATGCTGCTCTGCGAGTTCTCGAAGCTGCCCGGCTGGTTGTAGCTAGCTCGGCCAAAGCCGCCGAGGCTCACCCCAAACTTGCCGTTGCTGTAGTTACCGTTCAGGCCCAAATTGGTGGCGCGCAAACCTACACCAGTGTTCAGGCTTAGCGAGCCGCCCTTCAGGTTGTTTTGCTTGGTAACGATGTTGATAATACCACCCGAACCCTCGGCATCGTACTTGGCCGAAGGCGAAGTAATTACTTCCACCGTCTGAATTTGGTCGGCCGGAATCTGCTTCAGCGCATCGGCCACGCTGCTGGCCGCAATGGTCGAGGGCTTGTTATTAATCAGTACCCGGATGTTGCTGCTACCGCGCAAACTCACGTTGCCATCTAGGTCCACGCTCAGCAGCGGTACACGCTTGAGCACGTCGGTGGCATCGCCGCCGGCCGTGGTCTTATCCACATCGGCGTTGTAGATGGTGCGGTCTACGCGCTCCTCGATGAGTGGCTTTTTGCCCGTCACAACTACCTCGCTCAGCTTCTGGGCGGTGGCAGCCAGTGCAATGGTGCCCAGGGCCACGTTGCCGCCGCCGTCAGGCACCGTGACACTGCGCGTCTGCGTGGTATAGCCAATAAAGCTGACCTCGACCCGGTAGGTACCCGCCGGAATGCCGGGTAGTACAAACTTGCCATCGTCGCCGGCCACGCCGCCGTTCACGGGGCTATTGGTACTGGGGTTGATGACGTTGACCGTAGCGTACGACACTGGCTTGCCAGTAGCTGCCTCGGTGATGGTGCCGCTGATGCGGCCCGCCGCGCGAGCAGGTGCCGCGGCTGGCGCTGCTGCGGGGCGGCCGCCCGCCTGGCCATAGCTAAGCCGCGGGCTGGCCCAAAAAGTGGTGGCCAGAAGTCCTACCAGAGGTAGCGTAGTTTTGTTCATAGAAATCATAACGGCCAAAGTGCGCAAATAGCTGGCAAGGGTTGCAGCTACTCCGGGCTAGTAGGAGGAATTCGTCGGCCGAAACTGCAATTATGCCGACCAAGCCCTTGCAAAGGTCGATTACGATTCAGCTACAAGTTGAGTGGCAGCCACAACCGCCCCGCCCGCCCTGTCGTACCTTTGGGACTAGCCGGTCAATCTTTTTAGCCCGCTCTGCGGTTGCTTAGCCGCGCTCCCATTCCGCTGCCCCGATGATTATTGAACCTGGCCCGCTCCTGGCGGCGATATCCTCGCCCGATGACCTTAAAAAACTCGCCCCCGAGCAGTTAGTGCAAGTCAGCACCGAGCTGCGCGAGTTCATTATCGACACGGTGAGCATCTACGGAGGGCACTTCGGCGCCTCGCTGGGAGTAGTAGAGCTATCGGTGGCGCTGCACTACGTCTTCAACACGCCCTACGACCAGCTGGTGTGGGATGTGGGCCACCAGGCCTACGGCCACAAAATCCTGACCGGCCGGCGCGACCGCTTTCCTACCAACCGCCGCTACGGCGGCATGTCGGGCTTCCCGAAGATGTCGGAGAGCCCCTACGATGCCTTTGGCGTGGGCCACAGCAGCACCAGCATCGGGGCGGCGCTGGGCATGGCGGTGGCTTCTGACTACAAGAAAGAGTTTGACCGCCAGCACATTGCCGTAATCGGTGATGGCGCCATGACGGCCGGCATGAGCTTCGAGGCGCTCAACCACGCCGGCGATATTCGCAACAACATGATTGTCGTGCTCAACGACAACTGCATGAGCATCGACCCCAACGTGGGCGCGCTCAAGGAGTATCTCACCGATATCACCACGTCGCGTACCTACAACAAAGTGCGCGATGAGCTGTGGAACGTGCTGGGCAAGCTCTCGAAGTTTGGCCCCAATCCGCAGCAGATTGCCCGCAAAGTGGAGGCCGCCATGAAGGCTACCCTCCTTAAGCAGAGCAACTTATTTGAGGCGCTGAATTTCCGGTACTTTGGCCCCGTCGATGGCCACGACGTGCAGCACCTGGTAGCTGTCCTCAATGATTTGAAGGCCATACCGGGCCCTAAGCTGCTGCACTGCGTGACCGTGAAGGGCAAGGGCTACGCGCTGGCTGAGAAAGACCAGACGCTGTGGCACGCGCCGGGTTTGTTTGATAAAATCACGGGTGAGATTTTTACCAAAATCCCTACCACCCCCCAGCCACCCAAATACCAGGACGTATTCGGCCACACGCTGCTGGAGTTGGCGCAAGCCAACGACAAGGTGATGGGCGTGACGCCGGCCATGCCCAGCGGCTCGTCCTTGAATATTATGATGGCGGCCATGCCCGAGCGCGCCTTCGACGTGGGCATTGCCGAGCAGCATGCCGTTACGTTTTCGGCGGGCCTGGCCACGCAGGGGTTAGTGCCGTTCTGCAACATCTACTCGTCGTTTATGCAGCGCGGCTACGACCAGGTAGTGCACGACGTAGCTCTGCAAAACCTGCACGTGGTGTTTTGCCTCGACCGCGCTGGCTTTGCCGGGGCCGACGGCCCTACCCACCACGGCTGCTACGATTTGGCCTTCATGCGCTGCATTCCCAACATGGTGGTGAGTGCCCCGATGAATGAGCAGGAGCTGCGCAACCTCATGTACACCGCGCAGCTGCCTGAAAACGCGGGTCCGTTCAGCATTCGCTACCCCCGCGGCGAGGGTGTGATGCCCGAGTGGCGCACGCCGCTGCAGCGCGTGGCCATCGGCACGGGCCGCGTGGTGCGCCAGGGTGAGGAAGGCGGCGTGGCCATTCTCACCATCGGCCACATCGGCAACCAGGCTGTGCAAGCCACCGCCACCCTCGCCGCCGAGGGCCTCGACGTGGGCCACTACGACCTGCGCTTCTGCAAGCCTCTGGACGAAGAAATGCTGCGCGATGTAGCTCGGCGCTACCGCGCCATCGTCACGGTGGAGGATGGTTGCCTACCCGGCGGCTTCGGCTCGGCGGTACTGGAGTTTCTTACCGACCAGGGTCTGCACTTGCCGCTACGCCGCCTCGGCATTCCCGACCGCGTGGTGGAGCACGGCTCGCAAGAGCAGCTTTACAAGGAGTGTGGCTTCGATGCCGCTGGCATCGCAGCGGCCGTGCGCGAATTGAGCGCTAAGGTGAGCGACACCGTGTGGGCTACCGTGCTGGGGTAAGGCTAGTTTCGAATGGATAGGAAAGCCTCCGTAGCACGGGCTACGGAGGCTTTTTTTGGGTGGGGGCTCCTTACTGACGCGGCAGTAGCGCCAAACAATTGCCTGTGCTAGCTTGTCTTGTCTAAACGCCGTTGGCGGGACCTACCCCCCTCTACGGTGCTCATCCTCACTTCCTTTTCCACATTATGGCAACTACCTCCGTCACTTACCCCGCCACGTTCACCATCGGCGGCGACCTTACTGTGAATCGCCTCGGCTACGGCGCCATGCGCATCACCGGCGATGGCATTTGGGGCCCGCCCCAAGACCACGCCGAAGCTATTCGGGTGCTGCAGCGCGCCTTGGAGCTAGGCGTCAATTTCATCGACACCGCCGACAGCTACGGCCCCAACGTGTCGGAAGAGCTCATTGCTGAGGCGCTGCAGCCGTACCAAAAGGGCCTTGTGGTTGCCACCAAAGGCGGCCTGCTGCGTACCGGCCCCAACCAGTGGCCCATCGATGCTAGCCCCAAGCACCTCGAAGAGGCACTGCACGGTAGCCTCAAGCGCCTCAAAGTCGAGCAGATTGACTTGTACCAGCTGCACCGCATCGACCCGAACGTGCCGGTGGAAGACACCTTTAACTTCCTGAAAAAGGCCCAGCAGGATGGGCTGGTGAAGCACATCGGCTTGTCGGAAGTCGACGTAGACCAGATTAAGAAGGCGCAGGAATTTTTCCCGGTGGTATCGGTGCAGAACATGTACTCGGTTGATAACCGCAAGTGGGAAGCGGTGCTCGACTACACCCGCGAGCAAAACATGGCTTTCATTCCGTGGTATCCGCTCTCGGGTGGCAACAAGGAAGCC
>CAZZDR010000071.1:0-14251 GCA_964652535.1 uncultured Hymenobacter sp. | reverse complement strand
GCCTGCTCCATGCCGTACTGCTTCAGTACCTCGGGCGGCACGCCGGTCCAGCGGTTGGGAGCGTTACCAACGTAGCCAATATCGGCCATGCCCATCTTGCTGCTAAAGAAGCCGGTAGCCGTCAGGTCGCGCATTCGGTTGAAGAACGCCACGCCCGCCTGCATATCGGGGGTAGCACGCTTCGGATAGGCAATTTTGTTTACCAGCTCCAACTGCTGCGGGCCAGTGCAGGCCACGAATGGCTGGCCAAAGCGCGTGGCACTTTGCAAGTCGAGCCAGCGGAGACCACCGCGCAGGGGCAGTTGGTGCTCGGGCATATCCTTAACAATGAACTCGATAAACTCGGGTACCTTCGCGTCGGAGGCGCTGCCCGACTTCTCGTCTTTGGGAATGATGATGTCCGCCAGCGTGGTGATGGTGGCCATCTCGTGCGGGGTGAAGAACGTATCGGCGTGCAGCTTCTTGTCGCGCGCTAGTTCGTAGGGCTGCCGGCCAGCTTCGTCGGCGGGCGTTTCGCCAGCCGCGGGGGGGGTAGGGGCCTTGGCCGTATCGGGGCGGCAGCTATCGAGCAGTAGCCCGCTGGCAAGGCCAGCCAAGCCGATGGCTTTTAAAGATTCGCGTCTTTTCATTAGAGATAGCAGTGAACTACGAAAGAATCAGGCGCTTGCGCTGGTCCAGGATGTACTCGCTGGTGCGCATCGAGAGCGCCAAAATCGTCCAGGTGGCATTCTTATCGCCTTGCTGCACAAATGGCGACGCATCGACCACAAACAGGTTGCGGCAATCGTGGGCCTGGCACCACTTGTTGAGCGCCGACTTCTTGGGGTCGTCGCCCATGCGCACCGTGCCTACCTCGTGGATGATGCGGCCCGGCGCCTCCAGGCCATAATTAGTGTCCGCACCGGGTATTTTGGAAGTGATAATACCGCCCATGCCGTGCATAATGGCCTGGAAGGTTTCCTGCATGTGCTTGGCTTGCTTGATTTCAGCATCGGTCCACTTGTAGTGGAAGCGCAGCACCGGAATGCCGTACTTATCGACCACGTTGGGGTCGATTTCGCAGTAGTTGTCTTCGCGCGCAATGGCGGTGCCCCGGCCGGCCATACCCACCTGCGTGCCGTAGAAGCGGCGGTAGTCATCCTTTAATGAAGCGCCAAAGCCGCCCGCTTCTTGGGGCTTGCCATCGCGGCCGGGCACCAGGCCGTTCAGGTTCTGAATGCCACTCCCAAAGCCGTAAGCTGGCATGTGCATGCCGCCGCCATACTCGATGTGGTAGCCGCGCGGGAAATCCAGCTTCTTGTTGTCTAACCACCACGGGCTGTAGATATGCACGCTGCCCACGCCATCCTCGTTGTAGCGCTTGCGGTCCATGAGCTGGGGTAGGAAGCCACTCAGGCTAGCCCCCGTTGAGTCATGCAGGTACTTGCCCACTACCCCGCTACTGTTGGCCAAGCCGTTGGGGTGGCTTGTGGATTTTGAGTTGAGTAGCAGTCGCGCCGACTCGCCGGCGCTGGCCCCCAGAATCACGATTTTGGCCTTCACCTCATACTCCTGCAAGTCAGTTTTGTCCACGTACGACACACCGGTGGCCAAGCCGTTGGCGCCGGTCAGCACCTCGCGCACCATGGCGTTAGGAATGACTTTCAGGTTGCCGGTTTTCAGGGCCGGAATCACCAGGCAAGACGAAGCCGAAAAATCGGCGTAGACCTTGCAGCTGCGCCCACACTGCCCACAAAAAAAGCACACGCCCCGGTCGTTGTTGCCTGGCAAGGCTTCCGTGAGCACCGAGCCGCGGCCAGGCAGCACCGTCACGCCGGCTTTGGCCGCCCCTTGCTTGATGAACAGTTCGTTGAGCCGCGGCTTGGGGGGCGTTAGGAAGATGCCGTCGGGCTCATTTTCCAAGCCTTCTACCGTGCCGTACACCCCAATCAAGCGGTCTACCTTGTCGTAGAAGGGCTTCACCTCATTGTAGGTGATGGGCCAGTCGTCGGTCAGGCCATCAAGGTGGTGGCTTTTAAAATCGTTCGGGCCCATGCGCAGCGAAATGCGCCCCCAGTGGTTGGTGCGGCCGCCCAGCATGCGCGCCCGAAACCAGTTAAACTCGGTCTTGTCTTTGGTGGTATAGGGCTCACCGTCGAGCTCCCAGCCGCCATATGCGGCGTCGAAGTCGCCAAAGGGCCGGGTAGTTGAAGCGCCCCGGCGCGGCGACTCGTACGAAAATTTCAGCTGCTGCGCATCCGTGCGCGGGTCAAAAAACGGCCCTGCTTCCAGCATCAGCACCTTCAGGCCGGCGTGCGCCAGCACGTAGCCCGCCATGCCCCCGCCTGCCCCCGAACCCACCACAATGGCGTCGTATACTGTCGTTGATTTCTTGATTTGAAATGCGTCCATGTCTGCGTTAAGTCTTAAAGCTGCTGGATGGTGATGGCGCGGAAAGCTACCTGGTGGCCGTGGTCTTGCAGGGCAATGTGGCCTTTAGGGTAGGCACCAAAGTTTTTCCAGGTTTTGAATTTGCTGTTGTCTAGTAAAGCTTTCCACTCGGGGCTACCCATCTGCACGTCCACTATCTTGGCCTTATTCAGCCAGAAGGTGAGGTGGCCGTTTTGCTTGCGCAGCTTCACCAAGTTCCACTCGCCGGCGGGTTTGGCTACGTCCTTGGCCGGAGTCTGCATGTCGTAGAGCGAGCCGGCCAAGTGGGTGGCTTTCTTGTTGTCCTCGGCGTCTTTGTTGTCGAGCACCTGCATTTCGATGCCTGTTTCGTAGGTGGCGTGAAAGGCCGGGTCTTCGTGCACCCCGAAGATGATGCCGCTGTTGCCACCGGGCGCAATCTTCCACTCCAGATTCAGCTCGTAGTTCTCGTATTCGCCATCCGTCACTAGGTCGCCCTGCCCGGGCGCCTGCGTATTGAGCTGCAACGTGCCATCTACTACCTCCCAGGCGGGCTCGGCCGTGGGCTTGAGGTAAGTGTGCCAGCCCTTTGTGGTTTTGCCATCAAATAGGGCTTGCGGCTTGGCTTTGGTCGGCTGCTTAGCAGTAAGAATTGGTTGGCTTAAACTGGCCAGGGCCAAGAGGCTACTTAAGAAAATATTCATGCGTTTCGGGTGGGATTGGACGGTGTAGCAGGCTATTCGCGTCTAAATATATACTGGCCACCATTGCCACTGCTAGCTAAAAAAAACCGGTTTTTTTAGCTAGCAGTGGCAAGCAACCGGAAGGTGCGCGCTACAAGCGTGCCCTACCCCCCTGCGGTGGCCTAAATGCCGGCCAGTCTAAGAACGACCGGGCTGGTTGCCGCTGCTGGGCGGCTCGCTAGGGCACAAGCTCTAGGCGGGCCGCGAAGCCTCCGTCTGGTACCATTGTTAGGGTAATGGTTTCGCCTGGCCGAATGGGTTGCACGAGGCGCTTAAAGTCCATGGCCTGCACCTCGGCATTTACTCCATCCTTTAGTAGCGTGAGCTGGTAGCGTGCTCCTTTGTCCAGAAAATCAGTATGCAGCACCACCTCGTGGGCCTTCTCCGCGCTCATGCCGCCCACAAACCAGGTAGTGCCTTTGCGCTTGGCCGTGACGATGTAGTCGCCCACGGCTGCCTCCAGCACGCGCGTCTCGTCCCAGGTTACGGGCACCGACGTGATGAAGGATGTGGTTTCGGGCTCGCGTAGGTAGTTGAAGGGGTTATCCGCCAGCATCTGCAAGCCGCTGCTGAACACGATGTACATGGCCAACTGGTGGGCGCGGGTGCCAATACTCATTGTATTCACCCAATCAGGTCGGTAGTCCTTGGGGTGGGCCGATAGCATAGCCCCGGGGGTGTAATCCATAGGCCCTACTGCGTTGCGCAAAAACGGCAAAAACAAGTTGTTTTTAGGCGTAGCCTTGCCACCGCCAATGTTCTGCTCCATGCCTACTACCCCCTCGTAGGACAGCACATTGGGGTAAGCCACTTCTAAGCCAGCGGGCTTGAAGGCGCCATGAAAATCAACCAGCAAATGGTGCTTGGCGGCGGCCTGCGCCACGCGTGCGTAGTAGTTGACCATCCACTGGTCGCTGCGGTCCATGAAGTCGATCTTCATGCCCGCAATGCCCCACTTTTCCAGGGTTTCAAACACGGTAGGATTATTCTCCACGGCCAACCAAGTAAACCACAGCAGAATCTTAACATTCTTGCTCTTGCCATAGGCAATGAGCTCCTGCAGGTTGATAGTTGGGTTAGACTCAAATGGGTTGAGTGTCGTCTTAGCCCAGCCCTCATCCATGAGGATGTATGGGATGCCAAACTTGGCCGCAAAATCAATGTAGTACTTGTAGGTCTGCTGATTGTAGCCCGACTTGAAATCGACCCCGTACACGTAGGCATTGTGCCACCACTCCCACGTCACCTGGCCGGGCTTAATCCAGCGGGTGTCCGGCAAGCGGTTGGGCGTGCTGAGGTTGTAAGCCATGTGATTGGCCGCCAGCTGCGTATCATGCTCCGTGATCACCAGAAAGCGCCACGGAAAAGAGCGCGTGCCGGCCGTTTTAGCCAAGTAAGGCGCTTCGGCCACAATCTTCCGGCTCCGGTCGCCATCGGGGCCGAACTGCACCGGTGCTTTCGGAAACGTGGCAGTAACTGTTTGCCCATCAAGGGCTTTTACAAACAAGCCGGGATAGTCGTAGAGGTCGGCTTCCGAGAACAGCACCTTATACTTTGGCGTGGCAAAGAGCATCGGCAGTACGCTCATTTTCTCCCGGTTCACCGCCTGCAGCGGCTGGCGTTGGTACAGGATTTCGTAGGCGGTCTTGAAGCTGCTCGTTTCCAGGTAAGAAGTTTCGACCGGGTCCGCAAAATGCAGGTGCACGTCCTCGCTATTAACCTCCAGCGAGTCCTTTTTAGTGGTTATGAATCGGTACGCTACCCCCTCGTTGTATGCCCGAAATTCTACGCCGAAATCGTTTTTGAAAGTCAGCTTCAACACGTTGTACGTGTTGTGAACGGTACTGGCAGTGAAGGCTACCACCGGTTGCGAAGTAGTGTTCACCGCTGCCAACGACTTCTTAAGCAGCTGCGGGCGCTCGCCCAGGTGTTGGTTGGCCAGGTTGAGCTGCAGGTAAGAATCGCGTAGTAGCGCAGTGCCGTTCAACGAAACCGAGTAGCTTATTTTTCCTTTTAGGTCGATGGAAACAGTAAGGCGCTTATCGGGCGATACCAAGGTGATGGGCGCTGCTACCAAACGAACCGTGATAAACAGAAACCAAAAGGTGAAGCCGAGTATTCGTTGCATACAGTGTGCTTTATGGTTGGTTGACCCCGTCGTGCTTGCACGCCAGGCTTCAGCCATTGGTTAGCGCGCAAAACCAGACCTGGCTTTGCGCGCTAACCAATGGCTGAAGAGTGAGCTGATAGCTGCCCCGATTAGTAGCCGGGGTTTTGTTTAAGCTGTGGGGAGGTATTCAGCGCGTTCAGCGGGATAGGAAAGATTTTGGTGTGGTCGTCGGCGTCAGCCACTTTATCCCACCAGGTGCCGCTGTTGAACTGGCCAAAGCGAATAACGTCGATGCGGCGGCGGCCTTCCGCGATAAATTCACGGCCCCACTCGTCAAGCAGCTCTTGCTCGGTGAGCGTGGATCCGCTGGCGGGGTAGAGGCTGGCCGAGCCCGTGGGGTAGTTGCGGCGCCGCACCGTGTTTAGCAGTTGCGCGGCGGTGGCACGGTCACCCGCCCGAAACTTGCACTCGGCCAGCATGTAGTACGCTTCGGCCAAGCGGATTTCGGCGTAGTCCGCCTCAATTTTATTGGGATCGGAAGAGGGGTAGAACGGGTATTTTATCATGTGAATACCCGAGTTCGAGTCGGCGTTGTTCATGTCCGACGTCTTGTTGGCCAGCACCTGGTTGGGCTTGGTGTACTTAAATAAGCCCACCTGGTCGCGCAGGTATAGGTTGTAGCCGCGGGTGCTTTTTATCGTGTCCCGGCCGTTGGTAGCAATCAGGTAGCCCTGCAAGAACATGCCTTCGCGGGTGCTGTTGCCCAAGTTTTTGTAGGTCTTCAGGCGCACGTCATCGGCGTACTTCTGAAACTTAACGAACGGCTTACCCTGCACAAACGAGTATTCCTTATTGTCAACGTCGCGGCCCGGCTGAAGCGCGTAGCGCGAGTTGCCGCCGCCAAAATCAGTGAATCCTAAGTAGTTGACGGGCACGTTGGGTGGCAGCATCCAGAAGTACATACCGCCTTCGTACTGCCAATGCGAGCGGCCAAACGAGCCGGGGAAAGCAAAAATGGTTTCCGACGACTGGTCGTTGTTCCAGTCGAAGGGCGCGTCCCAGCGATTTTCGATACCGTAGGGGCCATACTTACCGCTGACGATATCCTGGCACAGCGTGGCGCAGTCGGCGTAGTGGTCCTGCCCGATGTAGACGTTGGCGTTCAGGTAGAGGCGAGCCAGCAGCATAGCCGCGCCTGCTTTGGTCCAGCGCCCCTGAAACTGCGCCGTGCCCTGGTCACCCTTGCTGAGCAGCGTTGGGAGCGCCTCTTTCAGTTCCTTTTCGATAAAGGCAAATGCTTCTTGAGGCGTCGACTGCGCGGGGCCTTTTACCTCGCCTTTTACCTTGGTCACAATCTGAATATTGCGAAAGAGGTCGAGTAAGCGCAGGTAGTACCAGGCGCGCATCACGCGCAGCTCGCCAATGAGCTGGTTTTGCTCGGCCACGGTCATGTTGAACCGGGCTGGGTCCAGCGCTTGAATGTCTTCGAGCGAGTTAGTATCCAGCGTGATACCCTGGTACATTAGGTTCCACGTGTCATTGACGTAGCCCTCCTGCACAGTCCAAGTGTGGTAGTGGGCCCGGGCGTACTGCCCGCCGTCGAACCAGTCGCCCTCGCGGTTGGGCGTCATGAGCTGGTCAGCAGGCAATTCCTGAAGCTGAAAGGGCGAGCCCTGCACCGTGTTGTAGCCGTGCTCGAAAGTGCGCAGAAAGTCGCGGTATACGTCGTCCTTGGTGCGCAGAAAATTATCGGGCGTGATGCGGTCGTAGAGCGTTTCGTCCAGGTTGGTGCAGCTGCTAAACCCGGCTAGCACCAGGGCCGCCGAAAGGCGGGCGTATGTTTTAAAATAAGTCATGACTGCGTGGGTGGGAAAGGATTACAGGCCCAGCTGAAGGCCAAAAAGTACCTGCGTGCTAGAGGGGTAGTACTGGCGGTTGCTGTTGATGCCCGGATATAGCCCGTTGATGGGCAGGATGTCGGGGTCGCCGCCGGTGTAGCTCGTCACCGTTAGCACATTCTTAGCGGCGGCATACAGGCGCAACGAGCGAGCGTACTTCGAGGTAAACTGGAAAGTGTAGCCTAGGCTCACGTTGTCAAGCTTCACGAAGTCGCCCTTCTCCAGAAAGTAATCCGAAAGCACGTTAGAGGTCGCAGTGCTAGTGAGCTTAGCGTACTTGCTGTCGCCGTAGGCCGAAGTCAGCACGTTGGCCTCAGACTGCGTGGCCGGCGTGCCTAGGTAGAAAGCACGGGTATTAAACGCATCGAACCCCAGCACACTCCGAATAAAGATGGACGCGTCAAATTTCTTGTATGTAAACGTGTTGCCTAAGCTAAGCGTGTACTTGGGCAGGCCATTGCCTACCACCTGCCGGTCGGCCAGGGTGGCGCGGTTGCCTAGGATGGTGCTGCCGTCCTTGGCATACACCAGTAAGCGACCCTGGTCGTCGACACCAGCCGACTTCAGCATGTAGAACGTGCCAATACGCTGGCCCTCCTGTAAGCGCTGCGCATTGCCCGGCGAGCCCGGCGAGGGTAGGCCTACCACGTCGATGAACGTCTGGCCTTGGTAAGTATCGTTGGAGAACGAAACGAACTTGTTGCCATTAGTAGCGCCGGCAAAAGAGATGGAGTACTGGAAATCAGGCTTGCTAATTATGGGCGCACTCAGCTGCACCTCCAAGCCCGAGTTGTCTAGGCTGCCGACGTTGGCAAACGTGCTGCCCTGCGTATTGGGCGGAATAGGCACTGCGTAACTGCCGAGCAGGTCTTTGTTGCGGCGGGTGTAATAGTTGACGCTACCCGTCAGCTTATTGTTAAATAGGGCAAAATCCACCCCCACGTTGAAGCTCTGAGCTTGCTCCCAGCGCAGGTCCCTGTTGAGGTTTTGGGTTGGGCCATACACCTGGTAGTACGTGCCCCCGAGCAGGTAGTAGCCGAAGCCCCCGTAAAGATTCTGCGACAGGTAATTGCCAAAATCCTGGTTACCGGTCACGCCATAGTCGGCTCGCAGCTTCAGGTCATTTATCCACCTTTGGTTGGCTAGGAAGCTTTCTTGGCTGATGCGCCAGCCCACCGACACGGCCGGGAAATCACCCCATCTATTATCAGTACCAAACTTTGAGGAGCCTTCGTGCCGCAAGCTGGCCGATAGCAGGTAGCGGTCTTTGAAGGAGTAGTTGACGCGCCCAAAAAAGGCAATCAGTCGCGAGTCGTTTTTGTAGCTGCTGCCATCGGTGCGCCCCGCCACCTGGCCGTAGAGCCCGGTGCCGATGTTATTATACGTAAAGGCATCGGATGGAAAATTTCGGTTGTAAATGCCGTTGCCCTCCGACACAAAATACTGATACGAATAGCCCCCCAACACCTGCAAGGAGTGATTTTTTAGGGTGAGCACGTAGTTGCCAATCCACTCCAAGCTGCGCTGGTCGCTGCGGTTGTAGTTGCGGCTAGCTGAGTTCATACTCCCTTCGTTTTTGGCGGCAAACGTGGAGGTGGAAGGCCGGAAAGCGTAGTCGAAATAGTCGCTCGTAAACTGCCCGTAGGTCACCTGCGTGGTTAGCGAAGGCAGAATATTGAGCTTGACATTGGCGTCGAAGTTCAGGATTTTACCCTCAGTGCCATTCAGTTCGGTCCGCAGCCGTTCTACTGGGTTGAACGGGCCATCGAAGCCGGATCTGATATCGTAGTAGAGATTTGGATTCGTGAGGCTTTGAACAGGAATTGTGGGGTTGAGCGTGAGTGCCTGCTCGAAGCTGGCGTAGTCAGCGTTGCGGGCATTGATGTAGCGCGGCGCGAAATTTAGGCCGATGGAGTAGAGCTTGCTGGGCGCGGTATGGTTCAAGGAGATGCGCGCGCCGTACTCCTGGCGGCCCGAGCGGATGTCGATGCCCTTGGCATCACGGTAGTCGAAGGTGGCGCGGTAGTTACTGTTTTCCGAGCCCCCTGAAGCGGTAAGCGAGTGCTTCTGTGCAAAGGCGTAGGGGCGCGAAATTTCCTTCAGCCAGTTCGTCCGTGCGCCGAAATCCGTGCCGCGCTTCTGAGCCAAAAAGTCTTCGGCGGAGAGCACCTTGGGCTGCATTGTGGCGTAGTCGAACGTAGTGTAAGCGTTGTACTCCAGCTGGTTGTCCCTGGTGCCCTTCTTGGTGGTCACCACAATCACACCGTTGCTACCGCGCGTGCCGTAAATAGCGGAAGCGGCACCGCCCTTCAGCACGTCAATCGACTCGATGTCGTTTTGGTTGATGTTTTCCAGGTTGCCGCCTGGCACGCCGTTGATGACGATGAGCGGCCCGAGGCCGGCGCTGCGCGACGATACGCCCCGCAGCTGAATGCTGGGCTGCGAGTTGGGGTCGGCGGCCGAGCCGTTAGCGATAACCAGGCCTGCCACCTTGCCCTGCAACGCCGTAACTGGGTTGATAGCGCCCACCGTGAGCAGATCGCGACTGTCGATGTGGGTAATGGCGCTGGTCACCTCTTTTTTATCGAGCGTACCGTAGCCCACCACTACCACGTTGTCGAGCGACTGGCTGTTTTCCTGCAGCGTAATCGCTAGGGTAGTCGTTGCCTCGCGCACTGTTACTTCATGCGGGCTGAAGCCAACAAAGCTGAATTGCAGGATGCTGCCCTCCGGCACGCTTAGCGAGAAATTACCGTCACCGTCCGTGGTGGTGCCCTGCGTGGTGCCCTTTACCACCACCGTTACCCCCGGTAGTCCTTGGCCCTTGCCCTGCGTCACGCGGCCGGACACGGGTACGTTGGCCGTGCTGGTACCGGGCTGCGTTTGGCTTAGCGACACTACACTAGGCGCTACGCTTAGGTGGCTGGTGGCCAGAGCAGTTAGCGGCAGGGCCACGGCAGATTGAAGCGCTAGTACCCGCAGCGGGTACCCAAAACGCCTGGAAAAGAGTAAGCGGTTGTTCATGACTGAAACGGTTGGGTGGGGGAAAGAAAAATGAGTTTTTTATGCTGTGCTAGTGAGCAGCCGGGCCGCTCACTGCGCCACGACCTCAAGCTGGCCGCCGGTGTTGAAGAGCTGGTGGGGCACGAAATACCCGGGATTGGTAGCGCCATTCACCCGGATGGTACTCAGGCTGCGGCTCGGCCCCGACTTCTTCACCGTCAGTACCTTGCCGCTGGGCATGGTCCAGCGCACCTCGTCGAAAACGGGCATTGTGACGATGTAGCGCGCATCGGCCGCCGAGAGGGGGTAGAGGCCGGCGGCGCTAAAGACGTACCACGCTGACATCTCGCCCGCGTCGTCCATGCCTGAAAAGGCCAGGCCTTTCTCACCGGTATTGTAGAATTTGGCCATGATTTCGTCGAGCCGCCGCTGCGATTTTTCGGGCTTACCCACGAAGTAGTAAGAAAACGGCGTCTCGTGGTCGGGCTGGTTGCCGTGGCAGTACTGGCCAATGAAGCCCGACACGTTGCGGGCGATGTAGGCCGGGTTCCAGGGCACCGTGAAGAGGGAGTCCAGCTTGGCTTCGAAGGGCTGCGCACCGCCGTAGAGCGCTACTAGCCCTGGCATGTCGTGGGGCGCGAAAAAGGAAACCTGCCAGGCGTTGGCTTCCCGGTACATGTACTCGTAGTAGGGATATTGCGGGTTGAAGTTCTTCACCCACTGGCCATTGGCTTGCCGGCCGCGCATAAACTTGGTACTGGGGTCGAACACGTTGCGATAATTCTTCGAGCGGGCCATCAGCGTTCGGTACTGCGCCGTATCGTGTAGGGCCTGGGCGAGCTGAGCCACGGCGTAGTCGTCGTAGGCGTATTCCAGCGTTTTCGATACGCCGGCGCTACCTGGCGTTTCCACATTCGGCGCTGCCACTTCGGTGGTGGCGATGTAGCCCTTGTCGATGTACTCCTTAATGTGGGGCCGCGTGCCGCCCTCCGCGTTGGCGTTGTGCAGCAGCAGGCGGTACACGTCCTGCACATCGAAGTTGGTGACGCCGCGCTGGTAAGCTCCAGCCACGAACGATGCCGCGTGGTCGCCGTGAAAGAAGGTCGGGATGAAGCCAGTCTTGTGCCCGATATCCTGCATCGACTTGATGATGTCGGTCGTTACGCCTGGCGCCAACATACTCATCAGCACGTCCTTGTTGCGGTAGGTGTCCCAAAGGGAGGGTAGGGTGTAGTATTGAAAATCGGCCTTACACACTTTGCCTTTCACATCGCTGTACTCGCCATTAGTATCGCTGCGCAGAGCGGGCCACAGAAAGGAGCGGTAGAGGCAGGTGTAAAACATGGTTTGCTGCTGCGCCGTCCCGCCCTTCACGGCTACGCGGGTTAGCAGCTGGTTCCAGGTGGCCGCAGCCGCGCGCTGTACCTCTTCAAACGAGCGGGTGCCCAACTCTTTAGCCAGGTTCTGCTGGGCATTCTGCATACTCACAAACGAGAGCCCAAGGCGCAACTCCACGGGTTTGCTACCCCCATCTACCAGACGCACTACGGCCAGGCCTTCCTTGGTGCCCTTGCCCCGAATGGTTACGTCCTGAATATCTGCATTAAGCTGAGCATAGAAGTAAGCGGTTTGGTCGCCGGTTTTCTGAAAGCCCTGCACAGCCGTGGCACTTACTTTTTCAATGGCCCAGTCGTTTACATTCTCATTTGACCGGCCTAGTTTGAACACGATACTTCGGTCCTGCGGCTGGGGGTAGTAATACTGGTGCAGGCCGCCACGCAGCGTCGACGTCAACCGGACCCGTACGTTATAGTCCTTGAGCGTCACGCCGTAGTAGCCCGGCGCCGCGGTTTCGGTAGCGTGCGAAAACCGCGAGCTGTAGCCGCCGCGAGCGTTGGCCGCGCCCACCACTGGCAGCACGGGCAAGTGGCACAGGTTCCAGTGGCCTTTGTTGGTGTGGGCAAAGGCCTGAATAACCGAGTCTTCGTATTGGTAGCCCGAGCCGGTATTGAACTCCGTGATGGGGCTCAACTGCACCATAGCATTAGGCAGGGCGCTGCCTGGAAAAGCCAGCCCGGCCCACACGCCGTGCCAGTCGGGCGGCGTCACATAGCCCACCAGCTTGGGGTCGGTAAAGGCCGCTGTGCCGATGAGCGGGTTCACATATTGCCCAGGCCCGCCAGAAGCATGGCCGGCTCGGCTGGTTCCCGCCGGCGGCACCACCTTAGCGCAGGAGAAAATCCCCAACGCAAGGAGTGTGAGCAGGTAGCGAATGAGCGGGCGGGTAAACTGCATTTTATCGAGCGAGTTAATTATGGGTATCATCAATGCGCTTAGGTCCGCCAGTGCGGAGCGGCAACAGCGCAAGTAGAAGCGGGAGTACCTAAGCAGCTATTCGGCCTGTTTCACAAAGCGCTTCGTAATGCGCTGTTCGCCATCGAGCCAGGTCACGGTATAAATACCGGGCGCTAAGGCTGAAACATCGAGCGTCGCGGCTGGCTCGGTGGTCGCTAGCACCGTTTGGCCCAAGGCATTTACTACCGTGATTTTACCAGTTGCCAGCTTGCGGTTGGCTTGCAGGGTCAAGCGTTTCGCTACTGGGTTGGGAAACAGGTCGGCAGCTTTGGCAGCCGCAGAATTGGTAGTGGACAGTGGCGTACTAGTTACCTGCGCTACGCGCAGGATGGCGGCCGCCGCGCAGGCCTGGCCCATCATTATAATAGCGTTTGGGAAGAGGTAGCGCCGGTCGAGGTTCCAAGTGCCATCGGCGTCGTTGTAGGAGCCAGGATAGTAGCCCAACTGGTCGCGGCCGTAGTCGATGAGGTAGTCCACGATGTTGCGCGCCGCGTCGAGCCATTTGGCATTGTGGTCCACCTCATAAAAGTCCACCAGCATTTCGACCATATCGCTGCCGCCCCAGAACGAGATTTCGCTCACACCTTTGCCAGGCGTGTACCACTGCTTGAGACAGGCGTTGGCCATGACCGTAGCATCGTCGAGGTAGCGGCTGTCGCCAGTGCGTTGGTAGAGCCGCAAGGCCAACTGAATGTTGGGTGTAGTCTGGTAGGCACGGTAGCCGGCGCCGTTTTCGCCGTGGCCGGTCAGGCTCCAGGCGCCATTGTTGTAGAAGGAAAACTGGTTGAGTAAGTTGGTGCTACCGTCGCGCAGCTTCCAATTCACATCGTTGATGAGTTCATAGTAGCGCTTGGCAATGTTCAGGTAGTTGGGGTCAGTACTGTTTTTCGCTATCAGGGCGCAGTGCAGCGCCGGCAAGATGGTGGCTTGCGAGTAGAACTTGCCCCAGCCCAGCTCCGCCTCTTTTTGCGGCACGCCCCAGTTCGCATCGCGCGCATTGAGGCAGTAGTTGAGGCCAATCAGTGAGCGGTCGTACAAGCCAGTTTCGGTCGGCAATACCTGCTGATAGATATCCATCAGGGCCAACCCCACGATGGCATTGTCGTCGTAGAGCGGGTCGGCCCCGAGCACAATGTCGGAGGCGTATTTACCATTTTGCCGGTACTGATCAAGGGCGTAGGCGTAGGATTTGAGCCGCGCCGTGTACTTGGCCGGGTTGGCGAGGGCACCGTAGCGCAGCGCCCGCAGCATATGCGACGCGGGCCACACGTAGCTCGCGCCGCCGCGCTCTACCACCACGTTCTCGTTGCCATCGAGACGCTCCACGTACAACTGCTTGCTGGCATTGTAGAACTTCGTATTGAGCTTGTCGAGAATCGCCTCGCCCGCTACCTGGTACTTATTCTGGCCAAAGGCGGCCGAGGCTATCAATAGGCCGCCTGCTACCAGCAACGCACGCCGTACTCCCCCGGAAACAACAGTAGAAAAACGCATCATAAGCCGCGGGGAGAGGGTGGGAAAAGGAGAGTAGAGTAGGGGCAGACTGTAGGCTAGCGGTCCGTAGCCAGGTGGTAGGAAACCAGGTCGTCGATGGGCGCGGAGATGATTTTGCCGACCGTCATGCCGTGCGCGGTGGCGGCTTGGGTTAGCGCGTCGCGGAAGTGGTAACCTACCGACCCCACGCAGTTGAAAGTATGCGTCTGATAAGCCGGGTACTTGGTAATAATCTTCCGGAAGAATGCGTCGAACGACTC
>CAZZDR010000070.1:7456-14293 GCA_964652535.1 uncultured Hymenobacter sp. | reverse complement strand
GCGCCCAGCGCCAGCTCTACAACCAGTTTGCGGGGCTGATGCTGACGGTGTGCCGGCGCTACCTCAAGCGCCAAGAAGATGCGGAGGAGGCGCTGCTGCTGGGCTTTGCTAAGGTGTTTCGGGCGCTGCCCACGTTTCGGCAAGAGGGCTCGTTTGAGGGATGGGTGCGGCGCATCATGGTAAACGAGGCGCTGATGGAGCTGCGCCGCCGCGAGCCGCTGCACCTATCGTTTGAGGACTTTGCGCAGCCCGAAAACCTGGCTGCTACCCCCGCCACCGCCGATACCCAGTTGCAGGCCGACGAGCTGCTGGCGCTGCTCCAGACCCTACCCCCCGGCTACCGCGCCGTTTTTAACCTCTACGCGCTGGAGGGCTACTCGCACCTCGAAATCGCGGAGGCGCTGGGTATTTCGGAGGGCACCAGCAAGTCGCAGCTTAGCAAGGCGCGCGCTATGCTGCAGCGCCGGCTGGCGCCGCAACCCACCTCTTTTTAGGCTTGATTCTGTATGGCTTCTGATAACAACCTCGACGACCTTTTTCGGCAGCAGCTGGGGCAGCACGCCACGCCGCCGGGCGAAGACTTGCAGCGCCGCCTGGCCGAGCTGGCTGAAGCCGAGCGCCTCGACCAGCTGTTTCGGACGGGGCTGGGGAGCCATGCTTCCCAGCCCCGCCGCGCGCTGTGGGAGCGCCTGGAGGACGAGCACCTGCGCCCGCCGGCGCGCCGGCGGCGCGGGGTGGTGGCCTGGTGGCAGCTGTCGGCGGCGGCCATGCTGCTGCTAGCGCTGCTGGGCGGTGGCCTGTGGCGCAGCGGCTACCTAGGGCCACGCCCGGGGCTGGCTACTACGCAGCCAGTAAGCCGGCCGGCGGTGCGGGCTGGCGTGCGTGGCCCGGGGCAGCCGCTGGCATCGGGGCAGGACCAACTTCTTGTTAAAGAATCGATTGCTGTCACCTTAGCTAGACACTCGAAAAAAAACCAAGAAAATAGGACAACCCGGGCAACGGCGGCTACCTTTTCGCCATCTAGCCCCCCGATAGCCACTACTGCCCGGCCGCGCCGCTCGGCTCCGGCGCCCTTGGCAGCTAGGCGCTTTCATCTCCAACCCCAGCAGCCGGACGCGGCCACTGGGGCGCTAGCCACCACCGGGCGGCGGGCCCCGGCCGGCCAACCGCAACCGCCTACCCCTGCCGGGACGCCCGAAGTCCCAGCCTCGCGCTCCCTATCTACGATGACGGCCATGGTGGCTCCGGCCGAGATTATTGAGGTAGACGTGCGGCGCGGGCCGGCGCCTCCCCCCCCGGCCGCCCCGGTGGTAGCCGTGACCGCCCCCAGCCCACCCGCCGACCAGCCTCGGCGTCGGCTGCACCTCGGGGGCCTACTGCGCCAGGCCGACCACCTGGTGCACGGCGAGTCGGTGAGCCTGGCCGAGGCCACGGGCCTGCCCGAAAGCCTGACCGTGCAGGCCCGCCTCGGCGGCCGCCTCGTGAGCAAAACTATTCAGCTGTAGCGCGCCGCTGGGCGCAACTATCTTGTTTTCAGTAGCCTCGCCCGAGGCTGCCAGTCATTTCCTTGCCCATTCTAATCTTATTTCACTGATGAAACCCGTTCTTTTTACTGTTGCCTGCGGGGCCTTGCTAGTTGCCGCTACCGCCACGACCCAGGCCCGCTCGCTGGCCCCTACCCCCCCCGCCGACACCATTGTGGTGCGGCTGCCCAACAAGGCTGTGATGACGCTGGTGGTGCGCGATGCCCAGCAGCTACGCCAGTTGCCACAGTACCACCTCGATTCGCTGGTGGCGCGGCTGGGGGGCTACATCGAGCGGGCCGATGCAGCGGCCAAGGTGGCGAATACCGAACGCCTGACCACTGTTTTCCACCCCAACCAAGAACAGCCGGGCCAGCGCCTACCCGAGGAAATTCGCATCACGACTCACAAAGCTACGGCCGGTGCCTCCGGCCCCAGCAACCAGGTCGAAGTGCTGCTGGAAAAGAAATTTGGCGTCGTCGTCAATATTGATGGCAAGGACAATGCGCAGCCCCGCAGCGCCACGGCGCGGGCCGACCGCCAGGCCGAGCGCGACTCGATGCGGGAGGCGCGCAACGACCGCAAGTCGTCTTCGACGGACTTGATTTTTGACCTAGGGCTGAATGCGCTCGTCAACAACCACATCGACCGCGTGACGCCCGCCGGCCAGCTCGCCTCGGCGCCGCTCGACCTGCGTACCGGCGGCTCACGCTACGTCAACATTGGCTTCAATTTCAGTCAGCGCATCGGTGGGCGGCATAGCCCGCTCTACCTGAAGGTCGGCCCTGAGGTTGCCTTTAACAACTACATGCTCGAAGGCAACCACAAGTGGTTGAATCAGAATGGCTTGACCAGTGTGGTACTCGAAACCAACGGCCGTCAGTACCAGAAGACCAAGCTGGCCACCTCTACCTTCACGGTGCCACTCATGGTACAGCTCAACACCCATGGCCACAGCCCTTTCCACCTAGGCGCGGGCGGCTTTGTGGGCTACCGCCTGGCCAGCTGGACCAAGCTAAAGTATTTTGAAGAAAACACAACCTATAAAGACAAAGACTACAACGCCTATAACCTCAACAACTGGCAGTATGGCCTGCAGGGCGTGCTTGGCTTCGGGTCGCTGACCTTTTTTGCCAAGTATAACCTCAACCCACTTTTCCGCGACGGCCAGGGCCTGCAAGCCCAGACGCTGAGCTTTGGCCTGCGCCTGCTGCAATAGCCGGCAAGAAGTCACCAGCCCGCCCTGCTGAAAAGCGTAGCGCATCTTTACCAAGGTCACTTTATAGACCGGTTAAGATGCGCTACGCTCTTCAGCAGGACGTTTTTTTGTAGCCCTACCCCAGCCAGCAACCGCTACTCGTTGCGAAAAAAGTTATCCAGCAGGATGGCGGCCGACACGGCCACGTTCAGGCTTTCGGCCCTACCCCCCGGCCCGTGCGGAATGTGCAGCCGGCGCGTGAGCTGCGCCGCCACGCCGGGGCTAAGGCCGTGGCTCTCGCTGCCCATGACCAGCACGCCGGCCGGCCGCAGGTGCAGCCGGTGCACGTTATCCCCTTCGAGGTCAGCACCAAATATCCCCGCTTCTTCGGGCAACGCTTGAAGCCAAGTGGGTAGGTCTACGTCGGCCCACACGGGCACCCGGCCAAAGGCACCCATGCTAGCAGCCACTGCTTTGGGGTTGAAGGGGTCGGCGCAATTTTCGGAGAGCAACAGGCCGGGTAGACCGTACCAATCGGCCAGGCGCCAGAGGGTGCCGAGGTTGCCGGGGTCGGCTACGTTGTCGAGCGCTAGCACGAGGCGGGTGGCGGGCAGTTGGGGGGATAGGGCCGGCGTGGGCGGGCGGCGTACTACGGCCAGCGCGGCCGCGTTAGTTTGCAGGGTGCCGAGCTGGGTGAGCTCGTCTTCGGTGGCCAGGTGCAGCGGCCAGCCGGGGGCGGCGGGCAGATGCTGGGCAAAGGCTGGCGTGGCGAGCAAGTGCTCGATTTCGAGGCCGGAGCCGAGCAGTTCTAGCACGCTTTTGGCACCTTCGACCAGAAAGGCGGCGTGGCGTTGCCGATATTTGCGCTGATGCAGCGACCGAACGTATTTGGCGAGAGCTTTTGAAACCATTAGACCAACAAAGTAACGACCGGCCGCGCTTAGGCCCGGGCCGGCCAGGAGCCTGGCTGCTGGGGAGCCTGGCGGCCCTGCTACTGGCCGTGGGCTGCTCGCCGCTGCGGCTACTGCAGCCCACGCAACGCTTGCTGACCAAAGTGGAGGTGGAAAGCGAGGGCCTGAGCGCAGCCCAGCAGGAGCGCATGCTGACGCTGGTGCAGCAAAAGCCCAACCGCAACCTGCCCCTACCCAAGCTGGCCATTTACCAGTTGGGGCATTCTTTTTATGACTCGACGCGCATCGAGCGCAAAATCGCAGCTATTAAACGGCACTACGCCGACCGGCTGGCTAGTGCCCAAGGCGACTCATCTCGCACCAACAAGCTACAGGCGCGCCGAGAACGCCTACTGGCCCGCCGGCGCACGGCCCTCGAAAAGGGCAACGCCATTATGCGCCTGGGCGAGCCACCCGTTATTTACGACCCGAGCCTGAGCCAGCGCACGGTAGACCAGCTCACTACCTACCTGCACGCGCAGGGCTATTTCCGGGCTCACGTGAGCTACACCGATTCGGCCCGCTCCAAGCCCAGCCTCATTGCCAGCGCCCTGCGTGCGGTGGGCCTGCGCAAGCCCGTGCGCCCCGTGCCGCTGCGCGACTCGGCCGGCCTACGGCTGCACCGGCTCGTAACGGTAACCTATCAGGTAAACGAAGGTCAGGGCTTTAGGCTAAGTCGTTTCACGCGCAGCATTCCCGACTCGGGGGTGGCGCGAGTGGTAGCCAGGGAGCAGGGGGCCACCTTGCTGCATGTAGGCGATGCTTATAACGAAGATTTGATTGGCCAAGAGCGCCAGCGTATCGAAACGCTGCTTAAGAATGCGGGTTACTACGATTTTCGGGCCCAGTACATTACCCTCGAGGCCGATACCAGCTTTGAGAAAGGCCAAGTGCGGCTGCGCCTGCAAGTGGCTAGCCCGCCCGGCGGGCACCGCGCCTACCGCGTGCGCGACGTAGTAGTGCTCAGCGATGTGAGCCAGGCGCGGGCACTGCGGCTGGCCTCGGGCGACACTACCCAGCGGCAGATCCGCCGCCAGATGCGCCAGGCCGCCGCCGCCGCCGATACCACCGCCGGGCCGGGCCGGGTTGCCGGCTCCACTACTGGGCGCATCTCGACCGCTTCGCTGCCAGCTGGCGTGACGCCCGCCGCTGTGGCCGACTCGCTCGCCGCCCGGCGGCTGCGGCGAGCCGGCCGGGCTCTGGTACCACGTGATACGCTGCGTGAAGACTCGGTGCTGTTTTTGAGCCGGGGCGCGCCGGCTATTACCCCGCGCATCCTGGCCCGGCAGATTACGGTGCGCCCCGATCAGCTCTACAGCCTTAGCCGCACCCAGCGCACCCA
Source organism: uncultured Hymenobacter sp. (assembly GCA_964652535.1). Classification (GTDB taxonomy): domain Bacteria; phylum Bacteroidota; class Bacteroidia; order Cytophagales; family Hymenobacteraceae; genus Hymenobacter. The sequence goes on along the minus strand of CAZZDR010000070.1, from coordinate 9,280 downwards.
GCGCCAGCTTTCGAGCCTCGACATGTTTCGGTTCAATACCCTCAGCTACCGTAAAGTAGCCGAGGGCCCAGTCCCGGAGGCCGCCGACAGCAGCCAGCAGCTGGTAGCGGGCGGGCGCCCTACCCCCCCCGCCACCGGCTACCTTGATGCTATTATTACAACCTCGCCCAGCCCGCGCTTTTCGGAAACGACCGAGGCGGGCGGCACCTACGTGGCCGGGCTAGCGGGCCCCTTCGGCAACCTGCGCCTAAAATGGCGCAATCCCTTTGGCGGAGCCGAGGTGCTGGAGCTCAGCGGCCGCGCCGGTCTGGAGGGCCAGCTGGCCCAGATAGGTGATAGCACCAACGTGGCGGCCACCTACACGGTGCAGTACGGGGCTACCGCGGCGCTGCTGGTGCCCCAGGCGCTGGCACCCTTTGGGCTGGGCCGCCTGCTGCGCAACTACCAGCCGCGCACCCGCTTTGCACTGTCCACTACCTATACCTCCAGCACCTACTACACGCGCAGCAACACCGAACTCACCTTCGATTACCTCTGGCAAACCTCTGCTTACCAACAATATATTTTCACGCCGATAGACCTGGGCCTGGTGCGCACCCGCAACGTCAGTCTCTTTTACGAGCGCCGCCTCATCTACCTGCGCGACTCGCTGGGCAGCCCGCTCTACCGCTCGTTTCAGCCCATCTACGAGCCGAGTTTTAGCTTCACCTCGCTCTACAATTCCAACGACCTCATCCAGACCCGCAACGCCCACTACCTGCGGCTGTTTGTGGAATTGGGCGGCCTTTCCCGCGGCCTTTACCAAAACGCGGGCTGGTTTAAGAAAACCGACCTATCGGTCTACAACTTCGCTAAATTCACGGCCGACTACCGGCGCTACCACAAGCTTTCGCCCACTACCTACCTGGCCTGGCGCCTAAACGGGGGGGTAGCGCACGCGCTCACCACCACGCCCGACCAAACCGAAAACCCCTATATCCTGCCCTACGACAAGTACTTGTTTGCGGGCGGGTCTAACAGCGTACGCGCCTGGACGGCCCGGCGCCTGGGCACCGGCAGCTACGCCACGCGCTTTGCGGGCGGTGCCCGCGACTACTACACCGAGCAGCCCGGCGAGCTGCTGCTCGAGGGCTCGGTAGAGTACCGCTTCCCGGTCTATTCGTTTATTAAGGGCGCGCTATTTACCGATTTTGGCAACGTCTGGACCTTGCAGTCCGACGTCAAGCGGCCGGGCGCCGACTTCCGCTTCAACTCCTTCTACCAGCAGTTTGCGGTGGGCTCGGGCCTTGGCATCCGGATGGATTTCACGTTCCTCATCCTGCGCTTCGATATCGCCACCAAGGTATTTGACCCCACCGACCCGCAGCCCTGGCTAGTACGCCGTGCCCTGCGCCAAACTACCAACCAAACGGTCATCAACGTAGGCCTGGGTTATCCTTTCTAAAGAGGTAAAACTTGTCACTAGCATCGGCTATTCTTGCGAGCACAGCGCTCGCAAGAATAGCCGACTCGCTGTTAATAAGCTAGCAGTTCGCCTAGCGCTACCCCTACTTTGGCGGCGGAGGGCAGCATCTGTTTTTCGAGCTCCACGTTGAGCGCGATGGCGGGCAGGTTGGCGGCGCCGAGGGTGCGCACGGGCGCGTCGAGCTCCAGAAAGCAGTGCGTCTGGATGCGGCCGGCCAGGCTCTCGGCAAAGGAGTTGAGCAGGGGCTCTTCGGTCAGTACTAGGATTTTGCCATGGCGGCGCACGGCGGCGCGCACGCCGTCCCAGTCGAGCGGGTTGAGGGTGCGCAGGTCGAGCACCTCCACGCGGCCGGGGTAGGC
>CAZZDR010000070.1:0-7356 GCA_964652535.1 uncultured Hymenobacter sp. | reverse complement strand
CCCTTCATATCGGCGGCATTGCTGGGGTACACCACCTTGATGCCGCGGATGGTGAGCAGCGTGCTTTCGATAGAGCCCGAGTGGTAGGGGCCGCCGCCGCCGTAGGCGCCCACTGGCACCCGAATGAGCGCCGGCACCGGAAACTTACCCATGCTCAGGTAGCACGATTTCGACAGCTCCTCGACCAGCTGATTGAGCGCGGGCCAGATGTAGTCGGCAAATTGTATTTCGACGATGGGCCGCGCGCCTACGGCCGCCATGCCCGCCGTGCTGCCCACGATGTAGGCCTCCTGAATGGGCGTGTTGAACACGCGGCGGTCGCCGTACTTTTTGGCCAGCAGCGCGGCTTCGCGAAACACGCCGCCCAGCTCGCCTCCCACGTCTTGGCCGTAGAAAAGCGCCTCCGGGAATTCCCGCAAAATATCGTCTACGGCGTGCAGGGCGGCGTCTACCATCAGCACTTTTTCGGCGCCGGCGGGGGCACGCTCGCCGGCCTCGGCCAGCACGGTGGGTGGCGCAAACTCGTGGTCGGCGAAGGTAGCCGGGTCGGGGTCGGGCGCGGCCAGGGCAGCGGCCCAGTCGGCGGCCACGGTGGCGCGGGCCTGCTCGGCCAGGGCGGTGAGCTCGGCTTCGCGAAAGCCCGCGTGCAGCAGGCGGCGGTGCAAGCGGGGCAACGGGTCGTTTTGCTGGTGCTCGGTGAGGTTGTCGCCGCGGTACCACTCGCGGCGCACGCCGCTGGTGTGGTGGCCCAGCAGCGGGCACTTGGCGTGCACCAGCGCGGGCCCGCGCCGCTGCCGCACGTGCGCAAACGCGGCGCCCAGCCCCACGTACGACGACACCACATCGGCCCCATCGACGCGCACCCGGTGCAGGCCCGGAAAGCCGGCGGCAAAGTCGTAGGCATCCATGGCGCGCATTTCCTTGCCGGTAGCCGAGATGCCCCAGTCGTTGTCCTGCACCAGGTACACGATGGGCAGGCGGTGCAAAATGGCCATTTGCAGGGCCTCGCTCACCTCGCCCTCCGTCATGGCCCCGTCGCCGATAGAGCACAGCACCAGCGGCCGGGGGCTGGCCGCACTATCCCTACCCCCCTCTTTGGCCGCACTTTCGAAGTAAGCCAGCGCCTGGGCCATGCCGGTGGCCGGAATGGCCTGCATACCGGTGGCCGAGCTTTGGTGGGGTATCACGGGCAGGCCCGGTCGCCGCAGGCTGGGGTGGCTGTAGTAGGTGCGCCCGCCGCTGAAGGGGTCGTCGCGCTTGGCCAGCAATTGCAGCATCAGCTCGTAGGGGCGCAGGCCCAGGCCCAGCAGCAGGGCATCGTCGCGGTAGTAGGGGGTAGCGTAGTCGTGCTCGGTAAGCAGGAATGCCGCCGCCAACTGCACAGCCTCGTGGCCGCGGGCGGTGGCGTGCACGTAGCGGGCGGCCACGGTTTTTTGCGCCTCGTAGAGGGCCGTCATCTCGACAGCCGTGTGCATGAGCGAGTAAGCGCGGGCGAGCAGGTTGGGTTCGGGCACGGCCGGGATAGCCGCAGTAGGCGCGGCAGGAGCATCAGCAAACATGAGCAGGGTAGGAAGAGCCAGTGGGAATGGTAAAATTACGCCGTAGCCCGACCTTTGCCGGAAATCCTGGAGGTTTAAGGACGATTGCCGTTGCGAGCGCCACGAAGCAACGGGCGGCAATGGCAATCGTCCCGCTAAGATTACTCACCTAACGACCAGGAAAGCTTGCCTGCCGCGCTACACTTCGTTGCGCTCGCAACGACTAACCGATTTTTTCAGCATTTCATGTCTCTCAACCGCACCGATATTGCCACCTGGCTTCAGGATTTTCAAACCCGCCTTTGCGCCCAGCTCGAAGCTGCCGACGGTAGCGGGGTTCGCTTTGGGCAAGACGATTGGCAGCGGCCGGGCGGCGGCGGTGGCCACTCGCGGGTGTTCGAAGGCGGCACTATCCTCGAAAAGGGGGGGGTAGGGTTTTCGGAGGTGCAGGGCGAGCTGAGCCCCGCCGCCGCCCGCCAGCTGCACTTGCCTGACCCGCACTTCTTTGCCACCGGCGTGAGCGTGGTGCTGCACCCACGCAGCCCGCGCGTGCCCATCATCCACATGAATGTGCGCTACTTTGAGGCCGGCAACGGCGAGGCGTGGTTTGGCGGCGGCATCGACCTCACGCCTATTTACGTGGATGAGGCGCAGGCCCGACGCTTTCACGAGCGCCTGAAAGCCGCCTGCGACAAGCACAACCCGGCCTACTACCCCAAGTACACGCGCTGGGCCGACGACTACTTTTACCTACCTCACCGCCACGAAACGCGCGGCGTGGGCGGCATCTTTTTTGACAGACTGACAGTGGGGCCAGACGGCTCGGTGGAAGAGTTGTTTGCCTTTGTGCAGGACGTGGCCGAGGTCTTTGGCCCCTTCTACGCCGAGCTGATGCGCGAAAACCACGCCCTACCCTTCGGCGCGCGCGAAGAAACCTGGCAGACGCTGCGCCGCAACCGCTACGCCGAATTCAACCTGGCCTTCGACCGCGGCACCCGCTTCGGCCTCGAAACCGGCGGCCGCACCGAGAGCATTCTCATGAGCCTACCCCCCCGCTGCGGCTGGAGCTACAACCCCGCCCCGCCCGAGGCCGGCTCGCCCGAAGCCACTACCCTGGCCTGGCTGCGCAAGGGCGTGGCGTGGGTGTAGCTAGCTGTCAGTGTGAGGAGGAACCACGAAGCAAGCTTTCCTTGCAGGCGCCCAGATTTGCCCAACCGAAACCAACGACCAGGGGAGAGTGCTTCGTGGTTCCTCCTCGCAGTGACAAACTTTTGCTGTAATGCCCCTACCCCCTATTCTACACTTAGTTACTGACTTCGACCACCGCGTGCTGCTGGCCGTCAACCACGCCCGCACGCCGCTGCTGGATGCGGTCATGACCTTTGCCTCCCAGATTAAGGTGTGGTTTCCGTTTTACGCGGTGCTGCTGGGCTGGCTGGTTTACCATTTTCGCCGCCGGGCCGGGCGGCTGCTGCCGCTGCTGGCCGCCACCGTGGCCCTGGCCGACAGCATCACGAGCCGCGTGTTCAAGCCCTGGGCGGCGCGCCCCCGCCCCTGCCACGCTGCCGACCTGGCCGCGCAGCTTTACCTACCCGACGGCTGCGGCGGGCAGTTCGGCTTCATGTCGTCGCACGCCGCCAATGCGATGGGGCTGGCCGTTTTTCTGCTGCTCACGCTGCCGGCCGGCCGCTTTCGGGCTCTCAAAATCGGCGTGTTTCTGTGGGCGCTGCTCATTTCGTACAGCCGCGTGTATCTGGCGGCGCACTACCCTATCGACGTGCTCGGCGGCTGGCTGGTAGGCGCCGCGTTGGGCGCGGGTGCCGGCTGGGCCTTTCAGCGCTGGGACGGAAGGCAGGCTGTGCAAATGGATTAGCGATACTTGGCTTGCACTAAATTCAGTATTTACTCTCGTCTGTCTCCTCGCAAGTTTCTTAGAAAAGTCTCTTAATGTAATGTGACTTTTCGGACAGGTCTTGGAATCAGTGTAGTTTTTAGCTCTTCTCTGCGAGTAACAAATCTAGAACTTACACAGGGTAGCTAGCCCATTACCCACTTGTTTATGAATTGAGGCAACGGTTCGCATACTCGTCGCATCTTCGAGGCATAACAGAACCAGGTTTACTCGGCCTGTTCCTCACCGCCGGTAATGTGAGGGCCAAGCACTAGCTAAAGCCTCTCTATCTTGCTGGCTCTGCCTACCTACTCCATGGTTGTTATTCGCTTCTGCTTTAGTCTATTCCTGTTGCTGGCTGTTTACCCGAGCTTCGCTCAAACTATTGACGTAGAAGCCGTAACTGCTTACTGGCAACTCACTGATGCGCTGCGCCGCGACGAACCGCTGACCGACCAAGTATGGCAAGCCTACTTGGCCCTACCAGCCAACCGCATTTACGTGCCGACGGTCTATAACGAAGACGACCTTCGACGTTACCGCCAAGCGCTAGAAATCACCTACCGGCCGCACTACGACTCGCTGCGGCAAGTCCGGCTTCGGGAAGGCAAATGGTTTTACCGCTTGCTCAACGACTACCGCGAAAAGGAGCCTCAGCACCGGGCATTTATTGAGAAAACAGTCCAGAATCCAGCGTTTCTCGACAACATGTATGTCTATGCCTATGAGTACTTACCGGCCCGCAGTCACACCAAGCCTACTGACCTGCGCCTGTACTACATGGCCCTCGGAGATGACGCGACTTCACAAGGGGGCAAAGCAATTGTATTTAGCGTGTGGGATGCCTTCAAGTACCAGCAAGTAAAGCCCGGCATATTGGAAGCGCACGAGCTGCACCACGCCCTGATGAATTACGCGCTAACGCCGGCTGAGAAATTCTCGCAAGCGCCGCAACCCGGCGACGAGGGAGTCCTATGGGAGCTGCGCATGAATTTGATCGAGGGCCTAGCTGATATGACTGATAAAAAGGTGCAGTTGGAGCAGTCGGCTGACTCGACCGCCACCCGCCGCTGGTTACTAGCGCCCGCGCCCCGGGTGCTGCATCAGGTAGATTCAGCGGTACGCGTGCAGGCCAATGGGGGACCGGTTGCGCCGCTCAAATTTTATCGCCAGCTCAGCAAGGGCTCCAACGGCCACCTACCGGGCTTCTACATGGCCTACCTGATTATGCGCAACGGCTACGGCCCGCAATTGCTTGACCACGTTGATGCCCCCTTTGCTTTCGTGCAGCTCTATCAACGGGCTGCCCGCCGCGACCGTGACCATCGGCACCCACCCGTCTTTTCAACTGCTACCATGCGCTACTTCCAGCAGCTATCGCGCAAGTATGACCAAAAGAAGCCGACCACTGCTAAACCTTGAACTGCCAGCTATTAGCCTTTACGTGTTGCAAATGGTCCTCCTAGTATGTAAAATGGCTTTTACGTGTTAGGCACGGTGAATCAATAAGCGTTGCAACATCTGTGGCGCTGGTAGTCACTACCGTTCGCTCAGCATCAGCAACTTCGACTTACTTCGCCGGCTTTCTATCGCCCGTATGGCCATCGCCGTGGTCGCCCTGGCCGGGCTTGCTGGTTTCTTTGGCGTTGTGGCGGTCGTCCTGTGAGAGCGAGCGGTTGAGGTCTACTTCGGTATCGATTTTGCCCTCGTCGTCGCGGCGGATGTAGCGCTTGTCGCCGGGCTTGGGTTCAATTTCTTCGCGTTTGTGGGCCATGAGGGGGGTAGGCGGCCGGGAGGTGACGGGTAGCCTACCCCTCCTTTACGAATAGAAAACCAACGGGTTAAGCATCGGCACTGGCGCTGATGCCCTGGCTGGCCAGCAGCTTAGCAACAAAATTCTTTGCGTGGAGGGGGGTAAGGAGCCGGCGGCTAAGCGGCTGGCTTTGGCCGCGGCAAAATTCAGTGATGGTACGGATGTACTGGCTACTAGCCGAAGGGACCTTTGTGCGCAGGGCAAGGCTTCGCTGGCCGCTCACCCAGGGTCTGGTTCCTCCGTCGGGCGGGGCCTGGTAAGCCGAGTGCCAGTGTATTGGCTTGATTGCCAACGGCAGCGCTGCTTTCACTATCTCCCACCCATTTCCGCTAACTCTATGAAAAAGGCAAGGTTACCCCAAGCTCTGCACTGGCTAGTTGCCATTGGTTTTGTTCTACTTACCGGCCAAAGCTGCACCAAGTTAGACGACCTCAAGCCCAGCACCGAGCTGGCGACCGGGGCAGCCGGTAGCCAGGAGACGAACGCGCTCACCAACTACTGTAAGCAGGTTTGCCTCGTGGCGGGCCAGCATACCTACGTGGGCACCGTGAACGTGGGCAAAGATGGCAGCGACGTACTCGTAACGTATAACCTAACGGCTGGCAACGTTTCTCTGCAAGAAATTCACCTGGAGGCTTTTACTAGCTTGGCTGAGCTGGAAGCCGCCAAGAAGCTGAGCAAAGGGGGCGCCGTTCCGGGCAAGTTTACCTATAAGCAGTCTTTCAGCGGCGCCTCACGCACTACTACTGCCACAGTCCGGATTAAAGCCGCTGACCTACCGGCGGGCAATTGCTTTTTCATTGCCGCCCACGCCGCCCTTTCCAATGGCGAAACGGCCTGGGGCGGTGTGTGCGATGAGTCTCCCAAAGGCGTGAAACTGGATGAAACCAAACAGTTTCCGGGCGCAAACTGGAGTACCTACTTCGAGTTTTGCCTGAGCGAATGCATCGAAACCATCGACTTCACCTATGCCTGGGAAGACCTGAAAAATAACAACGACCAGGATTACAACGACTTGGTTGTGCAGTCGGATGTCACAAAATCGGCCACCGAACTCAAAATCAATTTCCTGGCAACGGCCCGCGGGGCAGCTTACGACCATAGCTTCCTGTTCAAGATTCCGATGGCCGGCGTCGCGAATATTTTTGGGGCCGACCCGGCCTTCCCCACCACCGATGACGGCACGTACTACTACGTCACCGTATTTGGCAGCACCATGGCCGCGCTGCCCGCCGCCAACGGCAGCTTCGCCAACACGCAGCCCGGCGCCGCCTGCGTGCCGTTTGCAAAGAAGTCCGTCACCATCACCCTGACTTCGGGTTTCAGCTACGACAACACCAAGCCATACGAGCCCTCTATTCGGGTGTGGCCTTCGGGCAGCGTCAACAGCGGCGAGTCGTATGACCTAAACATATACGGCGTTTCGGCTAACCCGAGTACGTACGTAGGCAACGACGGCAAAACCTACCCCAACGGCATTCTTATCCCACTCGATTGGCGCTGGCCCCTCGAAAAAGTATCCATCACGCAGCCTTACCCAAGTTTTACGAGTCTCACCGACGGCTTCACCAGCACCTGGTACACGCCGCTGGCCGACGCCTCCAAGACGTACGACAAAACCACCTGCCCTTAAGCAGCTCTCTGGCTAACTACCTATCGTTGTAGGTAGTAGCACTACAGGCAAAAGCCCGCCGCAGCACCTGCTACGGCGGGCTTTTGCCTGTAGTGCTACTACGCCCCGGCGTTTATTTCGCCGTTCTATGGGCCAGGAGGCGGTAAGCGGCCTGTAAGCAGCAGACCCCTACCCCCTAGTCTACAAGCAGAAAATCAATAAATTAGGCTTCGGCGCTGGCGATAAGGCCCTGGCTGGCCAGCAGCTTAGCCACGTACTTGCCCACGATGTCGAACTCCAGGTTCACGCGGTCGCCGGCTTGCAGCTGGTGGAAGCCGGTGTGCTCGTAGGTATACGGGATAATGGCCACCGAAAACTCGGTCGGTGTCGAGTCGAAGCAGGTGAGGCTCACGCCGTTGATGGTGATGGAACCCTTCTCTACCGTGAGGCGCTGCGGGCCGGCCTCGTGGCGAAAGCGAAACAGCCAGGAGCCATCCTGGTC
>CAZZDR010000069.1:0-14333 GCA_964652535.1 uncultured Hymenobacter sp. | reverse complement strand
TTACTTAATCATATCAACCTCGGCCTTAATCATGGCATTGTAGCGCTGGCCAGCCGAGGTGGCCATGGTCAGCAATGTCCATCCCTTACCGATGCTGAAGTTCCAAGTGCGGCTCTCTTTGAACTCGTAGGTAGGGCGCATTATCTGGCCGTAGGGCGTGTAGCTCTCATCCATGAAGTTGGTGTTGAAGAACTTATCGCCGCTCACAATCCATTCCATAGCTACGAAGAAGCCTTCTTCTGGTGCTACCACGTTGTAAGGCGTCAGGTCTACCGTATACCACTGCCCACCCTGGGGGGCCGACACGACTACGTTGTCGGTGAGGATGTCGGTGCTTGGCGCGTTGTAGTTGCCATCGGCCCGGTAGAGGCGCACCCGAAACGGCTCGCGTGGGAAGCCGTTTTCGCCGATGTAGAACGACACCGAGCGAATGTTGCCCAACTTCTTGTTCTTGTCATTCTTCACAAAGAAGGCGCACTGGCTACCCGGCTGGCCTTGCAGCAGGCCTTCGCTGGGGCGGTTGGCGGTGGCGCCCAAGTCTAGGTTTTTGAGTTTGCCACCTTTTACCACCACATTTTGCAGCGCAATAGCCCGGCGGCTCACCTCGAGCACTATGTTGGTAATGGGCTTGCCGCGTTGCACCGCAATAGCCAGGTGCTCGTAGCCCAGCGCCATCACGATGAGCGAGTCTGTCTCGTTTTTGGATGGACCTGGTAGTTGAAACACCCCAAACTCGTTGCTGAGCGCCCCAGTTTGCTCCTGCTTCAAGCTAATGGAAGTGAAGGGCAAAGGCTCTTTGGTAGCCTTGTCGATGATTTTGCCAGCGAGCGGGGCAGCCGTCGTCGAAGCGCCGGTTTGCGCGTATACAACCTGTTGAGTGGCACATAAAAATAATGCAAGATAAAGTAAGCGTTTTAACATTTTTAAGTAGTAATTGGACTGACTAATGCAAAAATAGGTGCGAAAATTCAAGTGCCCACCATGTTAATTTAGCCCGCTTTCACTATCCTAAATACTTGCTAAAAAAAGCCGATTGATTGCAAATTGTCGCCGTCCTTTGCCGCGAAAAAGGGGGTAGGGCCTGGTGCCGCCAACCAAACGTCCGTATCTTTGTTTGAATTAAATCTAAATAACCTTAGCACGCTACTCGTGGCTTTCTTTCGTCGCTCCGCCGCCGCCGTGGTTACCTCGCCGTCGGCCCCTACTCGCCGCACCGCTAACGACCTACGCACCGGCGAAACGGCCACCGTTTGCTGCCTCAAAGACCCCGAGATGGCACTTAAGCTTCTCGAGATGGGTTGTATCCCGGGCACGCAAGTGCGTCTCACGGGCCGGGCGCCGCTCGGCGACCCGCTTATGCTAGTGCTCGGCGACGAGGAGTATACTTTATCGCTGCGCGTGAGTGAGGCCAGTACTATTCAGCTTAAAGACTAACTACCAACGTATGGCGGGCGCTATTGAGCACGAACGGCCAGCGGTGCCGCACCGCGGCGCCGAGCGCGGGGCCCCTGCCCCAGAGCGCCTACCCCGCCTGGCCCTCATAGGAAATCCCAACTCGGGCAAGACGTCGCTGTTCAATCAGCTCACGGGCCTCAACCAAAAGGTGGGCAACTTCCCCGGCGTGACGGTGGACCGCAAGACGGGCGTGGCCCAGCTTGGGGGCCAGCGCCGAGCCGAGGTGGTAGACCTGCCCGGCACGTACTCGCTTTATCCCAAAAGCCTCGATGAGCGCGTAATCGCTGACCTGCTCTATAACCCACTCGCGGCCGACTACCCCGATTTTGTGGTAGTGACCGTGGACGCCAGCAACCTGCGCCGCAGCCTGCTGCTGTTTTCGCAGCTTGCCGACCTGGGCCTACCCGCCATCATGGCGCTAAACATGACGGATGTGGCGGCCGAGCGCGGCATTCAGCTCGATGTAGTGACGCTAGAGCGCGAGCTAGGTGTGCCCGTGGTGCCGATGAATGCTCGCAAGGGGGTAGGGCTGGCTGCACTGCGCATCCTGATGGCCGACCGCTTGGCTGCCTCGCCGCCTGCTGGCCGCTTTTGGCAGCCTGATGCGGCGCTGCGGCCCCTGCTAGCCGAAATCCGGGTGCATTTCGACTTGCCCAATGATTACTTGGCGCTGCACTACGCGCACCAGTTTCGGCAGCTGCATTTTTTGGGCGAGGCCGACCAAGAGTTTTTGCAAGTCCTAACGGAGCGCGCTGGGTTCGACTCAATGGCCCAGCAGGCGGCCGAAACAGTGGCCCGCTACGCCCATATCAACGAACTGCTGCTGGAGGTAGTGACCGTGACGCGCACCGAGCGCCGCGAGCCGGCGTCTAACCGCATCGACAAGGTGCTGACGCACCGCGTGTTTGGATACCTTATTTTTCTAGCGGTGCTGTTTTTGCTGTTTCAGGCCATTTTTGCCTGGGCGCAGTACCCGATGGATATGATTGACCAAGGCATTTCGGCCTTGAGCGCGGCTATTCAAGAACGGTTTCACGGGCCGCTGGTGCGGCTGCTCACTGAGGGCGTCATCGCCGGCCTGGGCGGCGTGCTCATCTTCATTCCGCAGATTGCGTTGCTCTTCGCCTTTCTGGCGGTGCTGGAAGAAACCGGCTATATGGCCCGCGTCACCTTCCTCATGGATAAGCTGATGCGGCCCTTTGGGCTGAGCGGTAAGAGCGTAGTGCCGCTCATCTCAGGGCTGGCCTGCGCGGTGCCGGCCATCATGGGCGCGCGCACCATCGAGAGCTGGAAAGACCGGATGCTTACCATCTTCGTGACGCCGCTGATGTCGTGCTCAGCGCGCATTCCGGTCTACACCGTGCTGGTGGCGCTGGTAGTGCCCGACGAATCGTGGCTGGGCATTTTCAACATGCGCGGGTTGGTGCTAATGGGCCTCTACCTGCTGGGCCTGAGCTCGGCGCTGCTCTCGGCGCTGGTGCTCAAGACAGTGCTTAAGGCCCGCGAGCGCAGCTACTTCATTATGGAGTTTCCGGTGTACCGCTGGCCGCGCTGGAAGAACGTGGGCCTCACCATTGTAGAAAAGGTGAAGGCCTTCATTTTTCAGGCGGGCAAGGTCATTATTGCCATTTCGGTGCTGCTGTGGGTGCTGGCCAGCTACGGCCCCGGGCAACGCCAAGCCCAAGCTGCGGCGCAGGTGCAGCAGCAGGCCACTGCCCAGCGCTGGCCTGCCGTCGAAACCGAGCGCCGCGTAGCTTCGGCCCGCCTCGAAACTTCTTACGCCGGCACGTTCGGTCATCTTATTGAGCCAGCCATCCGGCCGCTAGGTTTCGACTGGAAAATCGGTATCGCGCTGCTCACGTCCTTCGCCGCGCGCGAAGTATTTGTGGGCACCATGAGCACCATCTACAGCGTGGGCCAGGACGCCGACCTCGGCACGGTACAGCAAAAGTTGGCCAGCGAGAAAGATGCCCAGGGCCAGCCGTTCTTTACGCCGGTGCGGGCTTTGTCGCTACTCGTGTTCTACGTGTTTGCTATGCAGTGCATGAGTACGCTAGCCGTGACCTACCGCGAAACCAAAAGCTGGCGTTGGCCCTTGGGCCAGCTCGTGTATATGACGGGCTTGGCCTATGCCGCCTCGCTATTCGTATGGCAGCTTTTCTCATAAGCTGTTACCTACAATTGCCGCGCTGCGCTCGCCATAACGGGTAGAAACTAACGCTCAATAATGACCACCTACGAAACCCTTTTGCACCTGGCGTTCCGCGCGCCGGCCGACCAGGCGCACTACCTCACGCCAGCCACGCTGGGCGCCTACCCCACCTTTGAGCGGGTAACCCCGCGCGAACAGCCATTTCGCTTCGAGCAATGGCGCTTGGGCGTAGCGGCTAGTTTGCTTCGGCTGCTGGCTGACTTAGGCGACTACGACGAGGCTCGCCGCGCCGCCGATGTGTTGCACCGCGCTCTAAACACAGCTCAGTCGCCGCAGGATATCGACAAGCAGATTGGCAAGGAAAACAAGCTGTTTGAGCAGATTTATACCAACCTCTACGTCAACGACGAAGGCGAGGCGCTACTCGATCTATTTGCCCGTACCCTCGACGCCGATGCGCCCGACCTGCTAGCTCAGGTGCAACAAGAAGCCGTGGACCTAGCCCGCGACCTAGACTTTGAGCGTGAGCCCGATGAGGAAGCGGAATAAGCAACAGCGCTCCCATAAAAAAGGCCCGCAACTACAGTTGCGGGCCTTTTTTATGGGATAAACCTTTTATATAGTATATCCAGGATTCTGCACCAGATTTGGGTTTGCATTAGTTTCAGCAAGCGGAATCGGAAGTACCAATCGGTTATCATTCCAAAGAATGGCTTTGTTGGTGATTGGGTCAATAGTCGACTCTTGATTGCGCTTGAGGTCACCTAGGCGGAAGCCTTCGAAGGCCAGTTCCAGCTTGCGTTCCTTAAGGATAGCAGGCAGTGTCAAGCTAGTGAGCGCTGGTAGTTTGGCGCGCGCCCGTACAAAGTTGATGTCACTGAGTGGGGTAGCCCCTACTGTAGTGCCTGCCCGAAAATTTGCCTCAGCTCTGGTCAAGTACATCTCAGCTAGGCGCATTAGCTTCACTGTGCCATACTGAGCATCGTATTTATCAGAATAGGTTTGGTTGGCCGTTACCGTAAAGAGATTCTTACGGTCATCGTCAGTCTCAAACTGATTCAACAGCTGGTCATTGATGCTAACATCACCACGCTGGTACTGCGAATAAAAAACGCTCAACTGGTTGCTACCGCTGTTGCTGCCACTTTGAGCCGAGTTCTGAAGGGTGAAGACGTCTTCAGGGGTAGTGGAAACCAAGTCGCCACCTTGGTAGAACTCATCGGCGTAGCTCTGATCGAGCGCAAAAGCTCCACTGGCGATAACGCGGTTGGCAGCAGCCGCTGCCTCAGCATAGCGGCCTTGCTGCAGGTATACGCGAGAGAGCAAAGCGGCTGCCGAATACTTGGTAGCAAAGAAACCGTTGCTGGCCGGTAGTTTGGCTTCAGCCGTAGTCAGGTCTGAAATAATCTGGGTGTAAACTTCCGCTACCGAATTGCGAGATATGTTATTGGCCGATGATACCGTGAGAGTAGGCGTTAGCACCAGGGGCACGCCCGGGTTAGTGCTAGGGGTGCCGTCGTTCCAGGCCTTACCAAACAGGCGAACAAGGTCAAAATAGGCGAGTGAGCGCACAAACCGGGCTTCGCCCTCAATACGGGTTTTGGCAGTAGCTACCGTTACCTTGTCCAGGTTGGCCAGCACGTTATTGGTGCGGTTAACAGTAATATAGCCGCGCTGCCATATCTGCTGCACAAAGGTGTTATCACGGCGCAGAGCTTTGCGCTGAAATTCTTGAGGCTGCGAGAAAGTACCAACGAAAGCAAAATCACCATTGTCGGCCAATAGGTCCGACATGAGTTGAATGTAGCCATTGTAAGCGGCGTCGGCCTGCAGGCTAGTGTAGCTACCTACTAGTGCAGCTTGCACATCATCCGAAGTGTTCAGGGCCTGGCTGGCATCAATGGAGTCGACGGGCTCCACATTGAGCTTATTGTTGCAGCTCGTTATGGTACCAGTAACTAAGCAGGCTGCTAAGAGCCCTAATACTAATTTTTTCATAAAAGTAGCGCGATGAGATAGAGAGGAAGCTGACTGACTTAGAAGCCAACATTGACGCCTACCGTGAAAGTGCGCGGCTGCGGTGCTGTGTAGAAATCAACACCCTGGTTGATATTGTTCTGGCTGGTGCTAGTGCCGCCCGTGAGGTAATCGGTGCTCACTTCAGGGTCCCAGCCTTTGTACTTGGTAAAGGTGAGCAGGTTGAGTGCTTGCACAAACACGCGGGCCGATTGCAGGTAGCCCCGCTTTACAAGGTTACCTGGTAGGTTGTAGCCAAGTACCACGGTACGCAGGCGGCCATAATCACCATTGCGCACAAAGCGCGACGAAGCGCCGGTGCCATTGCCTTCAAACAAAGCTGCTCTTGGCACATTGGTGATGTCCCCAGGCTTCTGCCAGCGGTTTAGCTGGTCAATAGTTTGGTTGTCGTAGCCGTTATTGAAGCCTACTGAGTAGTACTGTGCGCCACCATCGTAAATCTGGTTGCCAAATACACCGAGTAGCGTGAAGGAGAAGTCGAGGCCTTTATACCCAAACGTGTTCGTAATGCCACCGGTCCAGGTTGGGTTAGGATTGCCTACTACTACCCGGGTAGCCGTATTAATGTCGTTGGTAGTTGAGCGGTCTAGAGTGCCATCGGCATTAGTGGCATTTACATAGTAAAGCGCATCACCGTTAGTAGGGTCAACTCCGGCATACTCTGGTCCTACAAACACCCCTAGCGGCTGGCCTTCTCGTGCCTGGCTAAGGTTGTTGCCTAGAATGGATGGCCCGTTTAGGTTCGTGATTTTGTTACGGTTGATAGCAGCATTGAAGCTGGTATTCCAGGTGAAGTCGCCCACAAAGTTGCGGGTGTTCAGCGCAAACTCGATGCCTTTGTTCTGCAGGCTGCCTACGTTACGGAAAATCGAGGCGAAACCTGTACTCAGGGGTACGGGCTGGTTTAGAGCCAAGCCGTTGGTGTTCTTCAGGTACACATCTACCTCACCCGAAATGCGATTGTCAAGGAAGCCATATTCTAAGCCGGCATCATATTGAGTGGTCGATTCCCATGTCAGGTCGTTGTTGCCGAGCTGCGAAGGCGACTGGCCCGGTACGCCTACGTAGCCTGTAGTGCCACTAAATAGGTTGCGTGAGGGGAAGTTAGTAAAGCCCTGGTTGCCAGTTTTGCCGATGCTGGCGCGCACCTTCAATAGGCTCAACGTAGGATTCCCTTTCAAGAAGTCTTCCTCCGAGATTAACCAGCCCACCGAACCGGCTGAGAACAAGCCGTAGCGATTATTGGTACCAAAGCGCGACGAGCCATCGAGGCGGGCACTACCACCTACTAGGTACTTCCCAGCAAAGGCATAGGAAAGGCGGCCAAAGTAGGATACCAGGGTGTTGCCGCCATTATTGAACGAGTTACCTGCCGTGATAACCGACGCGTTCGCGATGGTTTTGTAAGCATCGGAAGCAAACTGGGTGCCCGTCACACTATTACCTGTGAGGCGGCCTTGCTCGAAGGCCGTGCCCACAGTCACATCTAGGTTATGCTGCTCAGCGAAGGTTTTGTGATAGTTGAAGTAGTTATTGACTACTAGCTTCGTATTAACCTGCGCTGCATTATAGCCGTAGCCATTGGTAGGGCCACTATTGCGCGAGGTAACCCGTCCCAGGTATTGCTCCTCATTGTAGTTGGTAAAGTCAACGCCTACTTCGGAACGGAAAAATAAGTCAGGCGTGAATTTGTATTGCGCATATACATTGCCTAGCAGCCGGTAGGTAGTAGCCGTGTACGAGCCACCAACGATGCTGAGCAGTGGGTTGTAGTAAAACGGGAAGTTGGTGCTGTAGATACCGGTAGCTGGGTCCAGGGCGCCACTGATTAAGCCCGTACGGGGGTCGGTGAGAGGCGTTAGAGGCGAAAGCGCCACAATCTGCATCGGAGAGCTAAACGCATTGTCGTTAGGCAGGCGGTCATTGACCGAGCGTGTGGCCCCTAGGTTCGCTCCGAAAGTCAGCTTCTCGGTAGCTTGGTGGTCTATATTGAAGCGCGCATTCATGCGCTGGTAGCGATTGCCAACGATGATGCCCTTCTGGTCGCTATACTGACCCGAAATGAAGAAACGCGTTTTTTCATTTCCGCCGCTTGCATTGAGGTCGTATTGCGAGAAAGGTGCTCGCTGAAAAGCCTCGTGTTGCCAATCGGTGTTATAAGCAGTAGGGTCTTGGCCTGCCGCAATAATACCCAGGCGGCTAGTAGTAGACGCCGCTGAGTAGGCAGCGTTAGTTCGTGCTTCGGTTAGCAGTTCAATATATTGTGAGCCGTTGAGGAACTCACGCAGGTGGGTAGGGCTGCTAAGACCTGTTTGATAAGCAATATTAAACTTCGTTGCGCCGGCCCGACCTCGCTTGGTTGTCACGATAACTACCCCATTAGTAGCGCGTGAGCCATAAATAGCGGTTGCCGAAGCGTCTTTGAGCACGTTGATGCTCTCAATATCATTGGGGTTAATATCAGCAATTGGGTTAGAGGCTGCTCCGTTCGACGATAGGTTGTCGGTAAGCACTGGGATACCATCTACCACATACAGCGGCTGCGTATCGCCGCTAATAGACGATACGCCCCGTACACGTACCCGAATACCCTGGCCAAGCTTGCCGCTGCCGCTTTCGATAAACACGCCGGCGGCCTTACCCTGAATAGACTGCTCAAATGTTTGAACAGGCTGATTACCAACATCCTTGCTGCTAAGTTGCGTCACAGAACCTGTTAGGTCTGTTTTGCTTTGCGTACCATAGCCTACTACCACAGCCTCGGCCAGGTCGGTGGCGCTGGCGGCCAGTGTTACGTTGAGCGTAGTGCGGCCTGCTAAGGCAACCGTCTGTGTGGTGTAGCCGATAGAGCTGATAACCAACGTGGCGCCCGGCTGTACTGACAGCGAAAAGTTGCCATCGGCGCCACTGCTCGCGCCATTAGTGGTACCACGCTCCACTACCGTTGCACCAGGAATAGCACTGCCATCAGCTCCTACTACGCGGCCGCTGACCACTTGGGTCTGGGCCAACGCTGGTAAAGCTGCCACCACAAATAAAGGAGTTAAAAGATTTCTCATAAATGACACGTAAGCGAAAAGTGATAGAAGAGCTTACTGTTAAGTAGAACAGTAAAAAGCTTACAGGTAAGCAAAGTGCCTACAAATAAAAGATGCACTAGCTAAAAATACCTAACAAATGGGACATAAGGGGGTAATTATTTGATAAATCAATGGTAAAAACATCCCTTAATTAGTATTTAGCCATCTAAACAAAAAGCACTACCAAAAGTAACTTTAGCTAGAATAGGCTACCTAGATCTATGCCCGTTCGCCTCGGATGCCCCGTACCTTTGCCGCCACGCATGAAGCCAACCATTCACTACCTCACCACGGCCGCCCAAGTAGCCGATGCTGCCGCCCACTTTGCCACCCTGCCCCGTATCGGCATCGACCTGGAATTTGACGATAATCGCTACCGGTATGGTCGTCACCTGGCCCTGATTCAGGTATTCGACGGTACTACCGTTTACCTGATTGACCCGCTACCCCTGGAGCCCGAGATGGCTGCCGGCCTCGAACCGTTGTTTTCGGTGCTACGCGACCCCGCTGTGGCCAAGGTGTTCCACTCCTGCAAGTCGGATATTTTGCTGCTCGATGAGCTATTTGGCGTCACGTGCCGCACCATTGTGGACACCAGTGTGCAGTTTACGCTGCTGGCTCTGGAGGATAATAATATTTCGCTGGGCCGACTCATTCAGAGTGAGTTGGGCTTTGAGGTAGACAAGGGCGAGCAGAAGTCGAACTGGCTTAAGCGCCCGCTCACCGAAGCCCAGAAAGAGTATGCCGCCAACGACGTGCTCTACCTCTTCGAGCTCACTGACCGCCTCACTATTCGCTTGCAGGAGCAGGGTAGAGCGCAGTGGGCCATCGAAGAAAACCACGCCCTGGAGGCCGTGCGCTACGGCCGCGACGAGCTACGCCCGCACCTGCGCCTGGCCGGCAAGTTTCGCATTGGCCCGCAGGAACTGCCGCTGTTTCGGGAGCTGTATGCGCTGCGTGACCGCGTGGCGCGGCAGCTCGACCGCCCTAGCTACATGGTGCTCAGCAACGATAAGCTGGCCGAAATCACGCACCAGCCCATTGCCTCGCACGGAGCGCTGCGCACCGCCAGCGGCCTGCACCCCGAACTCAAGCGCTCGCCCTACGCCGACGAGCTAGTGGCACTGGCTACTGCCGAGCTGGCTCCCGATGGCCCGCTGCCGGCCGACCAGCGCCGGCCGCAGCCCTTCCGCCGTCGATTTGGGGGCCCTGTGGCCGCCCGCGCCGAAGCCCGCGAGGCTTTGCTAATGGCCCTCAAAAACCACTTGGCCACTGAGTTCAGCCCCGTGCTAGCCAATACGGTGCTCAGCAATCGCCTCATTGGCGACGTGGTGGAGCAAGGCAGCCTCACGGCGCTGCGCCCCTGGCAGCGCCAGCTGCTGGGCGAAACCGCCGGCCAGCACGGCCTAGCCATCACCGAGCTGGAGGAGCCGCTGCAAGGTTAGCGTCAGCAATCAGGTCTAGCTACCTAAAAGCAAAAACGTCATGCTGAGCTTGTCGAAGCATCGCTACCACGTTCATCGGGTTCGCAAACCCGGCGGTGTAGTGGCGATGCTTCGACAAGCTCAGTATGACGTTCTTCTTTGGTGCTTATTCTCGCTAATCCTGCTGGCCCTACCCACTCAGGCACAGGAAAGTGTGGTGCTGCGCGGTCGGGTGCTCGACGCCGCCACGCACCAGGCCCTGCCGAATGCGCAAGTTGGCATCGCCGATAACCGGCTGGGCACCAGCACCAACCTCGATGGGCGCTTTGCGCTGCGGGTGCCAGCCGCCTACCAAGGCAGCGAGCTGCAAGTGGCCTTGCTGGGCTACCGCAAGTATAGCCGGCCCCTACCCCCCCTGCCGGGAACAGAAATGCTGATTGAGCTGCAAAGTAGTCCGGCTAGCCTGGGCACGGTGAGCGTCACGGCCTCGGCCGAGGGGATAGTGCGGGAGGCCGTGGCGCGCATTCCACATAACTACCCGGGGCGGCCCGTGCAGCTCACGGGCTTCTACCGCGAATCGGACGACGAAGCGGCTAGCCAGCGCTACGACTACTTGGTAGAGGGCCAGTTGCGGGTGTATGTGCCTAGTTACCAACACCCGCGTGCGGCCGGCCAGGTGCAGGTGCTGGAGTCGCGCCGGGTAGACCTGCGCCCCGCCCGCCCCGATGGCCTGGCCCTACCCGGCATCAACTGGATGGCGGGCGCGCTGGTGCCGCACCGCTTCGACTTCGTGCGCCGCCGGGCCGAGTTTATCCAGCCGGCGCATTTCAAGGAGTATCGTTACCGCCTGAGTCCGCAAACCACGTTTCAGGGGCGGGCGGTGTACGTGGTGGCCTTCGCGCCGCGCCCGGGCACCGACCGGGCCAATTTTGCGGGCGAGGTGTACATCGACGAGCGCAACTACGCTTTTTTGGGGGCGGCCTGGCACCGCACGCCGGCCGGCATTCGGCGTGAAAACCTGCTGGTGTTTGAGGCTACTGAGCGGGCATACCGGGCCGATTATCAGCGCTATGCGGGGCATTATTACCTCAAAAGCATTTGGTATAATACGCTGGGCCGGCCGGTGGGCGGGCAGGTGCGCCACCACCTGGCCGAATACGTGACCACGGCCATCGACACGGCCGATGTGCAGCTGCCCACCTACGCTGAGCGCAGCCAGTACGCCGATATTTTCCTGCAAAACCCGGTGCCCTACGATTCGACGTTTTGGCAGCACTACACCACTCTGCTGCCCTCCGACGCCCTGCTCGACCAAACCCGCCAGCACCAGGCCGATACGCTGCTGCGCCGCCCTACCCCCCCAGCCGCGGCCAACTTGCCAGCTAGTGTGGCCGCGCCCGCCGCCAGGAAGTGGTGGTTATTCAACCACTTGCGCTACTCCTATACTGGTGGCCTGCTGCCCGTGCAGCTGCCTGCGGCCGAGCTGCGTGCGGTGCTGGCGCCCGGTGGCTCGGCCTTCGGCGCCGATGTGCAGGCCCGCACCACGCCCCAGGCGCTCACCTGGCAGTACGGCTTTGGCTTGCAGCTCGACTTGGTGGGCGGCCTGGGCGCCTACGTCACCTCCCGCGATGTGCTGCACCAGCTGCGGGGCGCGGGCTGGGAGGCGGGCCTCAACTACGAGCGCAACCTAACCCCGCGCCGCCGACCGCTGCTGGGCCGGGTGGGGGTAGGCTACCTGCGCCAAAGCGTGGGCCGCGAGCTGGGCACCGTGCCTAACCCCGACGCCAACCTGCGCCTGGCCGGCAGCCCGCTGCCCGGCGACCAGCTCACCCTCACGCTCGAAAACCTGACCGACGCCTTGCTGCCTAAGCTCGGGCTGGGCCTCGAACTCAACCGCCGCTGGCAGGCCGTGGCCGACCTCGGCTACGTGCTGCCGCTGCGCACCCGCGGGCAGCTGCTCATCGAGGAAAAGAAAGGCTTTTTCAGCTTCAACCAGCACGCGGCCGACCTCGCCCTGCCTGCCAGCGAGGCGCAGGTGCTGGTGGGTGGCCAGCCGGCCGACCGTGGCCCCTGGCAGCTGGGCCGCCTGCTGCCGAGCGTGGGGCTGCTCTATCGCCTAGGCCACTAGGGCCGGGGCAGGCGGGCGGGGCAATGTAATTTTGGGGACGCGCGCCTAGTGGCCCGCCGTTTTTACAATTGCATGACTGAATCCCACTTGCCTGTTTCTGAGCCCGCGCCACTGGCCCGACCGCGCCGCTGGGGCTGGCTGGTGGCGGTGCTACTGCTGAGTGGGCTGGCCGGCGCAGGTGTGCTGGCTTATTGCCTGCTGTATGCCAGCAACGTGCCGGCCGCCGTCGATGGTCCGGCTTATTTATACATCCGAAGGGAGGTAGGGCTGAATGCGGTACTCGACTCGCTGCGGCAGCCTGGTGTGCTGGCCCGGCCCGCCGATTTTGCCCGCGTGGCGCGCTGGCGGGGCTTTGGTACGGCGGCCCACCCGGTGCAGCCGGGCCGCTACACGCTGCCCGCCGGCGCCGGCAACTTGGCCCTGCTGCACCTGCTCGAAAGCGGCCGCCAGGATACGCTGGCCTTCACGCTCAAGCCCTTTCATTACCTGCCGCAGCTGCCCCGCCAGGCCGGCCGCCAGCTCAGCCTCGACACTACGCAGCTGCAGCAGTTCCTATCCGATAACGCGTACCTGACTCGCCGCTACCACCTCGATACGGCCACGGTGCGCACGCTTTTTATTCCGGGCACGCTGCGGCTATGCTGGCCCACGCCGGCGGCCGCGTTTCTCGATTCGGTGGCAGCGCGGCACCGGCGCTTCTGGAATAGCAAGCGCCTGGCCGAGGCCGATTCGTTGAAAATGAGCCCCGTGCAGGTGGCGGTGCTGGCCAGCATTGTGCAGCGCGAAACGGCCCAGCCCACCGATAAGCCGCTCATCGCGGGCGTGTACCTCAACCGCCTGCGCCGCGGCCAGCCCCTGCAAGCCGACCCTACGTTGCTGTGGCCGCTGCACGGCCTCGGCACCCGCAAGCGCGTGCTTAACGTGGACAAAAAAGTTGAGTCGCCCTACAATACCTACCGTCATAAGGGCTTGCCGCCCGGCCCCATCACCACGCCCTACCCCCAGGCACTGGACGCGGTTTTGCGCCCGGCACACCACAACTTTGTCTTCTTCTGCGCCCGCCCCGATGGCAGCGGCTTCTCCGATTTCAGCGAAACCTTTGCCCAGCACAAGGCTTTCGCGCGCCGCTTTCAGCACCATCTGGATAGTCTGAAAATCAAGCGGTAAGGTTTTAATTAGCTGCATTATGGCAGCTACCGTGCTTGCTGTGCCACTCATTTGAAGGTCATTCCTATGTGACGTTCGCTTTCTTGCCTATTCACTGCTAATTGCTACTTGAAAAAATGCGTCTTGTTATTCAGCGCGTCCGCGAAGCCTCCGTCACCGTCGAGGGCACCATCACGGGCCAGATTGGGCCCGGCCTGCTGGTGCTAGCTGGCTGCGCCCCCACCGACGACGAGGCCGCCCTGGCCTGGATGGCCCGCAAGCTCGTCGGCCTCCGCATCTTCAATGACGAGAATGGCCAGATGAACCGCAGCGTGCGCGACGTGGGCGGCCAGGTGCTGGTAGTGAGCCAGTTTACGCTGCTGGCCGATGCGCGCAAGGGCAACCGCCCCAGCTACATCGGCGCCGCGCCGCCCGCCGTGGCCGAGCCGCTCTACCAGCGCTTTGTGGCGCTGGTGGCGCAGGAACTGGGCCAGCCGGTGCCCACCGGCATCTTCGGAGCCGATATGCAGGTGCGCCTGCTCAACGATGGCCCGGTGACAATAATCCTTGATTCACCGGCCACAAACTGATTTTCCAATGACGATTGAACAAGCCCAAGCCACCGTTGATGAGTGGATTACGACCACCGGCGTGCGCTATTTCAGCGAGCTGACCAATATGGCCATTCTTACCGAGGAGGTGGGCGAGGTGGCGCGCCTCATTGCCCGGCAGTACGGCGAGCAATCTTTCAAAGACTCGGACCGGGGTAGGGAGCTTGGCGACGAGCTGGCCGATGTGCTGTTCGTGGTTATTTGCCTGGCCAACCAAACCGGTGTAAATCTCACCGAAGCAATGGCCCGCAACCTGGCCAAGAAAACCCAGCGCGACGCTACCCGCCACCGCGACAACCC
>CAZZDR010000068.1:0-14529 GCA_964652535.1 uncultured Hymenobacter sp. | reverse complement strand
CTGGGCACCCAGCTCTACACTAGCACCCTCGACACCTTTGCCCTGAGCCAGCAGATTCGGCGGGCCGACGTGGTCATTGGCGCGCTGGCCGTGGAGGAAGGCCGCATCCCCTTCATGGTGCCCGAGCAAATGGTAGCGAGCATGGCGGCCGGTTCCATTATCATCGATATCAGCATCGACCAGGGCGGCTGCTTCGAAACCAGCGAGCTCACTAGCCATAGCAAGCCCGTGTTTCGCAAGTACGATGTGGTGCACTACTGCGTGCCCAATATTGCCTCGCGCGTGCCTCGCACTGCCACCAATGCGCTTAGCAACATCTTCACGCCTATTCTGCAAGACATCAGCCAGCAGGGTGGCATCAACGAGGCGCTTTTCACCAACGAGCACTTCCGTAGCGGCGTGTACATCTACAAAGGCTCGCTTACCAACGCAGCCATTGCTAAGAAATTTAATATGCGTTACAAGGAGCTGGGCCTGCTAATTGCGGTGCGCAACTAAAAATTAAAAATATTTTTGCTCGCTACCACAAAGGGGCACCCGCAGCCAAGCGCTGCGGGTGCCCCTTTGTGGTAGCAGGCTCTGGCCGGGCTGCTTGGCCAGGGCTACTAGCCCTGGGCCAGGCTTGCCCGTGAGCGCCGCAATACGTCGTTTTTGGGAAGCTGGTGGGGGGGGGTAGGGCTAGCTGGGCCGTGGCGAGCCTACGCGCTGTGCGTCGGCGCACTACGCAGCAAAATTATTTTCGGCCGCGCTGCTAAACTAACCATGAGGCGAGCGGGTTGCATTATAAGCGGAACAGTACAATGAGATAACTATGTGTTCTGTAAGATGAAATTTCGATGATTTTGAAATATTGTAAAAAAACGGCCGTTACATTCGCAATAACTAGGCCATAAATGCTTAGTATGAATTTTTTTAATATTTTACCTAAACAATGTATGAGTGGTAAGTTTCATGGGAGCTTAAGGCTAAAGCAATTGACTTGTTACTGGCTGCTACTGGGCTTCATCTCAGTTGCGCCGAGCTGGGCGGGCGTATTGCCCACAGTGCTGGTGCCGATGGCTAAAAAAGGGGATTTCCCCGCTGCAACACGCATCCGTACCCAGCCGGTGGCGGTGCCTATAGCTAAGGGAAATCCCAGCCCGATATGGGCGGCGGCTGGCGGCGGCCCTGCCGCAAAGGGCAAAAACAACGGCCAGGTCCTGGTGGTAGTGCGGGGTAACTCGCAGGCCAATGGGGCCTTGACGACAGGCGACTACAGCGCCATTGGCAGCGAAACCACGGGTGCCTGGCCCGACCAAGCGGCCGCCCTGCTAGGCAGCGGCTATACCTGGAAAAACCGTAGTAAAAACGGGGCTACTATCGCCTATCTGCGCCAAAGCGACGCCCAAGAAGTAGCGCCCCTGTTCCACACCGGCGCCTACGGCGAGGAATGGATTGTGCTCCAGGAAACCACGAACCAAATTTTTCAGGGCCAGTCGGCGCAAGAAGTATATGGCCGCATGAAAGACTGGGCGCAGTATTGGCGCTCGCAGGGGGTGAAGGTGGCCGTGGTGACCTGCTACGCCACCCAAGAGCCGCAGTACAACGAACGAATCGACGCCATCAACGCGCTGTACCGGGCCAACTGGTCCTCGTTCTGCGATATGCTGCTCGATGTAAAAAGCAGCCCCTACATCATCCAGCAGGGCATGGACCCTAAATACGGTTACGCGGCCGATAACCTGCACCTGAACACACTAGGCAACCAGATTCCGGCGCATTGCGCAGCCGATGGCTTCAGCGGTGCGCGCACGGGCATTATTCCGGCCACGTTTGTGCTGCCGGGCATTGCGGTACCGGGCGGCACGGTCATCAGCACGCCAGCGCCTACTACGCCTTCACCTACTCCTACCACTCCTACTACTCCCACCCCCACTACTCCTACTACTTCTACACCTACTTCTACTCCGCAAGGCACTAACCTGCGTTTGCGCTACGGCACGAGTGCAAGCGACTACACGACGACGGCCAACGGCAGCGGCATCGTGCAGCGGCTCGACCAGAGCGGGCAGGGCCGGGTGGCCACCATCACACGGGGCAAAGACGGCCCGTTGCTCTCGACCGATGCGGGCCAGCAGGTGGCTCTGTTCGACCCCGGCCGCAAGGGCTGGGCCCAGAGCCTGACCACAACCGGCGCGCTGGCGGCCAACGCGGACGCCTCGTTCGTGGTGGACTTGCGCGTGCTGGCGGGCGGAGCCAACTCGGTGTTGTCGGTGGGCCCAGACTTCAGCATCTGGTTCCAGAACAGCAACAAGCTGCAGGTTTTTGACAAGGGCGGCAACTACGTGAGCCCGATAGATTTGAGCAACAAGGGCTTGACGCGCTGCATCTTCACCTTCGAGGCCAGCACCAAGCAGATGGTGGTCTACGTGGCTGATGCCGAAGTGTACCGCACTACCTTAGCTTTGCTGCCGTGGGTAGGTGACTCGCCGATCCTAGACCTGGAGCAGGGCAGCTATGCCGGCGGCCAAAACCCCCTGAGCGGGGAGATGGGCACGCTGGCTGTGTACAGCGGCTTGCTCAGCGCCAGCGAGCGCACCACGTGGTTTGCCAGCGCGCCCGTAGCTACTACTACGCCTACTACCACTATTTCTACGCCTACCCCTACCAGCACGGCCAACTTGCGTTTGCGCTACGGCACGAGTGCAAGCGACTACACGACGACGGCCAACGGCAGCGGCATCGTGCAGCGGCTCGACCAGAGCGGGCAGGGCCGGGTGGCCACCATCACACGGGGCAAAGACGGCCCGTTGCTCTCGACCGATGCGGGCCAGCAGGTGGCTCTGTTCGACCCCGGCCGCAAGGGCTGGGCCCAGAGCCTGACCACAACCGGCGCGCTGGCGGCCAACGCGGACGCCTCGTTCGTGGTGGACTTGCGCGTGCTGGCGGGCGGAGCCAACTCGGTGTTGTCGGTGGGCCCAGACTTCAGCATCTGGTTCCAGAACAGCAACAAGCTGCAGGTTTTTGACAAGGGCGGCAACTACGTGAGCCCGATAGATTTGAGCAACAAGGGCTTGACGCGCTGCATCTTCACCTTCGAGGCCAGCACCAAGCAGATGGTGGTCTACGTGGCTGATGCCGAAGTGTACCGCACTACCTTAGCTTTGCTGCCGTGGGTAGGTGACTCGCCGATCCTAGACCTGGAGCAGGGCAGCTATGCCGGCGGCCAAAACCCCCTGAGCGGGGAGATGGGCACGCTGGCTGTGTACAGCGGCTTGCTCAGCGCCAGCGAGCGCACCGCCTGGTTTGCCAACGCACCTGCGGCTAGTGCTATTACCGCACTTAGTGGGCTCACGGCCTTCGCAGCTGCCTCCAGCGCCAGCGGCACCGACGTTAACCTGACTTGGAGCGCCGCTGCCCAAAAAAGCAGCGCCCAGTACGAAATAGAGCGCAGTACCGATGGCTTGGCGTTCAGCCAGGTAGCAAAAGTGGCTCCTAGCGCCAACGGTGCCGCCGTGAAAGACTATAGCTTGACCGATAGCCAGCTGCCTACTGCTGCTACCACGCTCCACTACCGCCTGCGGCGGCTAGATGCCAACGGCGTAGCCAGCTATTCGGCTGTGCGCACCGTGGTGCTTGCACCAGCTGTCGCCGGCCTGGCGTTGTATCCTAACCCGGCCCACACTGCCACGCGCCTTCAAAACGCGGCTCCCAACACGGCCGTGCAGCTCCTCAATGGTGTGGGTGTGGTCGTGGCCACCACCACCACCGATGCTACTGGCACGGCCGAGTTAGTGCTGCCGGCAGGCTTGCCAGCGGGCATCTACTTGGTGCGCCAAGGCACCCGGGTTAGCCGCCTGGAAGTGCAATAAGAGCTATCGGCCCACGCCGGGGTTTGCATTGGCCTACCCCCGGCGGCCCCAAAGCTGCCGCTTGTAGGCTTGCGCTAGCTTCCTAATCTTCTCTGAAGTAGCCCTGGCCCCTTGGTGGCCAGGGCTATTTTTTTGAGAAAAATTAGCTAGAAAGTATGCGAAATAGGGGTGGGGTCCAGCCTTACTCATCTACCCCTGGCAAATACCTAAGAAG
Source organism: uncultured Hymenobacter sp. (assembly GCA_964652535.1). Classification (GTDB taxonomy): domain Bacteria; phylum Bacteroidota; class Bacteroidia; order Cytophagales; family Hymenobacteraceae; genus Hymenobacter. The sequence continues at coordinate 10,464 of CAZZDR010000068.1, read as the reverse complement.
CCCTATTATAAGGCTTCTTAGGTAGCTAGCCTCACAGCGGATAAAGCCTAGGCTGGCACCAAAAGTAACGCGCGCCAGGCGTCGGCCACGCGGCCTTCTTGCAGCCACTGGCGAGCCAGCAACACTAGTTGCTGGTGCTGCGCAGCTGGGTCGGCAGGGTGCACGGCCAGTAAGCGGGCCACTTGCGGCTCTTGCCGAATTTCGGCCACTTGGGCAGGGGTAGGGAGCGCGGCGCGCTCGGTATTGGCGAGGCGAGCCAGGTCGTTGCCCGTTAGTACGTGGCTGTGGCGAATGTGCGCCGGTAGCTCCTCAAAGCCAATGCCTAGCTGGCGGTTGGGGCGCACTACCGTGAAGAGGTTTTCGGGCCGCAGGCGGCTGTACCAGTCGCCTCCCAGCCGCGACACAGCCTCGAACCGGAGCGGGTCGATGCCCGGTTTTCCATCTAGCAAAATATCCTCCCGGAAGTGGGCCTGCACCACGCGGCAGAGCACCAGGTTGCCGTGGCCGGGCTCGTCGCCTAGGGCAATAATTTGCTCGACTACGCACTCGTAGGCAGCTGGGCACTCGGCCACACGCGGTGGCCGCACCTGCGTCGAGACAGCCTCGGTAAGGCCCGCCTTGGCAAACTCATTTACGCCGGCCGGATACTCGGCGCTAGCCAGCGAAAGCTGCTCTACCAGGGCGTAGTCGCAGATATTGATGACGACCTCAGGCACTTCCCGCACGTTGCGTAGTGTGTCCTTTTCGGAGTTGTCGCGGCCACGGCTGGTGGGCGAAAACGCCAGCATCGGCGGGTTTTGGCTCACGATGGTAAAGAAGCTGTACGGGCTCAGGTTCACCTGGCCCTCGGCCGACACGGTGCTGGCAAACGCGATGGGCCGCGGGGCAATGGCCCCAATGAGAAATTGGTAAAAATCGGCGGCTGACAGGTCGGCAGGGGCGATGGAGCGAAACTTGGGGGCAGGCATGGGGGTAGGGAAGGTGGTAGCCCAAAGCTACCTAGCCGCGGCGCACCATAGCCCGCAGCTTGGCCCCGCGCCCTGGCCGCTATTTGCCTAACCGAATGAATAACAACGCCTCGGCAATTGGTGAAAACAGGATTTCTTGCTAAAGCAGTATACATTTGCTCACTAGCTATCGTTTTCCCACTCAGTGCCGCATTATGCCTACCCCCGCCTGCCCTAAATGCGACTCGAAGGAAGCCACCAAGAGCGGGGTAGTAAATGAGCGCCAGCGCTTTCGCTGCAAAGCTTGCGGCTACCACTACACTGTAGCCAAGGTAGGCCGCGAGGTAAACCCTTACTACGTGGTGAAAGCCCTGCAACTCTATATCGAGGGCGTGAGCTACCGCGAAATTGAGCGCCTGCTGGGTGTGAGCCACGTGAGCGTGATGAACTGGGTGAAAAAATACGGCGTGAAAGCGCCGCGCCAAACCGACTACCATCCGACTTATAAAATACTAAACCAAAAGGAATTAGCCGAATTCTTTCAGAAACCCGAAAACCTAAAAAGTGCCGGCTTGGTCGTAACTGAGCTGGGCGATAAGTACATGATGATACGTTGGGAGCGCTTCCGGGCCGGGTAGTAAAGCGCGCCGACCGGGGCTATAATAGCTTAGCGGCTGGGCCAGCCGCTAAGCTGGGTTGCATCGCTAGGCTGGGCACTACATTAGCCGGGCCAAACTGTGCGCGGCACAGCTAGTTGCCGGAGCCGCTAAGTAGCTGCTTTGGGTACTACTTAATTCTTACCTATTCCTCTTTTCTTCTCACACATGAAAGTCGTGTCCTCCACTACTACACCCGCCGAGCGGCCCCCGGTAGGCTTGCTCAGCGCCGTCGTCATTGTGGCCTCACTCGGCTATTTTGTTGATATCTACGACCTGGTGCTATTCAGTATCATTCGGGTCGATAGTCTGAAAGGTATCGGCATTACCGATGCCACCGCCATTACCGACCAGGGCCTGAAGTTGCTGAGTATGCAGATGTGGGGCATGCTGCTAGGCGGCGTGCTGTGGGGCATGCTGGGCGATAAGCGCGGCCGGCTGTCAGTGCTGTTCGGCTCCATTCTGCTGTATTCAGTGGCCAATATTGCCAACGGCTTCGTGCAAACCGTGGAGCAGTATGGCTGGCTGCGCCTGGTGGCAGGCATCGGGCTGGCTGGCGAGCTGGGAGCGGGCATCACACTGGTGGCCGAAACGCTGCCCAAAGAAAAGCGCGGCTACGGCACCATGATAGTGGCATCGGTGGGCGTGTCGGGCGCCATGGTGGCCTACCTGGTGGGCAATAAATTTGGCTGGCGCAATGCCTATTTTATCGGCGGCGGGCTAGGCCTAGCCTTGCTGGCGCTACGCGCCAGCGTGTTCGAGTCGGGCATGTTTGAGCAAACCAAAGAGTCGAACGTGGTGCGCGGCAATTTCTTGAGCCTGTTTACTAATGGTCCGCGGTTTTACCGGTACGTGCGCTGTTTATTCATCGGTACGCCGTTCTGGTTTTTGGTAGGTATCCTTATTACCCTAGCTCCCGAGTTTGGCAAGCAGTTCGGCCTGCAAGGGCCCGTAACGGGTGGCCTCAGTATCTTCTGGTGCTACTTCGGGCTCACGCTCGGTGACTTTACGAGCGGCGCTGTGAGCCAGTGGATGCACAGCCGCAACCGCACGTTGCAAATCTTTATTCTCGCGTCGGCGGGCTCGGTGGCGTTTTATCTGCTGGGCTTGCGCGGCGCCAGCCCCATACTTTTCTACGCGGCTTGCTTCCTCATTGGGTACGCCGGTGGGTTCTGGGCGCTGTTTGTGACGGTGGCCGCCGAGCAGTTTGGTACCAACCTGCGTGCCACGGTAGCCACCACCGTACCCAATTTTGCGCGCGGGGCCACGGTGGTTATCGTGCCGCTTTTTCAATACTTGAAAGCGGTGCCATCCCTAGGTATGGTCGGCGGCGCGGGTATCATTGGCGCGGTGCTATTAGCGCTGGCCTTCTTCAGCGCCAGCACCTTGCCCGAGACATATGCCAAGGACCTAAACTACCTAGAGTAATACCCAGGACCCGTGTACCCAACAAGCCAAGAGGCTGCTTCTAGTTCAGAAGCAGCCTCTTGGCTTGTTGGGAGGCCATCAAAAGGCAGTAAAAGTATTTGTTGCTAAAGTGTTATAGGTTTGCTTACCAAGTGTAGCTAATCAGTTGGTGCGAAAATAGTTAGGAATATAGAATATAAATAGTTGATTGTAAATTATATGCGTGATGTATGTGCTATAAATTGAGCGGACACAAGTAGCTAGTTGCTTTGCTTAGAGAAGTAAACCAATAAATTGATTTAAGTCATGCTTGTCGTGTTTAGCTATAGTGGTTACCAAAACTATAGCAGCAAGCGATAGTCTTTAGCCGAACGTGTGCTACTTGGTTCACTCAAACGCCCCTGAGGCTACTTGTTGCCACCCATTCTTTCTTAGCTCATTCCCACCGCAATTATGCAGAATACCCGTTACGCCCTGGCCCTGGGTAGCCTATTATTGGCTAGCGCTGCCCAGGCGCAGGTAGCCCCACCGGCTCCTACTACTACGGCGCCGGCCCCAGCTCCGCTGGCACCTCCGCCCACGCCCCCCGCGCCCACCAAGCCCGTACCCTACGGCTCGGGCATGAAGTTTAATCTCTCGCCCGACGGCCAGAAATACGTGCGCCTCATGGCCTGGACCCAGGTATACGCGCGCTATAATGAGAACAACACTGGCACGCTGCGTGGACCCAGCGAGCCTAAAAGCAGCCAACTCGACTTTGGTATCCGGCGCTCGCGCATGGTACTGCTGGCCCAGCTTAGCCCGCGTTTCCTGATTTATACCCACCTAGGTATCAACAACCAAAACGGGGTGAGCGGCGGCGTGGCCCCCACTACCGACGGCAAGAAGCCACAGTTCTTCATTCACGAAGCTGTGACGGAGTACAAGGTCAACAAGTATCTCAACCTGGGGGCAGGCCTGCACTACTACAACGGCATCTCGCGCCTGACCAACGCCAGTACCACGAGTATCTTGACGATGGACTTGCCGCTCACCAACTTCCCGACCATCGACGCGCTCGACCAGTTTGCGCGCTGGATTGGGGTGTACGCCAAAGGCCGGGTGGGCAAGTTTGACTACCGCGTGTCGATGAGTGACCCCTTTCTAACCAACCTGCCCAACAACCCGCTCTACGTGGCGGGCACGCAGGTCGGCAACCCGCTGGCGCTGGGCTTCAGCACCACCAGTGCGGCGGGCGTCATTTCTAATACGGGTACCAATGTGGCCAACTACAACCCGCAAAACGACGGGCACGTGTACCAGGGCTATTTCAGCTACAATTTCTTCGAGCCTGAGGCCAACCTGCTACCTTACACCCAAGGTACTTACCTAGGTACTAAAAAGGTGCTGAGTCTCGGCGCGGGCTTTATGTACAACCGACACGGCATGTTCTCGCGCTCGGGCAGCAGCACGGTAACATTGAACAACTATAACAGCAGCACGGACCTATTTAACACCGTGGCCACCGAAAAGCATGACATCAAGCTATTCGGCGTCGATGCATTCTTCGACACGCCACTCGACACGGCCCGGCGTACGGCCGTCACCTTCTACGGGGTGTATTACAACTACAACTTCGGGCCTAACTACGTGCGCTTTGTGGGGGCCGAAAACCCCGGCTACGGCACCAGCGCCTACCGCGGCAATGCCGTGCCACAGTCGGGCACCGGCAGCTCGGTGTACGGGCAGTTGGGCTTTTTGCTGGGTAAGAAAACCCTCGGCACCAAAGTGCGCCTGCAGCCCTACGTGGCCTACCTGCACAGCAACTACGAGGGCCTGCACAACGCGGCCGGCGGAGTACAAGGCGTGAACGTGTACGATGCGGGTCTCAACTTCCTCATCGACGGCCACAATGCCAAAGTGACTCTCAACTACCGCGAGCGCCCCGACTTCAACATGACTACCGTGGGCGGCGTCGGTGTGGCTGGCGAGGTGCGCCACCGGCCCGAAATCACGCTGCAAACGCAGGTATTCCTGTAAGCCTAGGCAGTATTGATAAGCAACAAAACTCTTTTCCCACCCAACACTCTAAATGGAACAAAGCCTGAACCCCGCCGGCTACCGTGCGGCCGCGGATGCGCCGGCGGCGCACGACAACAACCAAGTCGACTCGAAAACCATCTGGCAGGTCATCACGGCCTCGTCGGTGGGTACGGTCATCGAGTGGTACGACTTCTACATTTTTGGCTCGTTGGCGGCCATTATTGGGCCGGTGCTGTTTGGGCAGGCGGGCGACCTCACCAAGTCCTTGCTCGGGGCGCTGGCCATCTTTGGGGCGGGCTTCGTGGTGCGGCCATTTGGGGCCGTGTTCTTCGGACGCATCGGCGACATGATTGGGCGCAAGTACACTTTCCTAGTAACGCTGCTCATCATGGGCGGGGCCACGTTTGTGACGGGCCTCATCCCGAGCTACGATTCTATTGGCATTGCAGCGCCGGTTATCGTGGTGATACTGCGCCTGTTGCAGGGCCTGGCCCTGGGCGGTGAATACGGCGGGGCGGCCACCTACGTGGCAGAGTACGCCCCCGACAAGCAGCGTGGCTACTACACCAGCTTCATCCAGATTACGGCCACCGGCGGGCTTATTCTCAGCATCACCGTCATCCTCATCACCCGCAAGCTGCTGGGCGAGCCCGCCTTTAAGGAGTGGGGCTGGCGCATTCCGTTCCTACTGTCGGGCTTCCTGGTAATTGCTTCGTACTTCATTCGCAAGCGCCTGCATGAGTCGCCGCTGTTTGCCAAAGCCAAGGCCACCGGCACCACCAGCAAAAGCCCCCTGCGCGACTCGTTTGTGAACCCCGTGAACCGCCGCTTAGTGCTCATCGCCCTGTTTGGCGTGACGATGGGCCAAGGCGTTATCTTCTACACCAGCCAGTTTCAGGCCTTCACCTTCATGAATGCCACGCTCAAGCTGGATACCGTGCATTCGAGCATCATCATGGTGGTGTCGATGCTGCTGGCCACGCCGCTGTTTGTGTACTTCGGCTCGCTCTCCGACCGCATCGGGCGCAAGCGCATTATCATGACCGGTATGATTTGCGGGGCACTGTTCACGATGCCACTCTTCCACGGCCTCCAAGCCTTCGCCGGACCTATCAGCGAGGTGACGCCTGCCACTGTCGATGCCGCCGGCAAGGCCGTGCCCGCCGTGATGAAGGCCCTCAACCCGAACATCCCGGCCATGATTGCCCTCACTTTCTGCCTCGTGCTGTTCGTAACGATGGTGTACGGCCCCATCGCCGCCTACCTCGTCGAGCTGTTCCCAACCAGCGTGCGCTACACCTCGCTTTCGGTGCCCTATCACATTGGCAATGGCATCTTTGGCGGCTTTGTGCCCCTGGTAGCTACCTCCATTGGCGTGTGGGCCGCGGCGCAGCCGGCTGGCACGTTTGCCAAGGAGCACAGCAGCATTGTCGGCCTTATTTATCCGGTTGTCATCGCGCTCATCTGCTTCGTAGTGGGTATGGCCTTGATGAAGGACACCCGCGATGTAAAGCTCATGGATAGCTAAGTAACTGCCTGGCTTTTACTCAAAAACCCGTCAGGCAGCCTGCCCGGCGGGTTTTTGAGTAAAAGCCAGCGCCTACTATTGCCCCCGATGCCCCCCACGCCCTACCCCCCCTCCGAGCGCCAACCGCAGCGCGGCCCGCGGCTGCTGTTTGTGGCGGCCTTGTTTGCGGTGCTGCTCAACTACCCGCTGCTGGCGGCCTTCGACCGGGCCGGGCGGGTGGCGGGCGTGCCCACCGTGTACCTCTACGTGCTGCTGACCTGGCTCGTGCTCATTGGCCTCACCGGCTGGCTGGCCCGGCGCTAAGCCGCGCGTTTGTCCTGGCCGCGCGTTGTGCGTCAGGACAAAATTCTTCCGCAAACTTTCCCTACTCCCCTCCGCGTGAACAAGTATTTGGTCTTGTTCTTTTCCTTTGGTTACCTAGCCCTGCTGTTTGGCGTGGCCTACGCTGCTGAGCGCCGCTCGGCTGCTCGCAAGAGCCTGGTGACCAACCCCTACGTGTATGCGCTGAGCATGGCCGTGTACTGCACGGCCTGGACGTACTACGGCTCGGTGGGGCGCGCCGCGCACCAGGGGCTCAGCTTCGTGGGCATTTACCTGGGGCCGGCGCTGCTGGCCCCGGCCTGGTGGCTGGTGCTGCGCAAAATAATCCGGGTGTGCCGGCAGCAGCGCCTCACTTCTATTGCCGACTTTATATCAGCGCGCTACGGCAAGAGCGCGGGGCTAGGCGCGCTGGCCACAGGCGTGTGCGTGCTGGGTGTGGTGCCCTACATTGCCCTCCAAATCAAGGCCATTGCCAGCTCCTACGTGGTGCTGACGGCTGGGGCGGAGGGGGTAGGGGGTGCGACTGGCCAAGCTAGCGGGCCGGCGCTGGTCACGGCGGGGGCGCTGGCGGTGTTCACCATCCTGTTTGGGGTGCGCTCAGTGGAGGCTACCGAGCGGCACGAGGGCATGGTGCTGGCTGTGGCCCTCGAAAGCTTAGTGAAGCTGCTGGCCTTTTTGCTGGTGGGGGTGTTCGTCACGTTCGGGCTGTTTGGCGGCTTCGCTGATGTGTTTGACCAGGCGGCGGCCCAGCCAGCGCTGCACCAGCTTTTTACGCTGCATGGCGCCGGCACGAGCGGGGCCGAGTGGCTCACGCTGCTGCTGCTGAGCATGGCAGCGGTGCTGCTACTGCCGCGCCAGTTTCAGGTGGCTGTGGTCGAGAATGTGGACGAGGACCACTTGCGCAAGGCCATGTGGCTGTTTCCGCTCTACCTGCTCGTTATCAATCTTTTTGTGCTGCCCATCGCCTTTGGCGGCGTGCTGCGGCTGAGTGGGCGCGGGCTCGACGCCGACACTTTTGTGCTGGCGCTGCCGCTGGCGGCGGGCCACTCGTGGCTGGCGCTGCTCACCTACCTGGGGGGCTTGTCGGCAGCTAGCAGCATGATTATCGTCGAAACCATTGCCCTGAGCGTGATGCTCAGCAACCACCTGCTGATGCCCTGGCTGGTGCGCGTGCCGGCGGCCCGGCCCGAAGCCCAGCGGCACTGGTTTGCCTACCTCAGCCGCATTGCCCTGCAAAGCCGCCGCCTAGCCGTGGTGGCGGTGCTGGCACTGGCCTACGGCTACTACGTAGTGGTGGGCCGCCAACTGCCGCTCGTGAACACTGGCCTGGTGTCGTTTGCGGCGGTGGCGCAGCTGCTACCCGCCGTGCTAGGTGGCCTCTACTGGAAGGGCGGCACCCGGCGCGGGGCCACGCTGGGGCTGCTGGCGGGCTTTGGGGTATGGTTCTTTACCTTAGTGCTGCCCACGCTGGTGGGGCCGGGCCGCCTGCCGGCGTCGCTGCTGAGCGAGGGGGTAGGCGGCGTGGTGTGGCTGCGGCCGGGCGCGCTGCTGGGCCTGGAGGGGCTCGACTCGCTTTCGCACGGCTTGTTTTGGAGTTGGTTTTTCAACATTGGGAGCTACGTGGGGCTGTCGCTGGCCGTGCCGCCTACCCCCCTCGAACTGCGCCAAGCCGACGTATTTGTAGACGTGTTTCGGCGGCGCAGCTTGGCTGAGGAAATAACCGGCTGGCCGGGCGGCACGCCCCTGCCCGATGTGCGTGCGCTGCTCGTCGGCTTTCTGGGTAAGAAGCGCACCAACCAGGCGCTGCGCGCCTTTGCCGAGCGCTTTCCCGATGCCCTACCCCCCGATAATGACCAAGTAGCAGGCAACAAGTATCAGGCTGACGTACCAAGCCCAAGCAACCAAACAGCAACTTCTGGCGACCAGGCACCACCGCCCGCCGACCCGCGCCTGCTGCTGTATGCCGAAAAGCTGCTGGCTGGTACCCTAGGCCCGGCCTCGGCCCGGCTATTATTGGCCTCGGTGGCGGGGGTAGAGGAGGTGAGCTACGAGCGGGTAGTAGGTATTTTGAAAGAAAGCCAGCAACTGCTGGAGGCCAACCGCCAGCTGCAAAAGCAAAGCCGCCAGCTGCAGCGCCTCACCGGCGAGTTGCGCCAGGCCTACGACCAGCTGCAAATCTTGGACCGCCAGAAGGACGAATTCCTGTATACCGTGACGCACGAGCTGCGCACGCCGCTGACCAGCATCCGGGCGCTGGCCGAGATTTTGGCTGACAACCCCGACCTCGAACCCGAGGAGCGTCAGCGCTTCGAGCATACCATTGGCCGCGAGGCCGAGCGCCTGACCCGCCTCATCACGCTGGTGCTCGACCTAGAAAAGTACGAGAGCGGCCAGGCTACCCTCAGCCGCGCGCCGCTGGCCCTGGCCGAGGTGGCCGCCGAGGCCGCCGAGGCGGTGGGCCAGCTGGCCCGCGCCCGCGGCATAGGGCTGCGCCTCGAAGTGCCGGCCACGCTGCCGCTGCTGCCCGCCGATCGCGACCGCCTGATGCAGGTGCTCATCAACCTGCTTTCGAATGCGGTGAAGGCCTGCCCGGCCGATGGTACCGGCCGCATTGCGGTGCTGGCCTGGCCCGCCGCCGACGCCCTGCTGCTGTGCGTGGAAGACAACGGCCACGGCATTGCGCTGCCCGAGCAGCACCTCATCTTCGACAAGTTCTTTCAGGCTCCCAACCAGACCATGCGCAAGCCCGCCGGCACCGGCTTGGGCTTGGCCATCAGCAAGAAAATAGTGGAGCTGCACTACGGCCGCCTCTGGGTAGAAAGCGCCCCCGGCCAGGGGGCGCGCTTCTTCGTGGAGCTGCCGCTGGGGGCGGCGCTGCTGGCCCCGCCACTACGTTAAAATACTGCCCCGCCCTCGCCGCCCTACCCCCGCTTTATCCATGAGAACTCCCCATATTCTGCTAGTCGATGATGAGCCCAACATCGTGATGTCGTTGGAATTTTTGATGCGCAAAAACGGCTACCAGGTCGGCATTGCGCGCAACGGTACCGAGGCCCTCGCCGCCCTGTCCCACACGCCCTACGACCTGGTGCTGCTCGACGTGATGATGCCCGATGTAGATGGCTACCAAGTGTGCCGCCAGTTGCGCCAGCGCCCCGACGCCGCCGCTACCAAAGTCATCTTCCTCTCGGCTAAGAGCCAGCCTGCCGATGTGCAGCAAGGCTACGCTGCCGGCGCCGACCTCTACGTGCCCAAGCCCTTCAGCACCCGCCAGCTCATGCAAAAGGTGCGCGAGCTGCTGGGCGGCGTGCCCTAGCTGGCAGCCGATGGCCTGAAAACGGTTTTGCCGAGTACCAAAGCTCGCGGCCACGCTCCAGCTGCCGCCGCCTGCCCGGGCCAGGTAAGCGCCGGCCGGGCCCTACATTACGTTTATTCCCCACCTTACTTTTTCTCTCTCCATGTCTGCTACCCGCACCCGCACCTTTGAAGAATACCAGGCCGACTACCAGCAGTCGGTCGAAGACCCCGATGCCTTTTGGGCGGCCGCGGCCGAGCCCTTTACCTGGCGCCGCAAGTGGGACAC
>CAZZDR010000067.1:5278-14580 GCA_964652535.1 uncultured Hymenobacter sp. | reverse complement strand
GCCAGCACATCGGCCAGCCCGTGCCCGATGCCGATGCCAAGGTGCAGGCCGTGCGCGCCATCTACGACGAGCTCGATATTCGGCCCCAAACCGAGGCGCTGATCAACGAGTACTTCCAGGCTGCTTTGCAGCATCTGGAGCGGGTAGGGGCGCCCGCTGCCCGCAAGCAGCCCCTGCATCACCTCGCGCTCCAGCTCATGGACCGCGAAAGCTAACCCAGTCCCCTTCGTGTTCAATCCCATTCTGATTCTCATCGGCCTCACGGTCGCCATCTCTGCCTACGCCTGGTCGAAGCCCGAACTCATGCGCGCCTGGATACTCGAGCCCTACGTTATGGCTCGCTCCAGCGGCCAATGGTACCGCCTGCTCACCTCCGGTTTCCTGCACGCCGACTGGTCGCACCTGCTCTTCAACATGTTTGCGTTTTACTCTTTCAGCCCTGTGGTGCTTTCCACTTTAGCCGAAAGTTATGGTTCCGGAGCAGGGGTAGGGCTGTTCCTGCTGCTCTACCTGGGGGGCATTATCGTATCCGATTTACCATCTTACTTCCAGCACCGCGACGACCGTGACTACCGTAGCCTGGGTGCGTCGGGGGGGGTAGCGTCGGTGCTGTTTGCCAGTATCCTGCTCTTCCCGGTCAATACGAATGGCGGTGGCATCATCATCTTCCCGCTACCATTTCCCATTCAGCCATTCATTTTTGGCGTGCTCTACCTGGCGTACTCCTGGTACATGGGCCGCCGCCGGGGCGACAACGTCAACCACGATGCGCACTTCTACGGCGCGCTCTTTGGGGTGCTGCTCCTGCTGGTGCTCATTCCGGGAGTAATCCCGCATTTTGTGCAGCAAGTCAGTAATTTTATTAGTAACAAGCTGTAATACAGTGTATTGTCGTAATTAAATAGCCAAAAGCCTTGAAATTGCGTAAAGGCGTGAACACCACACTTTTCTTCACACTTCTCTTATGCAAACCTTCTCCACTGCCGCTGCCCGTCTTAAGCCGCTGGCTTTGCTCCCTCTTCTGTCGTTAATCGCAACTAGCTGTGCGCCAAGTGCTTACAATAACCGAGGCGGTCTAGGGTTCTTTGGGGTTCTGTACCTGATTATGGCCATCTACGCGGTCATCAGCTTGCTCAAGCAAGACTGGTCGCTGGGCAAAAAGCTTCTCTGGGGCGCCATTATCTGGTTTTTCCCTATTGGTGGCTCTATCATTTACCTGCTTTTCTCAGGTCGCAGCAACTAAGCTGTCAAGACTTTTCTAACAAAAAACCCGCAGCCATAATTGGCTGCGGGTTTTTTGTTGCGGTGCTGGGTAGGCTAACGAAGCAATACGATAGTCTTTCAGGTACTGCTGAGTAGGCTAGCCTTTGTGCGTAATCTGGTCGCGCCAAGCGTCTGCCTAAGCATTGCTTTAGTTGAGTAGCTTCATCTTTTCGAGTTTAGCTACGTGCTGCACCAACTCACCAGCGTTCGTTAGCTGCTTGGCCTGCCAGTGGCCATCGGGCTGCTTCTGCATCTGCACCTCCACTACGAGCGTGGTATCGTAGCGGGGCTGCGAAAACTCCAAGCCCACCAGGGCTTCACTACCCTTGTCGGTGCTGTACTTGATGCCTTTGAATTTGCTGTCAGGGCCCACTACCCGGCCCGCCAGCCCGAGAAAGGACAGGTTGACTAGTCGCTTCGGAGTCTCTGCCTGGGCCTCCTCTAGCGAGCCGGTTTGCACGTAGCGCTGCACCTCCTGCTGCGCTGCTCTTGCTATCTGAGGCTTCAATAAGCTCAGGCCACTGCGCAGCATTAGCCCACCCCCCGGTACTAGGCTTGAAAGCAAACTGCTTTGGCTAGCCACATCATCGACCAAGTGGTTGGTCAGGCTGCTTACGTCTACATAGCGCTCGAAGCTTGCTAGGTCATGGGTTTGCGTGGCGGCAGCGGCCTGCAGCAAGGCGTACTCAGGGCCCTTCTTCAGGCTGCTGTAGTAGTAATAGCCACCACCTAGAATGGCCAGCGCGAGTAGAAAAAGAAGTAGTCGTTTCATCAAATAGCTTGCGTGATAATGGGGGTAGGCTACCCCCGTATGAGCTTGCAAAGCTACTGGCTGGCTGCCTACACCCTTGGCTGCGTACACGAGCCATGCTACCAATTTCGCCTTTCCCTACCCCCCCTCGCCGCCCCGAAATTCACGGCCACCGCGGCTGCCGTGGCTTGCGGCCCGAGAATACGCTACCAGCTTTTCTGCACGCACTCACCCTAGGAGTTGATGTGCTAGAGCTGGATGTAGTCATTTCTGCCGACCACCAAGTGGTTGTTTCGCACGAGCCCTGGCTATCGGCACGGCTCGGCACTGGCCCACATGGCGAGCATATTGATCCATGCCAGGAGCGCACGTACAATATTTTTCAGTTGCCATACGCCACCGTTCGCCGTTGCGTAGTGGGTGCTCAGGCACTTGCAAATTTCCCCGAGCAGTTGCTTATCCCCAGCTACCGCCCCTTGCTTAGCGAGGTTTTGCAGGCTACTGAAACCGCTTGCCAACAGCTGGGGCGGGCCCCAGTACGCTACGCAGTTGAGCTGAAAAGTGACCCCGCGGGCGATGAGGTATTCCACCCCAAGCCTAGCCCTTTCGTCGAATTGGTTGCGGCCGAACTGCTCGCTGCTGGCGTGCAATCTCGGACTACCCTCCTCAGTTTCGACCTGCGTATTCTACAAGCAGCGCGTGCGCATTCGGCCAACCTAGCGCTTTGCTTGCTTAATGAAACCGCTGTGCCCGCTAGCACTTTGTTCGAGCAACTTGGCTTTGTACCCGATACGTACGGCCCCGAATTTGATTTGCTTTCTTTCGAGAAGTTACAGGCGTTGGCAAACGGATATCCTGGCCTACGCATTGTGCCTTGGACAGTGAATACCCCTAGTGAGTTAGCATTAGCCATCAAATGGGGGGTAGCAGGTATCACAACTGATTATCCCAACCTGTTACAAACATTGCTTGAAAAAGAGATATTTTAATGAATATCGTAATGCACGATACCTGTCAAAAAGCGTATGTTACAGTACGCATTCGTATCGAAACGCAATGTTACAATCGAGCTAGTTGCCTTATTGCGTAAAGTCTTTTGGTTTACGTATTTGCGCGTTACATATTTGTAGTGTAATCCAACAATCTCATTTATCGTATGCCACATCAGGGTGAAATACTGCAGGAAGCGATAAAGAACAGTGGAATTTCCATCACCCGCATTGTCGAGGAGTTGGGTATTACACGTCCAACCATCTACCGTAAGTTCAAGGACGATACATTAGATGCAAGCTTTGTAAAAAACGTCGGACAAATAATTGGTCACGATTTTTCAAACGACTTTACAATTACGGCACAATCAACCTTGCCTTTTGTAACACAAATTGTAAAACAAACGAGTGTAACACCTGTAACGCAACGTCAGCAGGCGCTTGTACAGGCAGACGCAGACCCTATTAAGCAGCTTTTAGCGTTGCAAACGAAGTATATTACGCTTCTAGAGGCCTACAATGAGCTCCTATTGAAAGTGTATGGGCCTAAGTGACAAAAATGTTCCACGTGAAACATTTTTGTCACTTAGGCCCATACACTTTCAAGTAAGCCAAAACCAAACTATGCTAGCCTAGCTCTGTAATTGAGAGTTAGACTTTGGGAGGTAGGCGAGGAGGAGCGTTAAAGAAACACTACCTCGTTTACCACCTGGGCGCCCACCTCATTGTTGAGCATTTCTAGCACGCGGGTCTTTGCCATCACCAGTTCATGCTTGAGCGGTGCGGAGGAAAGCCGAACGAAAAGCTTCCCCTTGCTAACGTACACCTCTTGGGTTTTGAGGGCAACTGCTTTGCCCATGACGCGCTCCCAGCTAGCAACCACGGTTACTTCGTTTAGCTTGCCCCCAAGCTTGTAGGCTCGTACCAATGCTTCTAGTCCCTCCTTCAAGGGTATGATATCGGCCCGGCGGGCAGTGGGGGAGAGGCTAGGTTTTTTCACAGCGAGGGAATAGCTTAATGCCCACGCCGCGCCCAAAAGAGCGATGCCTTGCGGGTTGGTTTGCTTACCTCAAAAGTACGCCGGCCTACCCCACGGGGAGTAGCCAAGAATCAAATAGCCTGTACCGTGCCAGCTTGCACCCGGAACCGCTGAATACTGCTGCTCACTCCGGCCAAAGCCAAGTTGGTGCGCTCCAAATTGGTGTCCGTTAAAAAAACCTGGCCAAATGTCTGGTCAGCTACCAGCTCTAGTAGCCGAGCAATTCGTTTGTCATCGAGTCGGTCGAAAATATCGTCTAGCAGTAGCAAAGGCTTAGTGGCCGCTGCTCCAGCAGGCTGAGGCTTCGCAGCTAGCAATTCAAACTGAGCTAGCTTCAGCGCAATCGCATAAGACTTTTGTTGGCCTTGAGAAGCATAGCTTTTGACAGGCAACTCATCCATCAAGAAAACAAAGTCGTCGCGGTGCGGCCCAGTGGTGCTTCGCTGCAAGGCTAGGTCGCGGCGCTCGTTGGCTAATAGCAGGTGCCGAAAGTCCTGGCCTATTAGTTGGCTTTTGTATTCCAGACTGACAGCTTCTCGACCGTCAGCCAACTGTGCATAGTGCCGCTGAAAGACAGGGGAGAATGCTACAAGAAAATCACTGCGCAGTTTGGATAGGCGCGTGCCCAAAGGTGCAAGTTGGTCGTCGAGCGCCTGTAAGTACAGTGCGTCGAATCCGTGGCCAGCTCCACTTTGCTTCAGTGTTGCGTTACGTTGGCGCAGTAGGCCGTTATAGTGAATAAGCAACTCCAGGAACTCGTGGTCTAGCTGCGATTGAAGACTATCAAAGTAGCGCCGGCGCTCTTCGCTCCCCTCCCGAATAATGTCGGTATCGTAAGGCGAAATAAGTACGGCCGGGTAGCGACCAATGTGGTCTGCCAAGCGCTCGTAGGGTTGCTTATCGTGCGTGATGGTTTTCTTCTGCCCAACTCGCAAGCTGACTTGAATGCTCTCAGGCCGTTCGGTTTGGGAGCTAGCGAACGAGCCCTTAACCACAAAGAAATCGGCTCCTTGCTTAATGGCTTGCGCGTCGGCACTAGCGAAGGCTCCTTTGGTGAGAGCCAGGTAATGAATGGCATCAAGGAGATTGGTTTTACCACTGCCGTTGTCGCCGATGAAGCAATTGATGCCTGGTCCAAAGGCCAAAGTAGCTTCGTCGTAATTCTTAAAAAAAAGCAGGTGGAGATGGTCGAGCGTCATTCGAAGCAATGGGGTGGGAGTACGAGCAACATTATGTAATTTCGCCCTCCCAACGCGAAATTATATACCCCGAATTATGGCGGAGTCAAAAGTAAAGGATGCGCCGAAGGCTGGCGCCAACGGTAGCAATGGTACCAAGGGCCAGCCCTCGAAGGCAGTAGACGCCGCTACCGGCGTCGAGACTGCGGCGCAGCCGGCTGTCGAAGTGATGCCCGCTGCCCACGCAGGTGAAGATGCTAGCAAAGAACCGCTGGCTACCTCCCCTGACCAACCAGAGTTTTCGAAAGAGGTTTATTTAGCTTGGTATGAGCAAATGCAGCTCATGCGCAAGTTTGAGGAAAAAGCCGGCCAGCTCTATGGTCAGCAAAAGATTAAGGGCTTCTGCCACCTCTACATTGGGCAAGAGGCCTGCGTAGCTGGGGCCGTGTCGGCCCTCGAAAAAGGTGACAAGTACATCACCGCTTACCGCGACCATGCGCACCCACTGGCCTTAGGCACTTCGCCCAATGCCATCATGGCCGAACTGTTTGCTAAGGCTACCGGCTGCTCGAAGGGCAAAGGTGGTTCGATGCACATGTTCGACAAGGAGGTAGGGTTTATGGGTGGCCACGGCATCGTGGGCGCGCAGATTCCATTGGGTGCGGGTATTGCCTTTGCTGAGAAATACAACAAGACAGGCAAGCTTTGCATTTGCTACATGGGTGATGGTGCAGTGCGCCAGGGTGCTTTGCACGAAGCCTTCAACATGGCGATGCTGTGGAAGCTGCCCGTAATTTTTGTGGTAGAAAACAACGGCTATGCCATGGGTACCGCCGTGCACCGCAGCTCGAATGTAACGGACCTGCACATCATTGCTGAAGGCTACCAAATGCCTAACGAGCCAGTGAATGCTATGAACGTGGAGGAGGTGCACAAGGCTGTAGCCCGCGCCGCTGAACGCGCCCGCGGTGGTGAAGGCCCCACTTTCTTGGAGTTTAAAACCTACCGCTACAAAGGGCACTCGATGAGTGACCCGGCTAAGTACCGCACGAAAGAGGAAGTAGAAGAGTATCGCCACCGCGATACCATCGAGGCAGTACGCCACACTATCCTCACGCACGGCATGGCTACCGAGGAAGATTTGACGGCCATTGATGAGCGCATCAAAGGGCAGGTACAGGAGTCGGTTGAATTTGCCGAAAATTCTCCTTACCCCGATGCGTCGGAGCTCTACCACGATGTGTATGTGCAGAAGGATTATCCGTATATCCACGACTAACTATTCTTAATCCGGCCCCTCGCCCTCGTGGCCGGTGGCCCCCCGCGTCGAGGTTTGCGAACAGACTTGCGGCGCCGAGCTACCTATCCAATGTCTAAGATTCCATACACCGGCAAAACGCCGGGAGCCCGCCAGCCCGTTCGCCCTGTGTCGACCGACCCATTGGCGCCGGCCCAAGAAAGCTACGTGACCGAAAATCCGTTGCTCGAAGACCCCGATGCGCTGGCCATTCGGCTGGCAGAGTCGGAGGACTTTGTGCGGCGTAACCGCAACTTGCTTTTGGGTATTCTGGTAGTAGTGGTAGCGGCAATTGCTGGCGCTTTTGGCTACAACTACTGGCGCACTGAGCAGAATACGCAAGCCCAAAATGCGATGTTCAAGGCGGTGAACTACTGGGAAGCCGACTCGCTCGGTCAGGCAACTAAGGGCGACGGCAAGCACCCCGGCCTCGATAAGGTAGCTACTGAATACAGCGGCACGAAGGCAGGCAATCTAGCCGATTTCTACGCTGGCGTAGCAGCACTTAAGCAAGGCAAGTTTCAGGACGCATATAACTACCTGGATAAATTCAGCTCGGATGACTACTTGGTGCAGTCGCGTGCGTACTCGCTGATGGGTGATGCGAAGCTGGAGCTAAACCAACCAAAGGAAGCAGCTGAGCTCTATGCTAAGGCAGCGGACCACAACACGAATGATTTCTTTTCGCCGGGTTACGTGCTCAAGCAAGGCATCGCGCTGGAAGCAGCAAAGGACAATGCTGGGGCTGCCAAGGCTTACGACCGCATCCTGAACGACTACTCGGCTTCGCAGGAAGTAGGGGAGGCTCGCCAGCGCAAGGCTGCCTTGGCTCAGTAAGCTAAGCAACACTCGAATAGTTACTGGCGGCGCTTTCCTGACTCAGGGAAGCGCCGTTGTTGTTCACAACAAAAATCAATCGCCTCCACTAACGGCTTTCCTACCCCCTACACTGGCGCAAACCAGCGCGGCAAAAAGCTGTTAAGAATCTTCATCTACACGCCAGTCCTACCCCCTACTTTATGGCTACTGCCCTTCAAAACCTCAGCACCTACGACAGCGCTGGCTTTACGGATATTACTGACAAGCGCTTTGGCTTGGTAGTGGCCGAGTGGAACCGCGAGCTAACCGACACGCTCAGCAATGGCGCCTACGAAACCCTGCTCAAGCACGGGGCCAAACCCGAGAACATCTTTCGCAATGCTGTGCCAGGGAGCTTCGAGCTGACATTTGGGGCGCAGCTACTGGCGCAGCACGACGAGATAGACGCTGTTATTTGCCTAGGCGTAGTAATCAAAGGTGATACCAAGCACGACGACTACATCTGCCATGCCGTGGCACAGGGCCTGACTACCGTGGGGTTGAAGTATAATAAACCCGTGATATTTGGCCTCGTCACAACGAATAATTTGGAGCAAGCCTGGGACCGGGCCGGTGGGCGCCACGGCAACAAGGGCGTAGAAGCTGCCGTGGCCGCTATCCAGATGCTCGGATTCTGAGGTAAAGGTGTAGCCAGCGGAGCAAAGCCGCTGAAACTAACTACCTTTGCCCCCGCGAAACCAATGTGAGTCGCTTTTTAAGTCAACTGGCTTAGTATTGCTACTAAACTTTTTGGCTTGGTGGCGCGTTGGTTTTGCCAGGTTAGTTGCCTGTTGCTCTTAGTTTATTACTTTTTTACCTGCCTTTCGATGTCCGAAGAAAACCTCCGCTACTCGCGGGAAGACTTAGCTGAGTTTGACCAGATTATTCAGGATAAACTAACGGCAGCTCGCAAAGAGCTGTCCTTCATTAAGGAGACGCTGACGCGTAACAACGAGTCGGGTACTGATACCACGGCTGCCTCGCTCAAGGTGCTCGAAGACGGTGCCGAGACGGCTGAGAAGGAAAGCCTGAACCAGTTGGCCTCGCGCCAGATGAAGTTCATTCAGCAGCTTGAAAATGCGCAGACGCGCATTAAGAATGGTACCTATGGCGTGTGCATCGGCACAGGCAAGCTCATCCCTAAGGAGCGCCTGCGCGCAGTGCCGCATACCCAGCACTCGATTGAGGCCAAACTGGCCCGTCGCGACTAAGCATTACCACGTACAATAGTCCGGACCTGCACCCGGCGCTTCGGCGGCGGTCTGCGGGTCCGGATTTTTTAGTACTTGCCTCCTGTAAGGGGGGTAGCACTTACCAGCGCCGGCGGCGCGGGACTATAAGCCAGCATTAGCTAACACACAGTATATAAAATGGGCAAGCAACATTTTTCGGAGGATAAGCCAGGTCGGCGCGGCGCGACTGGCAACACCGGGCGGCCAAACGGCGATGCCCGCGGTGGCAACGCACCCCGTGGCAATAGCAGCAACTATAAGGGCAGCCGCCCCGATGGGCGCGGCGAAGGCTACTCACCAGCTCGGCCCACTTTTGGCCAAGGAGGTGGCAACAAGTTTGGCGCCCGGCCTAGCGGTGGCGGAGGCTTCAATAAGCCAAATTTTGGTGAGAAGCGCAACTTCGGCAGTGGCGACCGACCCGAGCGCGGTGGCTTCGGCGAGAAGCGCAGCTTTGGTGGCGGCGACCGCCCTGAGCGTGGCGGTTTTGGTGGGGAGAAGCGCAGCTTTGGCGGCGACCGCCCCGACCGTGGTAGTTTCGGCGACCGGCGTCCTGCTGGCGGTAGCGACCGCCCGGCCCGCAGCTTTGGCGGCGGCGACCGGCCCGAGCGCGGTGGCTATGGCGAGAAGCGCAGCTTCGGCGGCGACCGCCCGGCCCGCAACTCTGGTGACCGTGATGCTCAGCCCCGGCGCTTTGA
>CAZZDR010000067.1:0-5178 GCA_964652535.1 uncultured Hymenobacter sp. | reverse complement strand
CACGGCCCGAAGGTGGCTTTGAGCGCCGCGACGACCGGGCGCCCCGCCGCGATGCGGACAACCGCTCGGGTGGCGACGACCGCCGCAGCAACTACGCCGACCGCCGGCCAGCCGGTGGCGAAGGCAACGAGCGCCGCAGCTATGGCGACCGCGACACGCGCCCCGCTACCGGTGACCGCGACGACCGCCGCAGCAGCTACGGCAATGCCCGCGACCGGGACCGTGAGCCTACCCAGGGTGCGTTTGGCAAGCCACGCAGCTACGGCGAGCGTCCGGCTAACACGGGCGGCACGTTTCGGGAGCGGCGCGAAGCCATGCGCGAAGCCCAAAGCGGGCCCCGCCGCGGCACTAGCTACGGTGCCAAAAGCCAGCCGAGCGATACGGTAGGCCAGGCCCCAGACTACAAGAACCTCACGCACTACGAAAAGGACAAGACGCGCGGCAACAAGCGCCGGGCTAGCGAAGAGGACTTCGGTAACGAAGAACTACGCCTGAACCGCTACATCGCTAACGCCGGTATTTGCTCGCGCCGCGAAGCCGATGCGCTTATTGCCGCCGGCGAAATCCGCGTCAATGGCGAGGTCATCACCGAAATGGGCTACAAAGTGCAGCCCACCGACACAGTGCAGTACGGCAAAACCAACCTCAACCGCGAGAAGCTGGTGTATGTACTGCTCAACAAGCCGAAAGACTTTATCACGACCACCGACGACCCCGAGGGCCGCAAAACGGTGATGTCGCTGGTAGCTACGGCGTCGAAGGAGCGCATTTTCCCAGTGGGTCGGCTCGACCGCAACACCACGGGCTTGCTGCTTTTCACCAACGATGGCGAGGTAGCTCAAAAGCTGTCGCACCCGTCGCACAAGAACAAGAAAATCTACCAAGCTGAGCTCGACAAGCCGCTCACCGCCGAGCACCTCGGCGAGATTGCCGCTGGTCTGGAACTGGAGGATGGCAAAGCCGAAGTAGATGATGTGGCCGTAGTGGCCGGCAACCCGCACTTTGTAGGCATCGAGCTGCATGTGGGCCGTAACCGCATTGTGCGCCGCATTTTTGAGCATCTTGGCTACGACGTAGTGGCTCTCGACCGCGTGCAGTACGCAGGGCTCACCAAAAAAGAATTGCCACGCGGCAAGTGGCGCTTTTTGAGTGAGCAGGAAGTAATTCGACTAAAATATTTCATGTAGTTTTTGAGCGGTTAGCCATTAGCTGCTGGCTGTTGGCTTTTTTACCACTGAAAAAGCTACCAGCTAGCAGCTAATGGCTAACCGCTTATCTGGGCCTACCCTCGCCCTTGACCTCGGCAATACTGCGCTGAAGTACGGGGTGTTTGGGCCCGAAGGTCTTCTCGAAAGTGGGGTTCTGACCACGCCGCCGCAACTCGCGGCCCTATGGCAACGGACGCAACCCCAGCAGGCCATCTTGTCGTCGGTGGCTGATGATGCCACTACGCAGCCTTGGCTGGCCGAATTGGCCACCGCCGATGGCTTGGCCAGGGTGCTGCCGTTTCGGCCCGGTTTCACGCCGGTGCCACTACGCAATGCTTATGCTACCCCCCACACCTTAGGGACCGACCGCTTGGCCGGCGCCGTGGGGGCCGCCAGCCGCTGGCCCAGCCAAGACGTGCTCATTGTGGATGCGGGCACAGCGCTAAAGTTCGACCTGGTAACGGCCGATGGCACGTTTCAGGGCGGCAGCATAGCGCCGGGACTGCGGATGCGCTTGCAGGCCTTACACACGTTTACGGGCCGGCTGCCGTTGCTGGAGTTGCCGCCGCCCACTGAGGTGGTGCAACTAATTGGCACCTCCACGGCCTCTTCGCTGCTGAGTGGGGTGGTAGGAGGTACTGCTGCTGAGGTGCGCGGCTTGGTAGCCAACTACCAGCAGCGCTACCCCGGTTTGGCAGTAGTGCTGACTGGCGGCGACGCTCCGTATCTGGCAGCAGCCCTTACCCCGCTGGCCGACTGTATCTTTGCCGTGCCAGAACTGGTGCTGCTTGGCCTGGATAAGATTTTACGCTATAATGTTGACAACTAAAAAACTATCCGGGGCCCTGCTGACGGCCGCTGCTACGCTACTCGCCAGCTCGGCGTTTGGGCAGGGGCTAGGCAACTCGCCCTACTCGCGCCTGGGCTTAGGCGACTACGTAGGCAACTACGGCGGCGTGCGCCAGCTGGGCATGGGCGGCACCGGCCTGGCTGCTCCTAACACTGGCAATGTCAACGAGTTGAATCCTGCTTTGCTGGCTTATACCCCCCGCACTACCTGGGAGGCGGCCTTCAATGCGCAGGTAAAAACGGTGCATAATGCGCAAACCTTGAACCGCAACGGCTCGGGCACGCTGGGCTACCTGGCCCTCGCCGTGCCGCTGAACAAGCGCTGGGGTGCTGCCATCGGCCTCAAGCCGTATAGCGCTGTCGATTACCAGGCTACCACTACCGGGGTAGTAAATGGCGACCCTTCGGCAGCAGCTTACCGGCAGTACAACGGCACGGGTGGGCTTTCGGAAGCTTATTTTGCCCATGGCATTCATGTGCTGCGCGACTTCAATATTGGCGCTAGCGCCTCGTATTTGTTCGGCACCATCGACCAAACGACAGGTACTGCCATTACTACCCCTACTATTGTGGCTCGGCAGCAAGTAGTCGATAACGAGCTTTTGCGCTACTCCGACTTCCTGTTTCGGGCTTCGGTGCACTATCGTCACAAGTTTGGCAAATCCTTGAACGCGAACTTGGCGGGTGTTCACACCTTCCAGACTAACCTCAAGGCTTCGCGGCAGCGCACTACCGAGCAGCGCGACGCTAACGGCGCCGTAATCGGCAACACCACGCAGCTCTCGGACGATGCGGGCAATACTACCGTGCCCTCGCTTTCGCAGGTGGGCCTGACCCTAGACAACGGTACCAACTGGACGGCCAGCCTCGATGCCTCGACGCAACAGTGGTCCAAGTTCCAATCGTTTAGCCTGCTCTCCACGGCGGGCCTCAGCAACACCTGGCGCGTAGCCACCGGCGGCGAATTCACGCCCGACCCAGGCTCGGTCGAGCACTACTTCCAGCGCGTTACGTACCGGGTAGGCCTCAGCGTGGCCCAGATGCCCTACGCGCCGCTCGGTACGCGTCTCTACGACCGGGCTGTGCACTGGGGCTTCGCCTTCCCGCTGCCCACGGCTACCCCCCTCGAATCGACGGTTATCAGCCTAGCATTCATCTACGGTGTTCGGGGTAACACGGCTTACCTCTACGGCGACACCGGCACGAGCAACGTGCGCGAAGACTACGTGCGCGTGCAAGTGGGCGCTACCCTCAGCAACCGCTGGTTTATCAAGCGGCGCCTGCAATAGTGGGCTTCTTTGGGGCTAAAGAGGGGGGTAGGGCGCTGGCAAGCTTAGTGCTGGCTGGGCTACTGGCCGCGGGTTGCCAAAAGAAGGAGGAAGCCCCCAAGCACATTATCTACAATGGCCCGCTGCTCGAAACCGATAATGTGGTGACGTTGCTGAGCGACTCGGCGCGGTTGCACATCCGCCTGACTGCACCACTCGAACAGATTTTCGAGAATAGTGACAAGCTCTATCCTAAAGGCGTGACCGTTACGTTCTACGACAAGCCAGGTAAAAATATTATCAACACGCTGGTGGCTAAGTGGGGTAAGTTCGACAACGCCAATCAACTCTATATTATGCGCGGCGCGGTGAAGGTGGCCAATGTACCCGAAAAGCAATTGCTCGATACGGAGGAGCTTTTTTACAGCCAAAGCCAACGAAAAATCTACACTGACAGCGCCATGTTTGTGCGCGTGCAAACGCCCACCGAGGTGCTCACCGGCAACGGCCTCACCGCCAACCAAGACTTCTCGCGCTACGGCATCCACCAGCCCAAGGGCGTGTTTAGCCTAGCCGAGGCTCAGCGCCTGGGCAAGTAGCGAACAGTTAGCCAAGCATATGAAATTCGATAAATCCTTGCTGCGCACCGTGCTGTTTTCTCTGGGCGTGGTAGCCTTCGTCATCGGCGTGTACCAGACCATTGTGGAGAAGGACCTGCAGAGAAACTACTGGATATTCATGATTTCGCTGGCATGCTGGCTGCCCCTCAACTACTGGCGGCAGCAAGAAGCCCGCCGGGCCAAAGAGCTGGAAGTAGCCAAGCAAGTGGCCGACCTAAACAAGCCCGCTCGAAAAAATAAGAAGCGCCGGTAGCAGCAGCCAGACCACTTCGGGCACAGCGAGGGGGTAGGAGCTTGATAGTTCGGGCGATTTATGGCTATTTTGCGCCTCTTTTTGGGTTGCTGGCTGATTGTTAATCGTTGAGTGTTTGTCTTTATCTAGTCAAGCTACTACTTCCCAACAATCATTTATCGACAATCAACTTTTGAATTAATGGCTTTAATTAACACGATACGGGAAAAGTCGGGGGTGGCCGTAGGCGCCGTCGCCGTCGGGATGCTGCTCTTTATAGTGGGCGGCGACCTGGTTGGGGGGAAAAACCGCCTCTTCGGCCGCGATGGCCAAGTGGTGGGCGAGGTAAACGGCGAAAAGATTGAGCTGCCCGAGTTCAACGCTGCCCTCGAGCAAGCCAAGCAGAACTTTGCTAACCAGCAGGGCCGCCCGCCCGACGAGCAGGCGCTGGGCTACCTACGCGACCAAACCTGGAACCAGCTGCTGTACCGCCGCGCGTTCCAACCCGAAATCGACAAGCTCGGTCTGGCCGTGGGCGACGAAGAGGCCGTAGACATGGTGCAGGGCGACAACCCCAACCCTGCTATCAAGCAAGCGTTCACCGACCCCAAAACGGGGCAGTTTGACCGGGGCCGCCTCATCGACTACCTCAAAAACCTCGACAAGCTACCGCCCGAGGCCCAGGCCGCGTTTCACAACTTCGAAGCCAGCCTGCGTGATTTTGACCGGCCGGTGAACAAGTTCAACGCCCTGCTCAAGAACTCGGTGTACGTGACCACCGCCGAAGCCAAGTACTTCGACCAGGCCCAGAACGCCAAGGCCAGCTTCCGCTACCTATTTGTGCCCTACACCAGCGTATCGGACTCGGCCTTTAAGCCCACCGACGAGCAGCTCACCGATTACCTCAACCGCCACAAAGGCCGCTACAAAGTGGAAGATGGTCGTACCATCGAGTACATCGTAGTGCCCGAAGTAGCTACCAAGGAAGACAGCGCCGCCCT
>CAZZDR010000066.1:6916-14756 GCA_964652535.1 uncultured Hymenobacter sp. | reverse complement strand
GCCGGGCGGCCAGTGAGACGCGCTTTAAGGTCAGAAATTGCCCCATAAAAGGTGGCTAGGGACGGCGGCACCGGCCAGCGCGGCGGTTCTATCCCCATTATTTCGGCCATCAGGCCAAAGGCTTCGCGGTAACTCAAATTCTCATTGCCCAAAATGTACGATTCGCCCACGCGGCCCATCGTCAGGGCGTTGACGGTAGCGACGGCCACATCGTGCACGTGCACGTAGTTTTTGCCGCCGGGCGGGTAGGCGGGCAGGCGGCCGGCCAGCAGCTCCAGCAGCAGCGCGCCGGAGGTGGGCCGGGCATCGCCGGGGCCCAGCATAAAGGTGGGGTGCACCAGCACGGCGGGCAGCTGCTCGCGGGCCACAGCTTGCAGCACGCGGTCGGTGGCGGCGCGCTTGCTGTCCATATAATCGAGGCTGTAGCGGCGGCCCTGGTAGGGCTGGGTTTCGTCGCCGGGCTGGGCCTTGGTGCCGAAGCCAAAGACGTTGGCCGTGCCCACGTACACGAAGCGCCCTACCCCCCCCGTGCGGGCCAACGAAATAGCCTGCTCGGTGCCGCCGAGGTTGGTGGCGCGCACGGCCCGGCTGCGGGCCGGGTTTACCTGGGCCAGCGCGGCGGCGTGAATAACAGCCTCGCAGCCAGTTACTACGCTAACCATCTGGGCCCGGCGGGCTACGTGCGCCAGGTCAAATTCAACTACTTCGATAGGTAGCGACTGCAAGGGGGGTAGGGCCGGGCTCGCCGCGCCGCCTGGCCGCACCAGCGCCCGCACGGGGTAGCCGCGGCGCAGCAGTTCGGCTACAAGGTGGCGGCCCAAAAAGCCGTTGGCGCCCGTCACAAGCACGCGGGGAAGCGGGAGCGACGGCATCAGCGGTAGTTGAGCAAGGCCTTGTAGGTGCGGGCAATACGCGGCGGCGGCACCCGGAGGAAGTACAGCGCAAAGGCCGTGAGATTGGCCAGCTGCACGCGCAGCCAGCCATTGGTTTCGTACTTGCGGGCCGACACGACTACCTCTTGCGGCACAATAAAAAACGAGGCTACCCGCCGGATGCGCTGGATAATCTCGAAGTCTTCCATAATCACAAACCGCTCGTTGAAGCCGCCCAGCTGCTCAAACAGCGCCCGCGTGATGAACAGCGTTTGGTCGCCGCCCCGGCTCATAATGCCCTTAAAACGAGTGCCGTAGCTGTTGATACGCAGCAGTGGGTGCCGCGAGTCGAACCGAAACCGGTAGCAGCCCGCCGCGTGGCCCCGCGCCACGGCCGCCGCAATGGTCGCCACGTAGTCGGGGTGAATGCCCACGTCGGCGTGCACAAAGTAGAGCACCTCGCCGCTCGCCTGCCGGGCGCCGTGGTTCATTTGAGCGGCGCGGCCGGGCTTAGGCGATTGCAGCACCGTGGCGCCGGCCTGGCGGGCGGCCGCGGCGGTGCCGTCGGGGCTGGCCGCGTCTACCACCAATATTTCGACGGCGCCGGCCGGCGCGTGGCGGCGCAGGTCGGCTACCAGGCGGCCGATAGTGGCGGCTTCGTTGTAGGTTGGGATGATGATGCTGAGCATTGGCCTGGCAAGCTAGCTGAACTTTACGAAACTGCCGGGGGTAGCAGATTGCCGGCCGCAATCTTCCCGCGCCTGGTTTGCCGTATATCACCGCCGATGATGAACCTTATGAAAACCTCCACCCTCGCGGCCTTGGTGCTGGCTGCTGGCACGCTCACCGCCGTGGCCGTGGTGGTGCCCGGCCTCAACCCCGTGCCCGCGCCCACCTACCACGAGCTGGCCACCAGCGCCTTGGTCGACCACAGTGCCTTCGACCGGTTGCTGCATAAGCACGTCAACGCCCAGGGCTTGGTCAACTACGTGGGCTTCAAGGCCGATGAGGCGGCTTTTAACCAGTACCTGGCGCTGCTGAGCAAAAACCCGCCGGCCGCTAACTGGTCGAAAAACGACCAAATGGCCTACTGGATAAACGCTTACAATGCCTACACTATTCGGCTCATCCTCGATCACTACCCCGTGGCGAGCATCAAGGATATTGGCTCGAAAATCAAAATCCCGTTCGTGACTACGCCCTGGGCGGCCAAGTTTTTCAGCATTGGCGGCGAAAAAATGAGCCTCGACAACATCGAACACGGCATTTTGCGCAAGAAATTTGACGACCCGCGCATTCACTTTACGCTGGTTTGCGCCTCTATCTCGTGCCCCAAGCTGCGCAACGAAGCCTACACCGCCGCCAAGCTCAATGCCCAGCTCGACGACCAGGGCCACGATTTCTTGAACAATCCGGCCAAGAATAGAATCAGCAAAAGCGAGGCGCAGCTCTCGAAGTATTTTGACTGGTACAAGGGCGATTGGGAGAAAAACGGCCAGTCGGTGGCCAAGTGGGTCAACCGCTACTCCGCCACCAAAATCGACGGCAGCGTCAAGATTTCTTACCTAGAGTATAACTGGAATCTGAATAAGCAGTAAGGCTGCGCTGGTCGCGCTTCCCGCCGTAGTATTGACCTAAATTCTCTCCCAACTTTATAAAATGAGCTACTTAGACACCACCGCCGACGTGTACCGCCAGGCGGCCCAAGAGCCCCAGGTAGGCCTGTGCTGCACCACCAACCCCGTGTGGCAGCTGCCCGGCCTCAGCATTCCGCAGCGCATGCTGAGCATGAACTACGGCTGCGGCAGCACCGTGAACCCGCGCGACCTAACCAACTCGCCCACCGTGCTCTACGTGGGGGTAGGCGGCGGCATGGAGCTGCTCCAATTCGCCTATTTTAGTCGCCGGCCGGGCGCCGTGATTGGGGTAGACGTGGTGAGCGAGATGCTCGACGCCTCGCGCGACAACATGCAAACCGCTGAGCAGCAGAATGACTGGTTCCGGAGCGACTTCGTGGACCTGCGCGCTGGCGATGCCTTGCACCTGCCCGTCGAAGATGAGAGCGTGGATGTGGCCGCCCAAAACTGCCTCTTCAACATCTTCAAGCTCGACGACCTGAAGCGCGCCTTGCAGGAAACTTACCGCGTGCTCAAGCCCCACGGCCGCCTCGTGATGTCGGACCCCACCTGCGAGCAGCCCATGAGCGACGAGCTGCGCGCCGACGAGCGCCTGCGCGCCCTCTGCCTCACCGGCTCGCTGCCCTTGCAGCAGTACCTGGATATGATTGCCGAAGTGGGCTTCGGCACCATCGAGGTGCGGGCCAAGCGCGCCTACCGCGTGCTCTCGCCCCAGCACTACGCCACCGATGAGGTAATCTTTATTGAGAGCGTGGAAGTGTGCGCCATCAAGGACCCGATGCCGGCCGATGGGCCGTGCATTTTCACGGGCCGCACTGCCATCTACTACGGTGGCGACGAGTACTTCGACGACCACAAAGGCCACGTGCTGTTGCAAAATCAGCCCCTGGCCGTGTGCGATAAAACCGCTGGCAACCTGGCCCAGCTAGGCCGCGACGACATCTTTATCTCGCCCTCGACCTACCATTACGACGGTGGCGGCTGCTGCTAGTAGCTGGCTAGAAACGCAAAAAAGCACGTCATACTGAGCTTGTCGAAGCATCTCTACCCCGTCGTTTAAGCGATTCAGCGACGCGGTAGAGATGCTTCGACAAGCGCAACATGACGTGCTTTTGACGTTTTAAAAGCTATTCAAACTCATGAAATCACTTGCGCTACTTTTCCTCAGTGCCCTACCCCTCGTTGCGCCGGCAAAAACGGCCCCGCCGGCCGAAGTGCGGCGCTACGGCATTGAGGTAGCGGGCGTGCGGGTGGGCACCATGACGGCCACGCGCCAGGCCCCGGTGGGTGCCGATGTAACCTACTCGTTGGTGAGCGATGTGAAGGTGAACTTCCTGTTTTACCACCTCAAGATTTACTACCAGGTAACCAACCACTTCCGCAATGGCCAGCTGCTGCTTTCGACCGTGGAGGCGCACACCAACCAGGGCGACTTTGCCTCGCGAGCCGAGTGGAAAGGCGACCACTACGACATCGTGGCCGACCAGTACAAGCACCACTACCGGGCCACCGAAACTCAGCCCATTCGCTACGCCGTCACCAATATGTTTTTTGGCGAGCCACCGGCGGGCCAGACGCGGGCCTTCGCCGAGTATTTTGGTGACTATTTCGCCCTGAGCCGCGGCCAAAACGGCGCGTGGCAAGCCCGGCGCGACGGTCGCGAAGACGAGTACCAGTACGCCAATGGCCAGCTGGTAACCATCATCAAGAAGAACCCGCTCAAGAATTTCATCATCCGGCTGCTGCCGTAGGGCGGTTTGTGGCGTCCGCGCTACTAGTACACCTTTTGGCCGCGCTGTAGCCAAATGCCCCAGGCGGGTGAGTAGGCGTGCACGCGGTCGGTGGGCTGGTTTTGGCCCGTAACGATGGGTTGGCCTTCGTTGACCCACTCGAAGAGGCCACCGTAGAGGTTGCGCACCTGCGTGTAGCCGGCTTGCTGGAGCTGGGCACCGATTTTTTCGCTGCGGGCGCCCACCGAGCAGTACACTACGATGGGCGTATTCTTGGGTAAATCCTGCACCTTGGCCAGCGAGAAATCGTCGTAGCCTACTCCCCTCGCCCCGCGTAAGTGGCTGACGGTGAACTCCGCCGCCGGGCGCGTATCGAGCAGCACTGGCGCCGGCTGGCTTCTGAGCTGCGCCACGCTCACGAAGGGCACCGAACCTTTGAGCAGGCCGTTGAGCATGGCCGAGTAGAGCTTGTTAGTAGTGGCTGGGGCGTCGGCGCGGCGGCTTTGGCAGGCGGCTACGAGGCCCGCCAGCAGTAGCCCGCCGCCCAGCCACCGCACCAGGGAGGAGGTAGTCATGCCCGATACTACGCAAGCGCGGCCCCCGGCGGTTCCCTACCCCCGCCGCTCGCGCCAAGCGTAGCCCGATAGCGCGCCAAACCCCACCACCAGCAGCCCATGAAACGGCACCATACCGTAGCTGGCGTAGTGAAAATCGGCGGCTAGCCCCACCAAAAAATACAGCGTCAACAGCGCCTCGGCGAGGGGTAGCTGGCTGGTTGCGGGCAAACGATAGCGCCGGGAGGAGGTAGGGCCGGCGCCCTTCGTGCCCAGCTTGGGCGTGCGCACGAAGGGCGAGGTGCGCCGCCGCAGGCCCTGCACCACTGCCCGCGCATTGTGCAGCGCCAAGCCCATCGAAAGTGAAATAAACAGGATAAACGTGGGCCCAAACCACTGCCCGGCCGCGGGCGCGCTGCGCCGCCAGGCCACGTAGTAGTAGCCCGTAAGCGGCACTAGCGTACCCACAAACAAGGAGGCCAGCCGGAAAACCAACTCAAACCCAGGCCGGTGGGCCCGCACCAGCACCAGCGGCACGCTCAGCAAGGCCATCAGCAGGATGACGGCGAAAACCGAGCTATTGAGCAGGTGAAACGTGGCGTGCAGCCGGGTGGCCAGCGGCAGGGCCGGCGTGCGCCACACCCGGCCGAGGTGCTTGCGGGCAGTTTCGGCGGCGCCCTTGTTCCAGCGGTGCTGCTGCGACTTGAGCGCGGCCAGGTGGGCTGGCAGCTCGGCGGGCGCCACCACCTGCGGCAGGTACCGGAAGCGCCAGCCGCGCAGCTGGGCGCGGTAGCTCAGGTCGAGGTCTTCGGTGAGGGTGTCGGCGTGCCAGCCGCCAGCATCTTCGATGCAGGTGCGCCGCCACACGCCGCCCGTGCCGTTGAAATTCAGAAAATGCCCGCCCGCCTGCCTCCCCACCTGCTCCACCAAAAAATGCGCGTTCAGCCCGAAGGCTTGCAGGCGCGTCAGCAGCGAGTCATTTTCGTTCAGGTGGCCCCAGCGCGTTTGCACCATGCCGATTTCGGGCCCGGTGAAGTGCGGAATGATGCGACGCAGAAAATCGGGCTCTGGAATAAAGTCGGCGTCGAAAATGGCGATGAACTCGCCGTTGGTTTCGGCCAGGCCGTGGGCTAGCGCGCCGGCTTTGTAGCCCTGGCGGGTGGGCCGGCGCAGGTGGCTGATGCGCAGGCCATGCGCCCGGTGGTGCGCCACGCGGGCGGCGGCCACGGCCAGGCTTTCATCGGTCGAGTCGTCGAGTACTTGGATATGCAGGCGGTCGGCGGGGTAGTCGAGGGCCGCCGCCGCGTCGATAACACGGGCCACCACGTGCAGCTCATTATACACCGGCAGCTGCACCGTAACCCGCGGCCACACGGCCGGCCTTAGCGGCGCGGGCAGGGGTAGGGCTCGGCGCGCCAGCCGCATCAACTGCCACTGCGTAAGGCTAAAACCCAGCATAAACACCAGGCACAGCCCGTAGAGGACAATCAGCCCGGTTTCGAGAAAGAGCATTTTGGGGTGAGGTTGGCGTAAGGCGTTGCCCTACAAAATTCGCAGCGCATCGGCGTGGATGAACGCTGAAGGCGCCAGCCGCCCTTCGCGCGGGCCGTTCTCCAGGTTGAGCACGCCGCGGGGACAGGCGGTGGCGCAGAGGCCGCAGCCCACGCAAGCCGCCCGCACGATGGGCTCGCCGCGCTGGGCGTATTGCTTCACGTCGATGCCCATCTCGCACACATTCGAGCAGTTGCCGCACGAAATGCACTGCCCGCCGTTGGTGCTGATGCGGAAGCGCGAGAAGTGCTTTTGGAGCAAACCGAGGTATGCTGCCATGGGGCAGCCGAAGCGGCACCACACCCGCGAGCCCAGGATTGGGTAAAACCCTACCCCCACAATTCCGGAGAATACGCTGCCAATCACGAAGCCATAAAACTGCCCCAGCGGCCCCGTGACCACGCCCAGCGCCGGCACCGCACCCGAGGCGCCCACCCACAGCAGCGCCGTGAGCAGCACAATCAGCCCCAGAATGGGATAGACCAAGCGCACCTCCCAGCGCCAGGCCGCGCGGCTTTTGTCGGAGAGGTGGCGGTAGGCGTCGCCCGCGGTTTCGGCCAGGCCGCCGCAGCCGCATACCCAGGCGCAGTACCAGCGCTTACCGAAGAAATAGGTGAGCACCGGCGTGGCCACAAACGACATCACTACCCCCCAAAAAACCATGAAAACCCCCAGCCCGCCCCCGTGCAGCAGCTGCGCCACCGTGCCGGGAAAGAGGTAGTCGTACTTCAACGGCCAGAAATAATTGAAGTAGTACTCGGGTTGCTGCAACGCCAGCAACAGCCCCGGCAGCAGAAAGCCAAAGCCCAATTGGAAGAACATCACCGAAATGGTGCGCGCCAGGTGGTAGCGCGAAAACCGGTATTTCCACAGTGCGCGGCCGCCCAGCACCAGCACGGCCAGCGTATAGAAGGTGCCGTAGAGAAACCACTGGTCGGCCGGCTTGCGGCGCAGCCACTCGCTAAACGGGTCGAGCGCCCGAATTAGGTTTTCGAGTAGCCACGGAAACCAGTACAGCACCACGTAGAACCCCGTGAGCGCCACGCCCGTGGCCCACGCCACCACGCCCCGGCTGGTGCTGGCCCGCCGCCAGAGGTCGTGCGGGTGCCAGCCCGCTTCGCCGCGCCCAAACGCCAGCCAGGCCCAGCTCACTGCGCCGCCGCTCACCAGTGCCAGCGCCACGCCCAGGCTAAGCCGGGCACGGCTCGCGTCGGCATCGGCGGCAGCTACTAGCAGCGCCAGCAAACCCAAGGCCACGGCGGCCAGCGGCAGCTTTTCGCCGGGCGGCGTGGCGGCGGGCGGCGGCTCGTTCAGGGCGAGGGAGGGGGTAGGGAAGGTGGACATGGTAGATTTCTTACTACTTGCTGTTACGCCGTAAGCAGTAGCGCGATTTTTGTAAATCGCGCCCCCGCGCCGCGAGGGTGGCTTGAACGGCGCGGGGGCGCGATTTACAAAAATCGCGCTACTGCCTTAGGTACTTAGTATACTAGTAGCGC
>CAZZDR010000066.1:3478-6816 GCA_964652535.1 uncultured Hymenobacter sp. | reverse complement strand
AAGTTGATACGCAGAAGGTGCCGGCTAGTGGGGTGCTGCCAGCAGAAGCTGGCGATACCAGCTACGGGCTGGGCGGGCACGCGGCCGTAGGTCTGGTATTCGAGGTTGAAAAACTTGGCCGAGTTGAACCACTCGCCGCGTCGGTAGGGGATAGGCTGCCCGCAGATGGTGTGGGCCACGGTTTCGCCCTGCATGCGGCCGGTGTACCAGAGCTGCTCCACGGCCACCTCGCCGGGGGCGGGCTGGCGGTGCTGGGCGCAGTCGCCGGCCGCGTACACGCCCGGCGCGCTGGTTTCTAGTAGCTCATTTACCAAGATGCCGCGGTCGGTGGCGAGGCCGGCGGCCTGGGCTAGGGCTACGTTGGGCTGCACGCCGGTGGCGAGCCCTACCCACTCGGCGGGCAGTTCCTGGCCAGTGGTTGTCAGGACAGCGTGCACGCGGCCTTGGGCATCGCCCATTACTTCGCGCAGCTCGCTATTCAAGCGTAAGTCAATGTTATGCTGGCGAATTTCTGCCTCCACCATAGCCGACTCTTCGGGGGGTAGCACCGACTGCCAATAGCGCCCTTCGCGCACCAGCCACGTGACGGCGATGCCGCGCGAGTGCAGCATTTCGGCCAGCTCCACGCCGATGAGGCCGCCGCCCACCACCACCGCCCGGCCAATGCCCTGGGTGTCGTGGGCCATGCGCTCCACATCGGGTAGGCCGTAGAAGCCCTGCACGCCGCGCAGTTGCTGGCCGGGCCAGCCGGGCGTGCGCGCCACCGAACCGGTGGCCAGCAATAGGTGGTCGTAGGCCAGGGCCGGGCCGGTGGCCAGCTGCACGGTGCGGGCGATGGGGTCTACGCCGGTGGCTTCGGTGTGCAGAAGTTCGAGCCGATTTTCAGCCCAAAACCAGTCGGCGTAAGGCTTCACATCGGCGTGGCGCAAGTGGCCCAGGTACAAGTACATGAGCGCGGGGCGCGAATAGTGGTGCGCGCTCTCGGCCGAAACCAGCGTGATGCGGGCCTCCGGCCGCAGCCGCCGCGCCGTGATGGCCGCCGAAACGCCCGTAATGCCGTTGCCAATGATAACGAGGTGCATAAGCCACAAATGAACGTCCTAACCGCTGGCGCGGCCGCCCGCTACCTACGCAGCCGGTGGCCGGGTGGGTTGGCAGGCTGGGCCAGGGCTAACCCAGCAGCGGCGTTCTTTGTGGCTTCTACCGCGTTTGCCACCTCCTTGGCCAGTTCCCTACCCCGCATCGGCGTCCTTATTCCGGCTCATAATGAGGCAAAATCTATTGCGCTCGTGCTGGCTGAAATTCCGGCCGGGCTGGTGCAGGAAGTAGTGGTAGTTGACAATGCCTCGACCGACAACACGGCCGCCGCCGCCCGCGCCGCCGGGGCTACCGTGGTAGCGGAGCCGCGCCCCGGCTACGGCCAAGCCTGCCTGGCGGGGCTGGCCTACTACGCCGCCCAGCCCGCTCACCAAACGCCCGAAATCATCGTCTTTCTCGACGGCGACCACTCCGATTTTCCCGAAGAGATGCCTGCCCTGCTGGCGCCCCTCTTCAGCGGCGCGGCCGAGCTGGTTATCGGCTCGCGGGCGCTGGGCCAGCGCGAGCGCGGCGCGCTTCTACCGCAGCAGCGCTTTGGCAACTGGCTAGCGGCGCGCCTGTTGCGCCTGCGCTACGGCGGTACCCACACCGACTTGGGGCCGTTTCGGGCCATTCGGGCCGACGCCCTGGCCCGCCTGGGCATGGCCGACACCAACTACGGCTGGACGGTAGAAATGCAAGTGAAGGCCGCCCGCCTGCGCCTGCGCGTGGCCGAAGTGCCGGTACGCTACCGCCGCCGCATCGGCACCTCCAAAATATCGGGTACGGTGCGCGGCACGCTGGGCGCGGGCTACAAGATTCTATGGACGATTTTTAAGTATTGGTAAGCTAGTTCGTTGACGTAAATGCTGTTAGGCAGTAGCGCGAACTTTGTAGTTCGCGTCCCCGCGCTGTTAGCGCCACCCTTGCGGCGCGGGGACGCGAACTACAAAGTTCGCGCTACTGCCCATTGCGTCACGGCAGGACGTAATTCGCCGGCCAGCGCTTCGGGCGCTCAAAAAAAAGCAGCTTGCCAATCAGTTCAAAGCGCAGTTGCTTACCGTCTGAGCCACTCCTTTCCGTATACGTCACGCTTTGCCTGCCCACCCTACCCCCCTGCTGCGCGCCAGCCAGCTACTGGCCCTGCTGCTGACGGGCGCCGCCTACTGGGGCCTGGCCTATGCTACGCCGCGGGCGCATTTTGCGCAGCTGGTGGGCCTGCTGGCGGTGGCGGGCGCGGCCTACGCGTGGCTGCTGCACACGCGCCTACCCCTGCGCTGGGGGCTGGGCGCGGCGCTGGTTTTTCGGCTGCTGTGGCTGCCGGCCACCCCGGCACTGAGCGACGATTTTTACCGCTTCCGCTGGGATGGGCTGCTGGCCAGCCACGGCCATAATCCCTTTGCCGAAACGCCCCGGCAGCTGCTCGCGTACCCGCCCGCCGACTCGGCCGCCCTGCCGCTGGCTGAGCTGCGCCGCCTGCTACCCCACCTCAATTCGCCGAATTATTTCTCGGTGTATCCGCCCGTGTGCCAAGGGCTGTATGCGGCGGCCGCGGCCGCTTTTCCCTCCTCTGAAACGGGTTTCCTGCTCGTAGTGCGCCTGGCGCTGCTGCTGGCCGATGCGGGCGCGGCGGCGCTACTGCTGTGGCTGCTGCCGCGCGCCGGCTGGCCAGCGCGGCGTGCTCTGGCCTATCTGCTGCACCCGCTGCCCATCGTAGAAGTGATGGGCAATGTGCACATGGAAGGCGTGGTGGTGTGCTTCCTGCTGCTGGCCGGGGCCTTGCTCGCGCGCCGCCGCACACGGTTGGCGGCCGGCGCGCTGGCGTTGGCTGTGGCCACCAAGCTGCTGCCGCTGCTGGCGCTGCCGCTGCTGGCTCGGCAGCTGGGGTGGCGGCGCTTTGGCTGGTTTGTGGGAGTGCTGGTGGGAGCGCTAGTGGGGGCATTCTTGCCTTTTATATCGTGGAGCTTGCTGCTGCACATCGGCCTCAGCCTCGATTTATATTTTCAAAGTTTCGAGTTCAATGCCAGCGTGTTTTACGTGCTGCGGGCGCTGGGGCAGTGGCTGGTGGGCTACGACCTGGTGGGCGGGCTGGGGCCGCTGCTGGGCGCGGGGGCGCTTTGGCTGGCTTTAGGGCTGGCGAGGGGGGTAGGGCGGTCGGGGCTGGCGGCAGTGCCGCAACGGCTGCTGCTCACGCTCAGCGGCTACTTTGGGCTGGCTACCATTGTGCATCCCTGGTACCTGGTGCCGCTGGTGGCGCTCAG
>CAZZDR010000066.1:0-3378 GCA_964652535.1 uncultured Hymenobacter sp. | reverse complement strand
GCGCAAGGTGGTAGCAAAGCCCAGTCGCCGTACCAGCGGAAACAACCAATTGAGCCAGCGATACATAGGTAACACGTGCCGCTGCCCAGCCTCGGGTTTCAGAAAGCCCGGCCGCAGCATATACGCTGCCCGGAAGGGGAGCGCTTGCAGGTCGGTTTCGGTGCGGCGCTTCACCCGCGCCCACATGGCGCGGCCGCCGGTGCCCGCGCCCGAGATGTAGCAGAACGTGGCCTCGGGCGATTGCCGCACCAGCGTTTTGGCGAAGTGCAGCGTCAGGTCGTAAGTCAGGCGGGTGTACTCGGGCTCCTTCTTGCCCAGCGACGACACGCCGGCGCAGAAAAAGCATGCTGTATAGCCTGCCAGCTGGCTTTCAATCGCGCTCAACTCAAAAAAATCGGGCACCAGCAGCTCGCGCAGCTTGGCGTGCGTGTGGCCGCTGGGCTGCCGGCTGATGGATAGCACGGCCTCCACGTCGGGCTGGCCGAGCAGGGTGAGCAGCACGCCTTCGCCGACCATGCCGGTGGCGCCGGTAAGAATAATTCGCTGGGACATGAGTAGGGAGAATTACTGGATTGTGGGCAGTAGACGGGGGTAGGGGGCACTTACCTTACGGCGGTTTGTGCCCGCTGCCACTTGTAGGTACGAGCCAGCCAAATAAAATAGTAACCTAACGCCCGTAACGTTTAGCTAAGCCGTCTGGTAGCCAAGAAAGTAAGTAGGCTAGCCGGCTGGCTACGGGTTGCTTAGCTTGCGGCATTGGCTACCACCTCATTCCCTATTTTCCCTATGAAATACTGCTTATCACTTGTCTTGTTTTTGCTGATTACCAGGCTGGTAGCGCGGGCGCAAACCACCCCTGTCACCGCGTTTCAGGATTACTGCGCGCACCAGAGCAGTGCTATAAAGACGCTGGTGGCGGCCCAGCAGTACTCACAGGCGTTGGCCAAATACACCGAGTGGCACCGCGCCTACGACGAGCTCGACGCGGCTACTAAGCAAAATTTTGCGGGCCTGCCCGCCAGCTTGTACTACAACGAGGCGTGCTACCATTCGCTGGCCAAAGACCGCGCCGGCGCCGTGCGGGCCTTCGGGCAAGCGGTGGGCGCGGGCTATAAGAACTACCAACACACGCTGGTAGATACCGACCTCGACTACGTGCGGGGCGACAAAGCATTTAAGCAACAATTGGCCTTGATGCGAGCCAGGGGCGACTACCGCTACATCTTGCAGCAGGCGCAGCGTGGCCTCGCACCCAAAGGCCCTGCGCAGCTGCCGGCCTTCACGTACCAGCCGGCGAGTGAGCCGCAGCTAGTGAAGTTACGTCAGCAGTATAAGCTCGACTCCATTGCCGGTGCCGGCAGCGACGTGTCGCAGGCTATCAACCTCATGCACTGGGTGCACAGCCGCATTCCGCACGATGGGCAGCACGGCAACCCCGCCTCGCGCAACGCCCAGGACCTGCTGACCGTGTGCCGGCAAGAAAGCCGGGGCCTTAATTGCCGAGGCCTGGCCACGGTGCTGAACGAAGCCTACTTAGCCATGGGATTTCAATCGCGCTTCGTGGGCTGCCTGCCCCAAGACACGGCCGACGTAGACAGCCACGTTATCAACAGCGTGTATATGCCCAGCCAGCACAAATGGCTGTATATGGACCCCACCCAGGACGCCTACGTGACCAACGAGCTGGGGCAGCTACTGAGCATCGCCGAGGTGCGCCAGCGCCTCATCGATGGCCAGGCGCTGCTACTGAACCCAACTGCTAACTGGAACAACAAGGTATCGGCTACCAAAGCCGAATATCTCGACCAGTACATGGCCAAAAACCTGTACCAGCTAGAGCGCCCCGCCGATAGCCAACGCGACCTCGAAACTCGCCGCGCTGGCAAAGTCATCCACTACGTGCGCCTAGTACCGCCCGCGGCCTACGACGCGCAGCACCCTACCCGTACCTGGAAGGGCAACGATGTTACCATCGTTACGCACTATACCACCGATGCGGCCGCCTTCTGGCAGCAATAAAGAGCTGTAAAATGGAATGGTACTCCGTTTGTCGTTGGGCAATTTGCTCGGGCGACAAACGGAGTACCATTCCATTTTACAGTTCCTTGCGCAGGCGCGCCACCGGAATATTGAGCTGCTCGCGGTACTTGGCCACCGTGCGACGGGCAATGTTGTAGCCGCGGGCATTCAGCATTTTCTCTAGCTTATCGTCGCTCAAAGGGTGGTCTTTTTTCTCGCCGCCGATCAGGTCGCGCAGGATGCTTTTCACCTCGCGGCTGCTGGCATCCTCGCCCGAATCGGTGGCGATGCCCTCGGAGAAGAAGAACTTGAGCGGATAAATACCGTGCTCGGTTTGCACCGATTTGGAGTTGGCCACCCGGCTCACGGTCGAGATGTCCATGCCAATCTGTTGGGCGATGTCCTTCAGAATCATGGGCCGCAGCTTCGAATCGTCGCCGGTCAGGAAAAACTCGCGCTGCAAGTCCACGATAGACGACATGGTGCGTAGCAGCGTATTCTGGCGCTGCCGGATGGCGTCGATAAACCACTTGGCCGAGTCAAGCTTTTGCTTCACAAAGCTCACGGCCTCCTTCATCTTCTGGTCCTTTTTGGCAGCCTTGTCGTAGGTCTGGAGCATCTCGCGGTAGTCGCGGCTCACGCGCAGCTCGGGGGCGTTGCGGGCGTTCAGGGTCAGGTTCAGCTCGCCATTGTCATTGGTGAGGATGAAGTCGGGCATCAAATACTGCGCGCCGCCCGCGCTGCCGCGCCCACCTCCGATGGGGCCGCTACCCCCCGGCTTGGGGTTAAGTTTGAGAATGACAGCTACGGCCTCCTTCAGCTCGTCGTCCTCCAGGTCCAGCTTCTGCTGAATGCGGGGGTAGTGCTTTTTGGTAAACTCCTCAAACGTCTCGGTCAGAATGCGTTCGGCGTTGCGGGTGGCCTCGTCCTGGGGCCGGCGCTCGAGCTGCAGCAGCAGGCATTCGGGCAGGTCGCGTGCGGCGATGCCCGGCGGGTCAAACTGCTGGATGACGTGCAGCACGGCCTCAATCTCGGCCTCGGTGGCTTCGACATTTTGGCTGAAAGCCAGGTCGTTGGCAATGGCCGCCAGGTCGCGCCGGATGTAGCCGTCGCCATCAATCGAGCCGATGAGCTGGTCACCGATGGCCTTTTGCTGCTCGCTGAGGCGCGCAAAGTGCAGCTGGTCGAGCAGCGAATCTTGGAGCGAGCCGCTGTTGTCGGCCAGCGGCATTTCGCGCTCTTCCTCATCGCCGGGGCCATCGCCCTGCATTTTGTAGCCCGCTATCTCGTCGTCGTTGACGTAGTCGCTGATGTCAATCTCGTGGTTGTCGTTGTCGATGCCCAGCGCTTCGGGCTCGG
>CAZZDR010000065.1:0-14811 GCA_964652535.1 uncultured Hymenobacter sp. | reverse complement strand
TGGCGCGTGGGGTCGAGGCGCACGTAGTTGGTGGCCTTCGGAATGGTTTCGCCCATCATGCCCGCCGACACCCGCCACGGCCCCAGCTTCGGGTTCTCGAGTTGTTGCTTGAGGTCGGTTCCGATACCCTGCGCCGACTGCGCCAGGCCGCGCGAAGCGCCAAAGCTGGTGGCGTAGCCCCGCAAAAAATCCGTTTCCTGCTTAAACACGTTGCGGAAGCGGGGTAGGTAGCCACCGCCCGCCGGGTTGCGCCCGTCGGTAGTTACGTCTTTCAGGCCTTCATATTCGGCAAAAATTCGGGCGCTGTAGTTATGAAACGCCACGTACTTGCCCAGCACACCGCTGTCGTTGCCCAGGCCCTGGGGGAAGCGGCCCGACGTAGAGTTGAGCAGCAACAAGTTGGTATTCAAGGCGCCCGCGTTTACAAATAGTACCGGCGCGTAATATTCGGTCGTGGCCTTGGTGTGCGTGTCCATCACCCGAATGCCGGTGGCCCTACCCTTCTGCTCGTCGTACAAAATGGCCTGCACCACCTGGTTGGGCGTCAGGGTGAGGTTGCCCGACTTCATGGCCCACGGCAGCGTCGAGGAGTTGCTGCTGAAATACCCGCCAAACGGGCAGCCGCGCTGGCACAGCGTCCGGTTTTGGCACTGCACCCTACCTTGCTCGTAGTGAATAGGTTGCGGCTTGGAGAGATGCGCGCAACGGGCGCTGATAACGTGGCGGTCGGGGTGGCTTTTTTGCAGGTGCTTCCGAAAGTGGTCTTCCACCGCGTTCAGCGGGAAGCCAGGCATAAATTCGCCGTCGGGCAGTGCAGCCAGCCCATCGCGGTTGCCGCTGATGCCCGCAAACTTTTCTACGTGACTGTACCAGGGCGCCAGGTCGTCGTAGCCGATGGGCCAGGGCACCGCAAAACCATCGCGGGCCGGCCCTTCAAAATCGTACTTGCTCCAGCGCTGGGTTTGGCGCGCCCATAGCAGTGACTTGCCGCCTACCTGGTAGCCCCGAATCCAGTCAAACGGCTTTTCCTGCACGTAGGGGTGCTCGGCGTCCTTCACCACAAAGTGCATGGCGTCTTCCTTGAACACATAGCAGCGGCTAGCGATGGGATTGGCTTCCTGAACATCCATCGGCACCTTGCCGCCGTGCGGCAGCTCCCAAGGGTTGAGGTTGGTGGTGGGGTAGTCGATGTTGTGCTTCACATCGCGCCCGCGCTCTACTACCAGCGTTTTCAATCCCTTGCCGGTCAGCTCTTTGGCCGCCCAGCCACCGCTTATACCCGAGCCAATCACGATGGCGTCAAACGTGCGGGCTTTTATGCTGTCAATATTGAGGTTGGCCATGGTGGGGCTTGGATAAATCGACTTTGCTTACTGGAAAATACCCGTCGTAGCGGCCCGGTATCAGCTCATACGCCACCTGCTTGGTCAGAAAGTACTTGCTGCCCGTGTAGCCATCAATGGCTAGCTGCCGGGCCGCCCGGTAAAACGCCACTACCGCTTCCGGAAACGCCTGGGACTGCTGGTCGATGCGCTGCAAAAACGCCAGCCGCTGCGCGGCCGAACTGGCCTCAAACGACTGCCCAAGCTGCTTGGTAGCCACAGTAGCAAACTGCCCCAGGCCAGCCACGAAGGACTGCTGGTCCTTAGTGGGCGTGCAATCGTCCAGCATCTTGAGCACGTACAAGCTCAGGTTCAAGTCCTTGGCGCCCGGCGTGGTGGTTTTGGGAATGAGGGTTTCGCAAACCTCAGCGAGCAGCTTTTCCTGGCTGGCGCTTAGGACCACGTGCCGCAGGGGGTAGGCCGCGGCTTGCTCGTCTTGGCTATGCGACAGGCAGCCGGGCAGCAGCGCGGCCGCCCCCGCCAAAATGGTGAGGTGCCGGACGGCTAATCGTCGGTTTATCATGCGGGTGGAAAAGGGGAGTGACGCTGCAAATTACACGCAGCGGCGCACCTTACCCCACCTCACAGGCCCAAGTTTAACCCAAATGGCAGCTTTTGGTAAAATAATAGCACCATTCGCATTTATGGTACCGGTGGCAAGCGCTTTCCAAGCCCTACACTTACCTAGCGCACCAACCTTACTTTTGCCCTCTCAACCACCGGCAAAACCGGCATCTTGCTGCCGTTGCGTTCGCCGCCACTGGGCATGAAAAAAGCCCTACGCCATGAGCGAAGGGCTTTCCAACCAAAACACCTTAAAAAACTATTCTTTCACGTGGGTAGAACAAACAACTCGGCAAATGATTCCGGTAATTCTAAAGTTTTCTTGAGTTTTTTAGTAAAAATCTGATTATCAATTCGTGGAAAATACGAACCTCTCCCCTACCCCCCCGGTCGCCGAGTTTATGCGCGAAGCCATCCGGCTATCGCTCAGCCAAATGCAGGCTGGGTTTGGCGGTCCTTTCGGCGCGGTCGTCGTGAAGGATGGCCAGATTATCGCCCGTGGTTTCAACCAGGTTACCAGCACCAACGACCCCACTTGCCACGCCGAAGTCGATGCCATTCGCAAGGCCTGCCAGGTGCTGGGTACGTTTCAGCTCGACGGCTGCGACCTCTACACTAGCTGCGAGCCTTGCCCCATGTGCCTGGGCGCCATATACTGGGCTCGCCCGGCGCGCGTGTTCTACGCCAACACCAAGGCCGACGCGGCGGCCATTGGCTTCGACGACCAGTTTATCTACGACGAAATCGACAAGCCCCTGGCCGAGCGCAGCCTATCTATGCAGCAGTTTTTGCGCGACGAAGCCCTGGTATCGTTCGAAACTTGGGCTAAGCACGACGGCAAAACGGCCTACTAGCCCAGCCCCTACCCCCCCACGGGCAGCTCAAACAAGCTAACGATGGCGTTGTGGTAATGCGCGGGCAGGCTCGCCGTGTCGGTCAGCTTTTCTAGCCCGAGATAGTCGAAGCCGCAGGCCGTGTAGTGCGCAATGAGGCCGTGGTTTTCCCCAACGGTATCGAGGCGCACGAATTTCTTCTGGTGCTGCCGGGCGTAGTCTTTGGCCCACTGCACAATATTCACGACAAACCCCTGGCCCCGAAAATCGGGGTTAGTGGCAATGCGGTGAATGTACACGGCGGGGTCGGCGTTTTTGGCCCCCCAAATCTGGGGGTCGTCGAACGTAATGGCCCACACGCAGGCCACGGCATCGCCCACCAGCAGCTTCCACTGGCGGCCTTCGGCCAGCTCCTGCGCCACCATATCGCGCTCAAAATCAGGCCATATTACCGTGCCCTTCACGGCTACCTGGTGCGCAGTGGCCAGCCGGTAAAGCCTGAAAATCTCGTCGATATCGCCCGGGGTACTGGGCAGCAGTTGCTTAGGTAAGCCGGAATCAGCCATGCTGGCGTCTGGAAAAAAGTGTACTACCGGGCGGCTAAACGCAGAGCGCCCGCTACCCCTCCAAAGAGGGATAACGGGCGCAAGCTACTGTACTTCTTGTTTTGCGGGTGCTACTTACACGTCGAGCTTGGCGTACTTGGCGTTTTGCTCGATGAAGTCGCGGCGGGGCGCCACTTCGTCGCCCATCAGCATCGAGAAGAGGTGGTCGGCCTCAGCGGCCGAGTCTACGGTCACTTGCTTCAGGGTGCGGGTGGTGGGCTGCATGGTGGTGGTCCAGAGCTGCTCGGCGTTCATTTCGCCCAAGCCTTTATAGCGCTGCACGTTCACGGTTTCGGGGCGGCCGCGGCCGAGTTCGTCGGTGGCCACGGCGCGGTCCTCTTCGGTCCAGCAGTAGCGCTCTTCTTTGCCACGCTTTACAAGGTAGAGCGGGGGTAGGGCAATGTAGATGTGCCCCTGGTCTACGAGCTGCCGCATGTAGCGGAAGAAGAACGTGAGAATGAGCGTACGAATGTGCGAGCCGTCGATATCAGCATCGGTCATGATGATGATTTTGTGGT
Organism: uncultured Hymenobacter sp.; assembly: GCA_964652535.1. Classification (GTDB taxonomy): domain Bacteria; phylum Bacteroidota; class Bacteroidia; order Cytophagales; family Hymenobacteraceae; genus Hymenobacter. The sequence continues at coordinate 10,909 of CAZZDR010000065.1, read as the reverse complement.
AGCGCAGCTTGTCGAAGTTCAGCGGGCCGGTTTCGTTGCCCTCGTCGTCGGTGCCGAACGCCAGCGACTTGCGCTCGTTGAACGTGACGCCGAGCGCGGTAATCATGTTCTTGATTTCCTCGTTTTCCAGAATCTTGTGCTCCTGGGCTTTCTCCACGTTCAGAATTTTACCACGTAGGGGCAAAATGGCCTGAAACGCCCGGTTGCGGCCCATCTTGGCCGTGCCACCGGCCGAGTCACCTTCTACAAGGTACAACTCGCACACTTCGGGGTCCGAATCGGAGCAGTCAGCGAGCTTGCCAGGCAAGGAGTTGGAACCAAGCACGTTCTTGCGCTGCACCATATCCTTGGCCTTGCGGGCGGCGATGCGGGCCTTAGCGGCCAGTATCACCTTGTCCATGATGCGGTTGGCCTGGTTAGGGTTTTCTTCCAGGTACTGGCCCAGAATTTCACCCACCACCGAGTTTACAGCGCCGCTCACTTCCGAGTTGCCCAGCTTCGTCTTGGTCTGGCCCTCAAACTGCGGCTCCTGCACCTTCACCGAGATAACGGCTGTGAGGCCTTCGCGGAAGTCGTCGCCAGTGATTTCTACCTTGGCTTTTTCAAACAGCTTGCTCTTATCACCGTAGGCTTTCAGCACCCGCGTTACGGCCGAGCGGAAGCCCGCCACGTGCGTGCCACCCTCGATGGTGTTGATGTTGTTGACGTACGAATAGACGTTTTCCTGGTACGAAGTATTGTACTGCAGGGCCACTTCTACGGGCGTGCCGCCCTTCTCGCTTTCCACGTAAATGGGCTCGGCGAGCAGCGAAGGTCGCTCCGAGCCGTCGAGGTACTGCACAAAGTCGCGCAGGCCGCCGGTAGAGTAAAACTCCTCATAGCGGAAGCCTTCGGCGTCGGTGTGGCCCACGGCCGCGTCGCCGACGAGCTTGTCGCGGCGGTCGGTTAGGGTGATACGAATGCCTTTGTTCAAAAACGACAAGTCACGCAAGCGGCCTGCAATGGTAGCGTAGCGATACTCCGTTTCGGAGAAGATGCTGGGGTCAGGCAAGAACTGCACCTGCGTGCCGTGCTCGTCAGTGTCACCAATCTCCTTCACCGGGTATAGCGGCGCACCAATGCTGTACTCCTGCTCGTAGAGGTGGCCTTTGCGGCGCACATTCACCTTGAGGTCGATACTGAGCGCGTTCACGCAGCTCACGCCTACCCCGTGCAGGCCGCCCGATACTTTGTAGCTGTCCTTGTCAAACTTGCCACCGGCGTGCAGCACCGTCATCACCACTTCGAGGGCCGAGCGGCCTTCTTTGGCGTGCCAGTCCACCGGGATACCGCGGCCGTTGTCGCGGACAGTAATCGAGTTATTTTCGTTAATCGTAACTTGAATCAGGTCGCAGTGACCGGCCAGGGCCTCGTCAATGGAATTGTCCACCACTTCCCACACCAAGTGGTGTAGGCCTTTGATACCCGTGTCGCCGATGTACATGCTGGGGCGCTTGCGCACCGCCTCCAGCCCTTCCAGCACCTGAATGCTATCGGCCGAATAATCGGCGGGGGCTTTCTTTTCTACTACTTCACTCATGCGAGAGAGGGGGTTAAACTGACTGAAAAACCAGTCAGGAAGAGAACATCCAAAAGTACTCTTTTTATTCCATTTAGCCTAGCTTTTGTGCATTTTCTCCGGGGTATTTTCGGAGCCAAAAAAAGCCCCTGCCAGCTGCGGCAGGGGCTTTTTTAAAGACAATTAAGCTGTTCTTTCAGGACCAAAACAAAGTGGCCCCAATTGGATTCGAACCAATGACCGGCTACTTAGAAGGTAGCTGCTCTATCCAGCTGAGCTATGGGGTCAAATCCATTAAAAAGTGTCGGGGTGGCAGGATTCGAACCTACGACCTTCTGCTCCCAAAGCAGACGCGATACCGGGCTACGCTACACCCCGAAAAACTACATGCAAAATCAACAACTAATTTGACATGCTTACTTCCTCAGTAAAAAAACTACTACGGCTACGGGGAGTATGAGTCCCTCTGCCGCGGATAATCCGATTGATTGGGTCAAAGATACGCCAACGCAGCTGTTCAATCCAAATCTGGCCCGAATATTGGCCCGCACGGCCCGCTCTACTGCTGCCTCTTGCCTACCCCCCTTCTGCCGTTCGCCCTACTGGCAAAAGCTGCGAGCTGAAGGCCAGCACTTGGTAAGTAGTCCATAGTCAGATGCATGTCTCCTAACTAGCTGGCAAAACGGCAAGCCAGCTAGGTAAATGGAATCTGCCTACCATGTGGGCAAAATAATTTTTCGTCTAGTCACCTTAGCTAGCAGCGTCATCCACCGCGTTAGCAACGCTAGCAACTCGTGGGGTTTCTTACACCCTTATCAGGAGGGTTAGTACTAAATCACACTAAAAGCAGAAGTCGATGATGAAGTAAGCGCATACCCCTACGAATGCGAGCAGAAAGCTGGTTCGCCATCTGGGTTGCACACTCTGCTCATCAAGATTGCCTAACCCATCGGCCACACGCGTCAACAGCCAAAACCCACCGATGAGCAAGCTGATGAAGGCTGCCCACCCAAAGAATACCAACTGACTAATGCTAATGAGCAAAGGACGTGGCTCTAGCAAAAGCGACAAGACCATGGGAAAGCAATTGTTGTGTTATGAGCAGATTTTTTTTTCTGATTCCAAGTTAGAAGCTATTTGTGAAAATTGCGTGAGCATGTTTGCAACAGTTAGTTGCATAGGCTAATAGCTAGCCTCATTATCTGCAAATGGTGTTTCCTACTCGGTAGCCTCACCTAAGATATGCTCATCCATTTACTTCCCCTTGACTAGCACGAGCGTACTCATGTTGCCCTGGTAGCCGCTGAAAGTAGACTTGAGCACATAGCCCTGGGCATACAATTTGGTCAGCACTTGCTGCACCTTTTTAGCTGACTGAGTCATAGCGTTGGGGCCAGCGCCTCCTTCCAATTCCATGACTTCGCTCTTGCCTTCACTACGTGCAATAACTATCTGCGTGTTGTTTTGAAACTCGGCCACTTTCACTACTATAATATCGGGTCCGCTAGTTTGAGCCAGCACGGGTTGGGCAGCTAAAGCGAGTAAGCCTATGCCCATACATAACAGTTTTTTCATAACCACGAAGATGAGCCGAACAGCTGATACCATACTAACAATTGCTGATTTGTTAGTTAGTCACTTATCACATCTACTACCATCACAAAAGCCAGACACATAACTAACACCATCATCATCAGTGCAAAGTGCATAGCTCCGGTATAGGCGGATTGGCCTCGCCACTTCTTTTCCCTTTTTTGCTTGCGCTTAATCTGTCTTTTACTAGGCTCACTCCAGGTACGATAATCCAGGGTGGTTATCAACCAAACAACTAACCCGGCTTCGATTAAACACCCCAGCAGCATAACCGGGACAGGATAAGGAGTCGTTTCTACTATAACATTTATTAGCGTTGGACCCATTGTATAAAGGAATAATTTTAATTTACAAACACTTAATAGATAGGCACTAACTACTTAATCCCTACCCCATCTATTTCGGTCTAGCTTGGCCAATTGTCAGCCTAGCCTCATTGTTCGGTTTTGTTGCTCCGACACTACTAGCCCTCTGTTGCGCTACACTTTCCGCTCTGCTCCGGCTTATACCAGCTAGCCATTACTAGCTGATTACTAGCTTCTTCTAACTAAAACTAACTCCTATTATTAGAAAAATTATAATTTATATTAGTAATAGTACAAAGATATCACATTTAGTGCTCTATTGAACCACCTAAGTTGCATAAATGGTCATTTTAGCTAGTAGTTAGCTCATACTGTTTCGCGTAGCACTTGCTGCATTCGGTAGTATTCCCCTTGGCTAATAAGTAGCTATCTACTGGAATAAGAGCAGCTTTTTCTATATAGCCGTAGCCACTATTTTTTTGGCGGTTGCATACCCAAAAACTTTATACCCTGGTTGATTGGCAAAAAGGCGGCAGAAACTTTTGCTGCGCAGCCAGTACGGTAAGCTTAATCGCTTCCGTGCCCAAACCTACCCGCTAAGTAGGTTGGCGTGTAGCAGAAGCCCTGTCAATCTTGTTGAGCCTTGTAGCCCTTCTAGGGTCTACTTTGGCCTTAGGCTTTAGGGCAGAGCGGAACGTAACCAGCACTTGCTTCTAAGCAGCTATTAGCGCTATATACTACCTTAGAATGAGCGCGCTTAAGAAATAAAAAAGCCCCGAAAACTACGTTTTCGGGGCTTAGTGCGGAGAAGGGGGGATTCGAACCCCCGGTAACCTTTAGAGCTACGGCAGTTTAGCAAACTACTGGTTTCAGCCACTCACCCACTTCTCCGTACGAGTGGGCTACTAGGGCTTTGTTGGCCTTAGCGGCTGCAAATATACGAGCGCGCGGTATAAATCCGCTGTTTTTTTTCGGATTGGTAAGTTGAAGTAGGACGGGCAGTAGCGGCGAGTGCTAGTTGAACCTTGAAAGACAAGCAATAAGCAATTTCTTACTTAATGGTCTCAACTAGCTTATTAGAGGGCGCGCGTAGTTTTGCCAGGCCTCGGTGGCTTTGCCGGGGGTTATCTGCACCCTGCACGCGCTATGCTTACCTGGGCTTATCCTGACTTTCTGGCGGCAGCGCTGGGGCTGGCGCTGCTAGGGCTGTTGCTGGTACTATACGCCCGCCGCACGGGCCGGCTCGGGCGCCGGCTGGGGCTGGGAGCGAGCCGCCTTGCCTGGAAGCTACCTCTGCGGTTTCTTACGGGCGCTTTGCTGCTGCTGGCTTGGCTAGGGCCGGCACTGGGCGTGCGCCAACAGGCAGTGCGCACGGCTGGCCAAGACGTGTGGCTACTAGTTGACGTATCGCGCTCGATGGATGCAGCCGACGTAACTCCTACCCGCCTGCTGCGCACCCAAGCTGCGCTGCGCGAGTTGGCCGCTGCCTTTCCGGCCGACCGGCTAGGGCTCATCGTGTTTGGGACAGAAGCGTATGTGCAGTGCCCACTTACCTACGACCAGTCGGCTTTGCAATTATTCCTGAATACCTTAAGTACCAAGCTGACACCACCGGGGCCTACCACCCTGCGCGCTCCGCTTGAGCTGCTGCTGAGCCGCTTGGGAGCCGCGCCTGCGCCAGTGAGCCGCGCCAGTGGTGGGGCACCCCCGCGCGCCACCACTGCCGTGGTGGTCAGCGATGGCGAGGACTTTGGCGAAAATCTGGAACCGGTGCTACAGGCCCTGAGCCGCACTGGCGCACGGGTATTCACGGTGGGCGTGGGCACGGCGGCGGGCGGCCCGGTGCCCGCGCCAGGAGGCAAAACGCCCCTGCGTGATGCGCGGGGTGGGGCCGTGGTGAGCCGCCTGCATGAGGCACCCTTGCTGCAAATAGCCGCCCAAACCAGTGCCCAATACGTGGCGCTGAGCGACCAGGAAAATGGACTGGCTACGCTAGCCGCCCGGTTGCGCGCTCTACCCACCCCAGAAGCGAGCCGGCTCGCGGGCCGCACTGTGGCCGTGGCCGACAACCGCTACCGCTACCCCCTGGGGCTAGCGCTGCTATTACTACTATTGGATAGCCTTATTACCGTGCGCGTGCTGCGGCCTGAGCAATGAAAATCAGCTCATTAGCCATATTACTTTCGTTGGCGGGGGTCAGTCTACCAGGCTGGGACTGGCTGGTGCGCGTGCGCGAGCATAATGCTGCCCAGGCCCAGGCCCAGGCAGCCGCCCAGCGAGGGCAGCCTACTGAAGCCACGTGGTTTTATGCCCGCGCCGTGGCGCTGGCCGGGCGGAGTGGCCCTACCCCCACCCTACTGCTCAACCAAGCCCAGGCGCAAGCGCAGGCTGGGCAAACCGCCGCGGCCCGCGCCACCTACGCCCGACTGCTGGCTCCGGCGGTGCCGGCGGCCATTGGCAGTACGGCGCGGCAGCAGTTGGCCAGCTTGCTGGCGGCGCAGCGTCAGTTTTCGCAAGCCATTGGCTTATTGCGCCAGGCGCTGCGCCTCGACCCGAGCAATGCGGTAGCGCGCTACAACTACGAGCTGCTGAGCCAATACCTGGCGGGCCAGCGGCCCCCATCCCTACCCCCCCCTACCGCTGCAACATCTCCCAAAGCCAAGACTGAGCCCAAGAAAGACTCCACGGCCCAACCAGACAGCGGGCGCCAACCTAGCCCGGCCAATCAGCCTGGCACCAACCGGCCTGGCGAAGCACCAGATACTAGCCCGCCGCCCGCAGGCAGCGCGAGTGGGGCGCCGCAGCCTAGCGCTATGGGGCAGCCCAACCGCCAGCGCCCTACCCCTTCGGCCGGTACTAATGCCGTTGGCAGCCAGCAGCCGGGCGGCACCGGCCCGGCGCGGCCCGTACCTACTGGCTCTGCGGGTGGCGCCCGCCGTGGCCTCGATACTGGGCCTACGGCTACGGGCCTCGATGCCCGCGCCGGCCGAGGGCGCCGGCCGGGTACCGAAGCAGCTACTAATGCCGACCAGCAGCTGCAAACCCAGCGCGAACGCCTGCAAGCCATGGACCTGACACCCGCCCAGGCTCAGCAGCTGCTCGACGCCTTGCGTGCCAGCGAGCAGCAATACTTGCAGCAGCGCCCCCGGCCCCACGCCGGCACGGCCCCACCCCCCGGCCAGCCCACCTGGTGAAGCGACCGCGCTGGTAGCCGTACTTTTACGTCAGCAAACGGAGGCTTGCCGGTTTTGCGCGCTCAAGTAGTAGCGCGGACAGCCGCTTGCTTAATCATTCGCTCCCTACCCCCTCTCCCACCCCTACGTTATGCAAGTAAAAGAAGTAGTTATCGTCGCCGCCGTGCGCACCCCGATTGGCTCATTTGGCGGAGCGCTGGCTTCGCTGTCGGCCGTCGAGCTGGGCGCCATCGCGCTCAAAGGCGCCCTCGATAAGGCCGGCGTGGCCCCAGCGCTGGTCGAGCAAGTCATCATGGGCAACGTGATTTCGGCCAACCTGGGCCAGGCGCCCGCCCGCCAGGCGGCCAAGAAAGCCGGCCTGCCCGACACCGTGGAATGCACCACCGTAAACAAGGTTTGTGCCTCGGGCTCGAAAGCCATCATGTTTGCGGCCCAAGCCATTATGCTGGGGCAAGCCGAGGTTATTTTGGCCGGCGGAATGGAGAGCATGAGCAACGTGCCCTACTACCTCGACAAGGCGCGCTTCGGCGCTAAATATGGTAATGGCCAGATGATTGACGGCCTAGTGCGCGACGGCCTCTGGGACCCCTATCACGACTACGCCATGGGCAATGCCGCCGATGCCACGGCCGCGCACTACGGCATCACGCGCGAGGAGCAGGACGCCTTTGCGCGCCAGAGCTACGAGCGCAGCGCCGCCGCCGCCCAGGCCGGCAAAAAGAAAGAAGAGATTGTGCCCGTGACGATTACGGTGCGCGGTAAAGACACCGTGGTGAGCGACGACGAGGAATACACCAAGGTGCAGTTTGACAAGTTCGCGGGCCTGAAAGCCGCCTTCACTAAGGAAGGCACCGTAACGGCCGCAAACGCCTCAACCCTGAACGATGGGGCCGCCGCCGTGCTGCTGATGAGCCGCGAAAAAGCCGATGAGCTAGGCATAAAGCCCCTGGCGCGCATCCGCGGTTTTGCCGATGCCGAGCAGGCGCCGGAGTGGTTCACGACTACCCCCTCACTGGCTATTCCGAAGGCGTTGAAAAATGCCGGCCTGGAAGCGAAGGATGTTGATTTCTACGAAATTAACGAGGCTTTCTCGGTAGTTTCGCTGGCCAATAACAAGCTCTTGAATCTGGAAGGCACTAAGGTGAACGTGTACGGCGGGGCCGTGAGCCTGGGCCACCCGCTGGGTGCCTCGGGCGCGCGCATCGTGACCACGTTGCTGAGCGTGCTAACGCAGGAAGGCGGCACCATCGGCGTCACGGGCATCTGCAACGGCGGCGGCGGGGCCAGCTCCATTGTGCTCGAAAAGCTGTAAGCGCGAAGTTTCGCAGAGTTGACGGGGGTTCCGCAGAGTTTTCTTTGCGGAACCCTTTTTTTGGGTGCACAGGATGCTACGCAGGCAGCCAGCCTCGGCGAAACGCCGCCAACTTTGCGAAACGCTGCGCTAAAAAAGACCTGCGCCACGTTATGCTTCCTATGCGATACCTGTTGCTATTTTTGTTGCTACCGCTGGCTAGCCAAGCTCAACGCTCCCAGCGCATTACCATTTACTTCGACTCGACCCGGCTGCACCCGCACGAAATTTACCGGGCCCTGGTGGCGCAGGACACCGTGCTGAACGGACCCTACAAACGCTTTTACCCCAACGGCCGGCTAGAAGCCCAAACCCGCTACACCGATGGCAAGCGCGACTCGCTCTACGTCGAGTTTCACGCCAATCGGGGGCGGCGGCTGGAAGCTACCTACCAGGCCGGCGTGCGCCAGGGCCCGTTCAAAACCTACTACCCCGACGGCAAGGTGGCACAGGTGGGCACGTTTCTGGACGATGAGCCCAGCGGACCGCTCACGACCTACTACCCCACCGGCGAAATCAAGCTGCAAACAACCCTGACCAAGGGCCAGCCCAACGGCGCCGTGCGCGAGCTGTACGCCAGTGGCCAGGCCGCCGCCGAGGTCACCTACGCCAACGGCCAGCCCAACGGCGCGGTCAAGTTTTTTTATCCCAGCGGCAAGGTGCAGAGCGAAGGCACGCTGCGCAATGGCCTGCTAGCCAGCTCGTACAAAACATATTACGAAACCGGCCAGCTCGAAAGTGAGACCGTGATGAACGAGCAAACTGGCAAGGGCAGCTACCGCTCGTACTACGCTGGTGGCCAGCTCCAAACCGAAGGCACCTACTCGCCGGCCGCCGTGCGCGAGCGCCAGGTGAAAAATCCGCTCGGCGACGACCTTACTAAGCGCGTAGCCCCGCGCACCGGCACCGCCGCCCTCGATGGCCCCGCCACCTCGTACTACGAAAGCGGCAAGGTGAAAGGCAAAACCACCTACCGCCTAGGCGTGCCTACCGGCCACGGCCTCAGCTACTTCGAAAGCGGGCAGGTGAAGGAGGAGATTGACTATGCCAACCAAGGGCGCGACCGCAAGGTGGTGCGCTACTACGATGCCCCTGGCCAGCCCCGCCAGGCCGAGGAGCAGTACAAGAATAACCGCCCCGCTGGCACTTGGCGCGAGCTGTACCCCGATGGCAAAACCCCGCGCCAGGTCGAAAGCTACGCTGCCAGCGGCAAGCTCACCGGCGAACGCCTCACGTATTTCGACACGGGCAAGGTGCAAACCAAGCAGCAATTTGATATCAACGGCTTGCAAACTGGCTTGGGCCAGGAGTTTTACGCCAGCGGCCAGCCACGCAAAGAAGCTAACTATTTGAAGGGCTTGCTAGTGGGTACTTTCCAAGAATTTCACGAGAATGGCAGCCCGGCCGTGGCAGGCCAGTACAAAAACGGCAAGCAGAGCGGCGAGTGGACCTATTACAAAACCGATGGCCACAGCATCGAGCGCCAAGTAACCTACCGCGACGGCAAGGCCCAAAACGCCGGCCCCCGCACCAAGCTCAACGGCAAGCCTTACGTGCCCAAGGCCAAAAAGTAGGCAGTTGCCCGGCCCCTACCCCCCGCGCACTAGCTAAAGACTGGCACCACGCGGCCGTCTTCCACCTTTAGGGCAGCGTCGTACTTCTTGCCAGTTTTGGCCGAGAGGAAGCCTTTGATGAGGCCCGTTTCGCCGCGGCGCAGCAGCTGGCGCAACTGCGTGTCGGTCAGCTTTTTGCCACCCCACTCGAAGGGCACCCGAAACTGGCAGTCTTCGCGGAAGCGCGAGCAGCCAAAGGCGCTGCTGCCCTTGAGCATGGTGCCGAGCTTGCACACGGGGCACGGAATCTGGCCGGGGTCGGTGGCGGTGGTGGGCTTGCTTTCGGCGGCGGGCACCAGCTCGGGGTTAAGGTTGGCGTCGAGCACCAGCGCGCCGTCGAGCTTCTCGCCCGCACCCGTCACAAAGCCTTTGATGAGCTGGGTACGGCCTTTCGTAAACAGGCTTTTTACCTGCGAATCAGTCAGCTTCTTACCCAGAATCTCGGCAGGCAGCCGGAACTGGCAGCCCTCCCGAAAGCGCGCGCAGCCAAAGGCCGTTTTACCGCGCAGCACGTGGCCGGTTTTACAGGCCGGGCACGTGCCGAGGCCATTGCTGGCTGGCGGCGGGCTGGTGGCCTTGGTAGCGGTGCTGGCTGTTTTTGGTGCCGTGCCCGAAGCCGCCTTAGCAGCGCTGGCACTTCCACTCGCCGCGGGGGGGGTAGGGATGCCGGCCGACACGGCGCGGCCGCTGCGGTCGGTTTTTACTTCCTGCACCATTTCGCGCACCAAGCCTTTCAGCTCTTCCAGAAACTGATCAGAGGGCAGCTCGTTGCGCTCAATCTGGCGCAGCTTCTGCTCCCACTGGCCGGTCAGCTCCGCCGATTTCAAGGTCGGGTTGCGGATTAGCCCGATTAGCTCGACGCCAGTGGGGGTAGGCAGCAGGCGCTTTTTTTCGCGCCGAATGTAGTTGCGCTTAAACAGCGTTTCGATGATGGCGGCGCGGGTGCTGGGGCGGCCGATGCCGTTTTCCTTCATGGCCAGGCGCAGTTCGTCGTCGTCGATGTTGCGGCCCGCCGTTTCCATGCCGCGCAGCAGGCTGGCCTCGGTGTAGTCTTTGGGCGGCTGAGTCATCTTACTTTCGAGGCGCGGCTGGTGCGGGCCGCTTTCGCCCTTCACGAAGCTGGGTAGCACGGTGCTCACCACGTCGTCGTTGTCTTCGGCACCCGTGGCATTGGCGCCGGCGGGGGGGGTAGGCTTGGGCGCGGTTTGTTGGGTGGGGTCGCCGTACACCACGCGCCAGCCGGGGCTCAAAATCTGGCGGCCGCGCACCCGAAACAGGTAGTCGGCGGCTTCGGC